>JAIYDD010000037.1 GCA_027487675.1 Acetobacteraceae bacterium | reverse complement strand
GGGCATGCAGGTGATGCCCGAAGCGCCCGTCGGCCATGTCGGCCTGGTGCGGGACGAGCACACGCTGCAGCCCAGCCAGTACATGCTGCGCATGCCGCCCGAGGTGACGGTGCGCGGCGCGATCCTGTTCGACCCGATGCTGGCCACCGGCGGCAGCGCCGCGGCGGCGATCGCGCGGGTGAAGGAAGCCGGCGCGACCTCGATCCGCTTCGTCTGCGTCGTCGCCGCACCCGAGGGCGTGGCGCGGCTGGCGGCGGCGCACCCGGACGTGCCGATCTACACCGCGGCGCTGGACGAGAAGCTGGACCACCGCGGCTTCATCGTCCCCGGGCTCGGCGATGCCGGGGACCGGTGCTTCGGGACGGAGGGGTAGGACGCCCCCCACGCGCGAAGCTGGGCCCCTTTTCCGGCAGAGCGTCGCGCAATGGCGCAGGACGAGGCTCCGCCTCGCGCTCCGGTCAGGGGCAGCTTCCCCTGGAGCCCTTTTTCGTCCGCTTTTCTGCTGACGCCGGTCCAGGGCGGCAGCCCTGGTGGTGGGGGGGGTCGGACGCCGAAGGCGTTCGACGGGGCAGGCGAAGCCTCCCCCCGGGCCACCTGGCGCTGACCATCCGGCAACTTCGCCCCTATGGGGTAGCGCCCCTTCCCCCGCCGGTCAGGCCGCCGCGCGCTTAGCGGCCCGCGCGGCCGCGACCGCCGCCGGTTCCGGCCCGCCCGCCATCCAGTCCAGCAGTTCCACCGTGTGCACGGTGGGCATCGCGCCGCCCGCAAGCTGGGTCAGGCAGCCGATGTTGCCGGCGGCGATCAGGTCCGCCCGCGTGCGGTCCAGGTTGGCCAGCTTGCGGTCGCGCAGCTGGCCCGCGATCTCCGGCTGCATCAGGTTGTAGGTGCCGGCCGAGCCGCAGCAGAGGTGCCCCTCCGCCGGTTCCTTCACCGCGAAGCCGGCGCGCTTCAGCAGGTCCTTCGGCAGCGTCGTGATCCTCTGGCCGTGCTGGAGCGAACAGGCGGCGTGGTAGGCCACCGTCAGCCCGGGCTTTTCGCGCGCGGGCGCATAGCCGAACTTCGTCAGCACCTCCGTGACATCCATGGCCAGCGCGGAGACGGCGGCGGCGCGCGCCGCGACCTCGGGCGCCTCGGCGCGGAACATGAAGCCGTAATCCTTCACCGTGGTGCCGCAGCCGGAGGCGTTGATGACGACGGCATCCAGACCCTTGCCGCGGATCTCCTCGTGCCAGGCCTCGATGTTGGCGCGCGCCAGGCGCATCGCCGGGTCGTGGTGGCCCATGTGGTGGTCGAGCGCGCCGCAGCAGCCCTGGTCCTGGTGCACGATCACGTCGAGGCCCATGCGCGTCAGCAGCCGGATCGTCGCCTCGTTGATCGAGGGCGCCAGCACCTGCTGCGCGCAGCCGGTCAGCAGCGCGACGCGGCCGCGGCGCGGGCCCACCGCGCGATGCGTGCCGGGGCGTTCCACGGCGGATGGCGGCGGCAGCGATGCCGGGGCGAGCTTCAGCATCGCGCGCAGCCGCCCGGCCAGCACCGAGGCGCCGGGGATGAAGCGCGCGAGGGGCCGGCCGGCCATGGCGCCGAGCAGCGCCAGCCGGAAGCGGCCGGGATAGGGCAGGACCAAGGACAGCACCTTGCGCAGCGCCTTCTCATGCACCGGGCGGTCGTAGGTTTCCTCGATGTGGCGGCGGGCATGGTCCACCAGGTGCATGTAGTTCACGCCCGACGGGCAGGTGGTCATGCAGGACAGGCAGGACAGGCAGCGGTCCACATGCTTGACCACCTCCGGCGTCGCCGGGCGGTCGTTCTCCAGCATGTCCTTGATCAGGTAGATGCGGCCGCGCGGGCTGTCCAATTCGTCGCCCAGCAGGACGAAGGTCGGGCAGGTGGCGGTGCAGAAGCCGCAATGGACGCAGGTGCGGAGAATCCGGTTGCTCTCCGCGGTGTCGGGGTCGCGGAGCTGGGCCTCGGTGAAGCTGGTCTGCATGGAACCTCCCCCTGCGCCCCAGCAGATAAGGGTTTGGCGGGCGGGGGGAAAGGCGGCGTGGCTCAGCCCGTTGTTCCGTCGCGCGGGTCACGCCGCCGAACGTTCCGCCCCGGGGCGATCGCGCTCAGCGCCGCCAGGATGCCCAGGCGCGGCGCGCCGCCCAGATGCCGCAGGCGAGCCCGCCCGCCAGCGTCAGCACCGGCATCAGGCCGAGGACCACGCCCATGGCGAAGGTGCCCTCGGCCTGGGAGACGCCGATGACCGCGCCCAGGATGAAGGCCAGCACGCCGCCCGCCAGGCCGATGGCGATGCCGCCGGCCAGAAACCCCAGCATGCCGAGCAGCAGCGCATGGCCGGCGCGGCTCGGCCGCGCGCCCTGCACCAGGCCGAGCAGCGCCATCGGCGCGGCGGCGGCCAGCACGATGGCCCACATGGCGGGTTCCGAGCCATGCAGCTCCTCGGGCAGCAGCGCCTCGCGCGACACCAGGTAGGCGACGAAGCCGATCGGCAGGCCGGCCGCGCCGCCCAGCAGCATCAGCGCGATGCCGGGGCCGGCCCCGCCGCGCAAGATGGGCGCCGTCGGCAGGCCGGAGTGCGGGACCGGGCCGAGCGGCGGGGCGGGCGCGTCGCGCAGCGCCGCCAGGCGGTGGAACAGCGCATCGAGGTCCTGCGGGCTGCCGTCGGCGGCGGAGGGCCAGCCCTCCACCAGCTCGCGCAGCTCGCCGAGGCGGCCGGGCGGCAGGTGCATCGCGATCTCCCGCACCAGGGCGTCGCAGGAAGGGCCGAAGACCGGGATGCCGAGATGGAGGATGTCGTGCAGGCGGCTGTCGCCGGGGCGGCCATTGGGCATGGCGCAGCTTTCCACGGTCGGCGGCGGGCCGGAAGCCGGGCGGCGCGCCCGCCCGCGCCCGGTGGCGGACGGCCCGGCCGGATCGGGGACCGGGGCGCGCGCGGGGCGCGCTTGGCGTCAGGCGGTGGGGCGCGCGCGGCCGCGCAGCCCCGCCAGCGCCAGGCCGAGCAGGGCGAGGGAGGCGGGCTCGGGGACGGGCGTGACGCTGTCCTCGCGCAGGATGGCGAAGGTGACCAAGCCGTGGCCGTAGCCGATGCCGGCTTCCGCGATCAGCGGGAACAGCGCGGTGCCGTAGCCGAGGGTGGTGTTGAAGAAGGACCCGCCGCCGCCGGCGAGCGAGCCGCCCGGCCCGCCCGACCAGCCGCCACCGCCGCCGCCGCCGGAGCATCCACTGCCACCGGTGCCGCCGGCCCCGCCGCCGCCGAAGCCGCCATGGCTGCCGTCGCCGCAGGAGTCGGATTGCCGTCCGCCAGCCAGGCCATTGAACCAGCTCGCGCCGCCCGTGCCACTAAAGCCCGAGCCGCCATCCGAGTTCCAGCCGCCGCCGCCGGCATGATCGCCTTGGGAAGGTGCTCCCTCGCCGGTGAAGGACGTCAGAAGAAAACCGTTCGTGCCCCACGCCGCCTCGCTGGTGCTGGCGTCGATCCAGAACGGGAACGCACCACCGCGACTTTCTAGCCGCTCAGCTCGTATTGCCCCGCTACCGCCACCCCCCGCAACGACCAGGGGCGTGTCGCCTGGCGCGACCACGAAGGACCCGCCTCCGCCAGCTCCAGCAACCTCCGTGGTGGCGCCGGCGCCGCCGACGGCGACCTGCAGGACGGTACCGACGGTCAGGTCGAACAACCCGCCCATGCGGGCGCCTCGCCCGCCCATGGACAGATACGAAGGATCGAAAGACTGGTCGGTGCGTCCGCCCTGCGCGCCGGTGGCGACGATCTGCCAGGTGCCGGTCTCCGGCACGGTCCAATCCACGATGGCGCCGGTATGGCCGAAGCTGGCGAACGGCACCAGCGTGGCGGCGCCGGGCGCGGCCACCGGGACCAGCAGCAGGGCGGCGGCGAAGGCGAGGCGGGGCAGGCGCATGGCGGGCTCCGACGTCGCGCGCGCAGAATGCTGAACCGGCAAGGGGCACGCAAGCGACCGGTGGTTGCAGGCCGCCGGCCGCGCGGGTTGCATGGCGGCGGCCGGAACCCACCACGCCAGGGGCACGCATCGCGACCTTCACGCCCGCTTCGCACCTTCGCGCTATGCCCGAGGCGAGGGTTACCCGGGGCGCGAAAACGCCTCCGGACATGGGGCCGGCTGGCGCGGTCCGCCGCGCCGGCCGGCGCCATCGAGGCGCGGCGCTCAGCCGCCGGCGCGCATCCGGCCCGGGTTGAGCACGCCGGCCGGGTCCAGCGCCGCCTTGACCCGCGCGGCGATGGCGGCGAGCGGGGCGGGTTCCTCGGGCAGCACCGCGACGGCGGCACGCAGCGGCTCCGGCCCGCGGAACAGGGTGAAGGTGCCGCGCGCCGCCGCGGCCGCGGCGACCACGGCTTGATGCGCGGCCTCCGTCGCGGGGCCGGCGATCCAGACCAGGCCGCCGCCCCAATCCAGCAGCGCGCGGCCGCCGATCGCCTCGGCCGCCGCGGCGATGCCGGGGCCGGCGCTGGGGCGGACGGAGACGCGCCAGATCGCCTCCTCCGCCCGGGCGGCCAGCGGCGCGGCATCGCGCACCGCGCGCCAGAGGGGCACGGAGGCCGCGGCCCCGATCAGCGAGACGTCGCCGAAGGGGGCCAGGTCCTCGCGCAGCCGGCCGGTGCGGTAGGCGACGGAGGAGGCAAAGTCCTCGATGCGCAGCAGCGCGACGGGGCCGGGCAGGTCGCCATGGCCCTGCGGCAGCAGCGCCGCGCCGGTGACGCCATAGGGGCTGCCCAGCCCGGCGCTCAGCGCGCGCACGCCGGCCGCCAGGTCCGGCACGGCGACGGTGACGGTCGCGGAGGTCTCGGCCGCCGGCAGCACCTTCAGCGTCACCTCGGTGATGACGCCGAGCGTGCCGTGGCTGCCCGCCAGCAGCTTGCAGAGATCGAGGCCGGTGACGTTCTTCAGCACGCGACCGCCGCTGCGCACCACCTCGCCCGCCCCGTTGACGAAGCGGATGCCGAGCAGGTGGTCGCGCATCGCGCCCACCGTGATGCGGCGGGGCCCCGACAGGTTGGTGGCGACGATCCCGCCCACCGTCGCCTGCGCGCAGGCGCCGCCGGTCGTCGCCTGCGCCGCCGCGCCGAAGATGGCGCCGGTGTCGGGCGGCTCGGGCGCCAGCATCTGGCCGCGCTCGGCGACCGCGGCCTCGATCTCGGCGAGCGGCGTGCCGGCGCGGGCGGAGATCACCAGCTCCGTCGGGCGATACAGCGTGATGCCGGTGAGCGCCCGCGTGCTGAGCAGCCGCGCCGCCTGCACCGGGCGCAGCAGCGCGCGCTTGGTGCCGTTGCCCTCGATGGCCAGCGGCTCGCGCGCAGCGGCGGCGGCGCGGATCGCCTCGGCGACGCCGGCCTCGTCGGGCGGCGCGAGCGGGGTGGTCATGGATGGGCCTTCAGCACGTGCTCGGTGGTGTAGAGCCTGGTCGCGCGCAGCAGGAAATGGCCGACGTCATGCGCGATGGCGGCGCGGCCGGCCGCGTCGCGGAACCAGCGCGTGGTCATCGCCTCGACCGAGGGGAAGTGCAGCTCCGCGATGCCGTGGAAGGGCGCGGCGCCGGCCACCACCCAGTCGCGCACATAGCGCGCCATGCCGACATGCACCTCGAGCGCGAGCGGCGCGTGATGCGCCCAGAGCCGCCGCGCGGCGGGCGCCGGCAGGTCCGGCTGGAAGGTCATGAGCGAGAGGAACTTGACGCCCGGCGCGCGGCCGGCGGGACGGGGCAACTCGTCCTTCTCGACCTTCTCCTCGACCCGGACGGCGATGCGGGCCAGGTCGCCCAGGAAGGCGGCCGCTTGCCGGAGCGCCGCGTCGTCGCCCCAGCAGTCGAGGACGGCGTCGTGATCCGGCTCCCCCACCGGCGCCGCGGGCTCGCCGGGGCGCTGCCAGGGTGGGGCGGCGGGCGTCGCATCCACCAGGTCGAGCGAGAGCGCCGCCAGCGCCGGCACGGCGTCGCGCAGCGCCGGGCCGGTCTCGGCGAGCAGCCGCGCGCGGAAGCCAGCGCGGTCGGCGCCCGGCGCGGCCGCCAGGAACAGGCGCTGCTTGGCCATCCGTCAGGCCGCCGGGGCAGCGTCGGCCAGGGGGAAGACCTTGTGCGGGTTCAGCAGCCAGCCGGGATCGAAGGCCGACTTGATGCGGCGCTGCTGGTCCAGCTCATGCGCCTTGAACTGCACGGTCATCAGGTCGCGCTTCTCGACGCCGACGCCGTGCTCGCCGGTCAGGCAGCCGCCCACTTCGACGCAGAGCTTCAGGATGTCGGCGCCGAAGGCCTCGGCCTTGCGGAAGCTTTCCGGGTCGTTGGCGTCGAACATGATCAGCGGGTGGAGGTTGCCGTCGCCGGCATGGAAGACGTTGGCGACCTTGAGGCCGTATTCGTCGCTCATCTCGCCCATGCGCTTCAGCACACGCGGCAACTCGCCGGTCGGGATGGTGCCGTCCATGCAGAGATAATCGGGGCTGATGCGCCCGACCGCGCCGAAGGCGCCCTTGCGGCCCTTCCAGATCGCCATGGATTCCTCGGCGGTGCTGGCGACGCGCATGCTGATCGGGTCGAAGCGCGCGCAGATCTCCTTGATGCGGGCGAGCAGCTCGTCCTGCTCGGCGACGCTGCCTTCCACCTCGATGATCAGCATCGCCTCGGCATCCAGCGGGTAGCCGGCATGCGCGAAGGCCTCGCAGGCATGGATGCAGGGCTTGTCCATGAATTCCAGCGCGACGGGGATGATGCCGGAGCCGATGATGGCATCCACCGCGGCGCCGGCGATCTCGGTGCCCTTGAAGGCGGCGAGCATGGCGCGCGCGCCCTCCGGCCCGCGCAGGATGCGCACCGTGACCTCGGTGATGATGCCGAGCTGGCCCTCGCTGCCGGTCATCAGGCCGAGCCAGTCATAGCCGGCGGCGTCCAGATGCGCGCCGCCGACCTCCACGATGTCGCCTTCCGGCGTCACCAGCCTGAGGCCGAGCAGGTTGTTGGCGGTGACGCCGTACTTCAGGCAATGCGCGCCGCCCGAGTTCATGTTGACGTTGCCGCCGATCATGCAGGCGAGCTGGCTGGACGGGTCGGGCGCGTAGAAGAAGCCTTCGTGCTCCACCGCCCTGGTGATGCCGAGGTTGGTGACGCCGGCCTCCACCACCGCGAGCCGGTCGTCGAAATCGATCTCCAGGATGCGGTTGAGGCGCATCAGGCCGATCACCACCGCATCCTCCAGCGGCAGCGCGCCGCCCGACAGCGAGGTGCCCGCCCCGCGCGGCACCACGCGGATGCCGTTCAGGTGGCAGTAGCGCATGACCTGCGCGACCTGCTCCGTCGTGGAGGGCAGCACGACGGCGAGCGGCATCTGCCGATAGGCGGTCAGCCCATCGGTCTCGTAGGGCTTGAGGCTGATGGGTTCGCTGATCGTCGCCTCGCCGGGGCAGATGGCGCGGAGCGCGTCCACGATCTCCGCGCGGCGGGCGAGGATGTCGGCCTTGGGCGGCGGCAGGGCGATCATGGCGTGGTGCGGTCCCCAGGGGCGCGGCGCGGAGGCTACCGGCCCTGGGCGGAAAATGGCGGTGGCAGGCGGGGTGGGCAAGCCTTGGGGGCTGGGCCGGGTTGCCGCCAGGGCGAAGAACACGCTGGCGGGCGGCCGCCACACCGCCCAGCCTTCGGCGCCGCGTCCCCCGCCTTGCGGGCGAGGGTGACGACAGGCGGCCGCTACTGCAGCCGCCGGCTCAGCGACACCGCATAGGACCCGGTCCGGGCATGCAGCGTCGGGTCGTCGCTGAATTCCACGCCCGGGCCCTGGTCCAGCTGCAGGAAGCTGATCGGGTCGCAGGCGCCGCCGGGGCCGGGGGCGACCTCGGTCACCGTCAGGCGGCCGACCGTGGTGCGCGGGCGGTCATCCGGCCAGGCGACCGTCGGGTTCACCAGGTCGTCGCCGGGCCCAGGGAATTGCAGCACCATGTCGAACTCGACCGGGCCGCGGCCCAGGCGGGTGCGCAGCTCGTCGGCCAGGAAGTTGGCGGGAAGCGTCCGCATCTGCTCCTCGGTCAGGCGCAGCGTGCCGGCGCGCGGCTCGAACACCCAGCGGGCGTGGCGCACCTGGCCATCCTGGCCCTTGAAGCGGAAGGCGTTGACGCCCCAGTAGGGCGTGGTCGCCCAGCTCGCCGGCGGGTTGTTCTGCGCGAGCCACCGGCCCTGGTAGGTGGTGGAAGGGTTGGCGGCGACGAAGGCGGCGACGCGCTCGGCATTGGGCTGGCCGGTGGCGGGGTCCGGGCGGCGGGCGAGCAGGCCGTCGACCATCACCCGCGGCGTCGGGTTGCCGAAGATCGGCGCCGAGATGTTGGCCATGTCCCAGATGTCGCCGGCCGGCGTCTCGAAGCGGATCGCGAGGCCCCGCGTGGTCCGCGTGGTGTCGGCGCCGTTCGGGTTGCCGACGCCGACGCCGAAGCGGATCGTCGCCGTCACGCGCTGCCCGCTGAAGGTGGGCGCGACGGACAGCCGCGTGCCGTCCGGCGTGGCCACGAAATGCCCGGCGGCGCAGGTGCCCTTGGCATGGCTCGGGCGATGCGTGCGGACCGGGCCCAGCACCGCCTCGAAGGCATCGACGATCTCGTCGGGGGCGGGCGGATCGGCAGCGAAAGCAGGACTGGTGGCGCCAAGCGCGGCGGCGACCGCCCCGGCCATCACGGCCAGGGCCACGGGGCGCAACTTCATGGACGTCTCTCCTTGGCCTCTGCCACCCCGCATTCGCGGCGGCACGACGCAAGGTAACGACGTCCCGCGCCGGCACGCGAGCCTCCGATTGCAGCCGGGACGGCAAAACACCGCGCCGCCCCTGCCGACGCGGTGCGCAACACGCCGAACGGCGCCAGCCCGCGCCGCGCCCCTCGGGGTGCGACCGGGCCGGCCCCGGCCTCAGCCCTGGCGGGCCTTCAGGCGGGGGTTCTTCTTGTTCAGCACGTAGACGCGCCCCCGGCGACGCACCAGGAAGCAGTTCTTGTCGCGCGTCTTCGCGGTCTTGAGGGAATTGCGGATCTTCATTGGCCTGGACCTTCGAGGGGGCGCGGAATACGGGGCCGCGGCGGCGGTGTCAACCGCGGCCGGCCGGCCGCAGGCGCGCCCGGAGCCGCGCCGCCGCCTGCACCAGCGGGATGGTGGCCGCCCCCACCGCCAGGCCCAGCAGCCCGGACAGCGACGCCCCGGCCAGCCACCCCGCCGCCCCGCCCGCCGCCGCCGTGGCCCATGCGGCCGCGTCATGCACCAGGTGGGCGGGGCCGGCGGCGCCGAATTCCTCCAGACCGTGCAGCAGGATTCCGCCGCCCACCCACAGCATCGCCGCGGTGCCCACCACCGCCAGCCCGCGCAGCAGCCAGGGCATGCCGAGCACCAGGCCGCGCCCGGCCGCCTGTGTCAACGGCGCCAGGGCACGGTCGGCGCCCGAGGGCTCGCCCGGCGCCGCCCGCCGCAGGCCGAGCCGGCTGGACACCGGCCGCGGATCGCCGGCCAGCGCCACGCCGGCATCGTCGGCCTTCACGATCAGCGCCACCGCGCCATAGACCAGCAGCGTGATGCCGATGCCGACCACCGCCAGCACCGCCGCGCGCATGGCGAAGGACGCCTCGCCGAGGCCCGACAGCGTCAGCGCCATGATCTCGGCCGAGAGGATGAAATCGGTCTGGATGGCGCCGCGCACGCGCAGCTCCTCCAGCGCGGCGGGGTCGGCGGGGGCGAGGCCCGCGGCCTCCTCATGCGCCTCGGCGGCGTGGGGCAGCACGGCGTGCAGCAGCTTCTCCGCGCCCTCGTAGCAGAGGAAGGCGCCGCCCAGCATCAGCAGCGGCGTGATCGCCCAGGGCGCCAGCCAGGCCAGCAGCAGCGCGCCCGGCAGCAGGAACAGCAGCTTGTTCTTCAGCGAGCCCTTCGCGATCCGCCAGACGATCGGCAATTCCCGCGCCGCGGCGAAGCCCACCACGTAGCGCGGCGTGACGGCGGCATCGTCCACCACCACGCCGATCGCCTTGCTGCCCGCCTTGCCGGCCTGCGCGGCGACATCGTCGAGCGAGGCGGCGGCGACCTTCGCCAGCGCCGCGACATCGTCCAGCAGCGCGATCAGGCCGGTGGCCATGGCGAACCCTCCGCTTGCCGGCGCTGCCGCGCCCTCATTTCCGCTGGGGCGGCTTGCCGGTGGCCAGCCACACGCCCGCCAGCACGATGACACCCCCCAGCAGCACGCTCGCCGAGGGCCATTCGCCCAGCAGCACCGCCCCCAGCGCCGCCGCGAAGGGCGGCTGCAGGTAGCCGACCATCGCCGCATCGGTCGCCCGCGCCCGACCCAGCAGCGACAGGAACATCGCCAGCGGCAGGGCGGAGGCGAAGGCGCCGATCACGAAGATCACCAGGTAGGTCATGGCCGGCTGCGCATAGGCCGTGCCCGGGTCGAAGGGCAGCGACAGCAGGATCGCGACCGCGCCCGAGACCACCTGCTGCCCGAGCGCCAGCCGCGCCGGCGACCCCGGCCGCACCCGCCGCGCATAGATCGTGCCCAGCGCATAGGACACGCCCGACAGCAGGATCAGCACGCCACCCAGGAACGACGCCTCGCTCTCCAGCGCCTTCGGGCCGAGGATAACGGCGATGCCGGCGAAGCCGATCAGCATTCCCGCCATGCCGCGCGGCGTCAGGCGCTCCTCCCGCAGCAGGGGGATGGCCAGCAGCGCCACCAGCAGCGGCGTCGCGGCATGGATCAGCGCGGCCGGCGCGGCTTCCAGATGCGCCAGCGCCACCGCCGTCAGCAGGTTGGGCACCCAGCCATTGGTGGTGCCGAGCACCAGGGCATGCTTCAGCGGGAAGCCGGCACGGACCATCTGGCGGGTGACCAGCAGGAAGACCAGCACCGCCAGCGCCGCGAAGCCGCCACGCAGGCCGGCCAGCGCCAATGGCGGAACCTCGGCGGCGACCAGGCGCAGCAGGGGGAAGGACGAACCCCAGAGCGCGCCGATCACCAGCATGCGCCACCAGAGGCCGGGGCCGGTCAGCGGGGGCATGCGGGGGCGTGGCGGAAGGTGGCGCGGGTGGCCCGAGAGGGGCTCCGCCCCTCCCGATACCCACCCCGCCAAGGGCCGAAGGGCCCTTGGAACCCAGGGGTTTGGGGAACGGCGGGGGGGCGTGCCCCAGGCGGCACGGCACCAGGGAAAGCTGCGGACGCCTCGCCCCTCGGGGCCAAGCGGCGCGGTGCATCCGCGGAGAGGCGCAGGGCGGTCGTCGCGACGAGGCGGCAGGGGCGAGTTGGCCCCCGCATAAAGGCAGGCGTTGGCCATGCCGGGGCGCGAAGGGCAGGTTCCGTCACGATCCCGATGATCTCCCGCGCCCCGCGCAGCCGTAGCTGGGCGCGCCCCGCCCGGATGGAAGGCCCCCTGCCCGGCATGCCCGTCCTGGTGCCCGATCCTGCCGCCGTGCCCCCGTACCGGCTGAGCGCGCAGCCTGCGACGCGCGCGCGCCAGGCCCCCGGGTTCCAAGGGCCTTTCGGCCCTTGGCGGGGTGGGTATCGGGAGGGGCGGAGCCCCTCCCGGGCCAAGCGGCCCACCCTCACCGCGCCTGCGCGCCGCTGCGGGTCCGCTCGATCTCGCGCCAGCGGGCGACGTTGCGGTTGTGCTCTTCCAGCGTGCGCGCGAAGGCGTGGCCGCCGGTGCCGTCGGCGACGAAGAAGATGAACTCGGTCGCCTCCGGCTGGGTGGCGGCGCGCAGGCTCTCCCGCCCCGGGCTCGCGATCGGGCCCGGCGGCAGGCCGCGGATGCGGTAGGTGTTGAAGGGGTGGTCCCGGTCGAGGTCGGCGCGGCTGATCGGCCGTTCCAGCACCCCGCCATCGGCGGCGGCGTAGGCCACCGTCGGGTCGGATTGCAGCATCATCCCGCGCCGCAGCCGGTTGACGAAGACGCCGGCGACCTTGGCGCGTTCGTCGCCGCGGCCGGTCTCGCGCTCGACGATGGAGGCGAGGATCAGCGCCTCGCGCGGGGTGGCCAGCGGCAGGTTGGGGGCGCGGGCGGCCCAGGCCTCGGCCAGCGCCTGGTCCATCGCCTGGGTCATGCGGCGCACCAGCGCGGCCCGGGTGTCGCCGAACTGGTAGGCATAGGTCTCGGGCAGCAGCGCGCCCTCGGCGAAGGGCGGGGTCTCGCCGGCCAGGCCCTCGGCGGCGTCGAGCAGGGCGGTGATCTGGCGGGCGTTCAGGCCCTCGGGCACGGTCAGCCGGCGCTGGACGATGCGGCCCTGGCGCAGCACGCCCAGCACCTCGCGCAGCGACGCGCCGGCGGGGAAGACGAATTCGGCGGCGCGCAGCGCGCCCTGGTCGCGGGTGATCCAGGCGGCGGCGAGGAAGGCATTGCCGTCGCGGATCACCCCGCGGTCCACCAGCGCGGTCGCGATGGCGGTGGTGCCGCCGCGGGGGACGACCATCTGCACCGGCTCGGCCAGCGGGCCGGGCGCGGTCCAGGCCTGGCGCGCATACCACGCCCCGCCGGCGCCAAGCCCGACGAGGATGCTGAGCAGGAGGAGGAGGACAGCCAGGCGGCGGGACATCGGCGCCCCCTGTCTGGGCTGGCGCGGCGCCGCGGGCAAGCCCCGCCGCGCGCGGCTCACGCAGTCCGGATGTCCTGGCGGGGCCGCGGGCCCGGCGCGGGCAGCCGGCGGGCCCGCCCCGTGCGTCCGCGAGCGGCGCGGTTCCAGGCGGAGCGGGCGCCCTGCCCGCCCGCCCCGGCGCCCGTCAGCCCGCCTTGCGGAACACGATGGAGGCGTTGGTGCCGCCGAACCCAAAACTGTTGGACAGCGCGACCTCGATCGGGCGCTGCTGCGCGGTGTGCGCCACGCGGTCGATCGGGCTTTCCTTCGACGGGTTGTCGAGGTTCAGCGTCGGCGGCGCCACGCCGTCGCGGATCGCGAGGATGGAGAAGATCCCCTCCACCGCGCCGGCCGCGCCCAGCAGGTGCCCGACCGCCGACTTGGTGGAGGACATCGCCAGGCCCTTCGCCGCCTCGCCCCACAGGCGTTCCACCGCGCCGAGCTCGATGTCGTCGCCCATCGGGGTCGAGGTGCCGTGCGCATTGACGTATTGTACCTCGGCCGGCGTGATGCGCGCGCTGGCCAGCGCCGCCTTCATCGAGCGATAGGCGCCGTCGCCATCCTCGGTCGGCGCGGTGATGTGGTAGGCGTCGCCGGACATGCCGTAGCCGACCACCTCGGCATAGATCTTGGCGCCGCGCTTCTTGGCGTGCTCGAACTCCTCGAGCACCAGCACGCCGGCGCCCTCGCCCATCACGAAGCCATCGCGGTCGCGGTCCCAGGGGCGGGAACCCTTGGTGGGGGTGTCGTTGAAGCCGGTGGACAAGGCGCGGGAGGCGCAGAAGCCGGCCATGCCGAGCTCGCTGATCGCCGCCTCGGCGCCGCCGGCGACCATCACCTCGGCATCGCCGAGCGCGATCAGCCGCGCCGCGTCGCCCAGCGCATGCACGCCGGTGGCGCAGGCCGTGACCACCGAATGGTTCGGCCCCTTCAGGCCGTAGCGGATGGAGACGTGGCCGGAGGCGAGGTTGATCAGCGCGGAGGGGATGAAGAAGGGCGAGAGCCGCCGCGCGCGCCCGGCGGAGACGATCTGCGCCGCCTCATGGATGGTGGGCAGGCCGCCGATGCCGGAGCCGATCATCACGCCGGTGCGGACGCGGTCTTCCTCGGCCTCCGGGATCCAGCCGGAATCCCGCACCGCCTCCTCCGCCGCGACGAGCGCGAGCTGGATGAAGCGGTCCATCTTCTTCTGGTCCTTGACCGGGATCCACTCGTTGATGTCGAGCTTGCCCTCGGCCTTGGTCCCGGCCGGCACCTGGCCGGCGATCTTCGCGGTCAGCTGGCTGGTGTCGAAGGATTGGATGGCGCCGAGCCCCGATTCGCCGGCGAGCATGCGCTTCCAGACATGCTCCACGCCCAGCCCGAGGGGGCAGGCGATGCCCATTCCCGTGACGACGACGCGCCGCGGCGCCGAGAGATGACCGAACACGCCTGGAACCCCTTAGGTGATGCCGTGCGAAGCGGGCGGTCGCGCGCCCGTCGCGCCCCGCGGCCCGGCGCGCCACGCCCGTGGGAAACCTGGGGTTTTCCTGCGCGCCGGGGCGCGCGCGGGCGTCGGGACGTCGGCCGTGCCGCCGGACAGGTGCCGTCCGGCAGGCCGCCTGCCGGTCCTGGGCAGGCCGCCTGCTGGCTGCCGTCAGGCGGCCTTCTGCTTCTCGATGTACTCGATCGCGTCCTTGACGGTGGTGATCTTCTCGGCCGCGTCGTCCGGGATCTCCACGCCGAAGGCTTCCTCGAACGCCATCACCAGCTCGACGGTGTCGAGGCTGTCGGCGCCGAGGTCGTCGATGAAGGACGCCTCGGGCGTGACCTTCTGCTCGTCGACGCCGAGATGCTCGACGACGATCTTCTTCACCTTCTCCGCGGTGTCGCTCATGGGACCGGGGTCTCTCCTGCTGGTCGGGGCGCGCGCCAAGGCGCCTCCGCCCGGGGCCG
>JAIYDD010000104.1 GCA_027487675.1 Acetobacteraceae bacterium | reverse complement strand
GGGTCGCGGCCAGCGCCCGCGCGATGAGGCCGGGCAGGTCGGCGGCGCGTTCGGCGACCGGTGCGGCGCCGGCCATGGCGCGCGGGCCGTAGCCCCAGCCGGCAAAGATCGCCGGGATGCCGGCGGCCGCGGCGGCGGCGATGTCATTGTGGTGGTCGCCGATCATCACCGCCCGCTGCGCCCTGCCGCCGGCCAGTCGCAGCGTGCCGAGCAGGTGCGCCGGGTCGGGCTTGCGGGCGGGAAAGCTGTCGCCGCCGCCGAGAGCGGCGAAGTGCGGCGCCAGGCCGAGCGCGGCCAGCAATCCGCGCGCCGCGGCCTCGGGCTTGTTGGTGCAGACGGCCAGCCGCCAGCCGGCTTCGGCCAGCCTGTCCAGAGCTTCGGCGATGCCCGGGAAGGGGCGTGTCTCGACCGCGGCGTGGGCGGTGTAGTCGGCCAGGAAGGCGTCGAGGGCGGCGGTGTCGAAGGCGGCGCCGCGGGCGGCCAGCGCGCGCTCGACCAGGGCGCGGGCGCCGTCGCCGACCATGCCGATCACCTCCGGCAGGGCGAAGGGCGGAAGGGCGCGCGACGCCATCAGGCGGTTCAGCGCGGCGCGCAGGTCCGGCGCGCTGTCCACCAGGGTCCCGTCGAGGTCGAAGAGGGCGGTCGGGGCGCCGTCCTCGGGCACTAGACCATGATCGACGAGGAGTGAATCGCCGATCATGGTCTAGCCCATTGTTTTGCCGCGTGATTCACGCCTTCGGGCGTTCCGTCCTTCGGCGATCACGCTCTAGAATCGGACCCTGTGCAGGCTGGCGACGCCCCACAGGCCGTCCGGCAGCTTGACGCCCTTGTGGAAGTTGGCGGTGTTCAGGGGGTCGTTCCTGCCCTTGTGGATGCCGGCGTGGTTCGGCTCGAAGCGGCGCGTCGCGTAGCCACCCTTCACTTCGCCCAGATAGCCCGTGACGAGGATGCTGGCATAGCCGAGGGCGCGCAGCTCCCGCGCCAGTTCCCCCGCGAAGGTCAGCCCGCCCAGGCTGGCCTGGCCCACGCCGCTGTTGCAGGCGAACATCCGCAGGTCCACGAACTGCCGCGTCAGCCCCTCGGCCCGCAGGTGGCGGGCCAGGATTTCGGGGTCGTAGAGCCGGGTCCGGCCGCCGCGGTCGCCGCCGATGCCGGCCAAGGTCTCGCCGTCCGGGTCGTCCTTGGCGGTCCAGACGGAATGGGCCATGACGTAGAGCTTGTCGACCGGCTCGACGTGGCGCAGCAGCCCTTCCCCGCGCCGGCGCCGCGCGGCCTTGGCCAGCCCGCTGTCGGTGCAGACGATAAGGCGGATGCGGACGGAGTGGCCCTCGGCCTGCGCCTTCTCCGTCTTGCCCTTCCAGAGGGCTTGGGCATGGCTGACCACCTCGTCGTCCGCCACGGGCACGTAGACGACGGTCATGGCGCTGCGGCCTCCTCCACCCCTCCGCCAGGGCAGGCTACGCGGAGTGCCGCGCCCGGGAAAGCCCGCAGCCGGGGGGCGGGCAACGCCGCGCAACGCGAGTTGCGCAGGCCAGGCTTGCGGCGGCCCGGGCGGGCGGACTACGCGGAGGGCATGACAAGCGCCGCCGCCATCATCCTCGCCGCCGGGCTCGGCACGCGGATGCGCTCATCCCTGCCGAAGGTCATGCACCCGATCGCCGGCCGGCCGATGCTGAACCACCTGCTGGCCTCGGCGCAGCAGGTCTTCGACCGGGCCGTCATCGTCACAGGCCCCGACATGCCCCAGGTGGAGAAGGCCGCCGCCCCGCACCCGACGGTGGTGCAGGCCGACCGGCTGGGGACCGCGCATGCCGCCCTGCAGGCCGCCCCCGCGCTGGCGGGCTTCGCCGGCGATGCCGCGGTGCTGTACGGCGACTGCCCGCTGATCACGCCCGCCACCATGCGCCGCCTGCGCGAGGCCCGCGCCGGCGCGGGGCTGGTGCTGCTGGCGATGCGCCCGGCCGATCCGGGCAGGTATGGCCGCCTGGTGCAGGACGCGACGGGGGCGGTGACGCGCATCGTCGAATGGGCGGATGCGACCGAAGCCGAACGCGCCATCGGCCTGTGCAATGCCGGCGTGCTCTGCGCGCCCGCGCCCGACCTGTTCCGCTGGCTGCGCGCCGTGCGCAACGACAACGCCAAGGGCGAATACTACCTGACCGACATCGTGGCGCTCGCGCATGCCGAGGGCGTCCATGTCGCGGCGGTGGAGGCCGAGGAGGCCGAGCTGCGCGGCGTCAACAGCCGCGTCGAGCTGGCCGAGGCCGAGGCCGAGGTGCAGCGCGCGCTGCGCCGCGCCGCCATGGAAGGCGGCGCCACGCTGATCCAGCCGGAGAGCGTGGTGTTCGCCTGGGACACCGCGCTCGGCCGCGACGTCACCATCGGCCCCAGCGTCGTCTTCGGCCCCGGCGTCACGGTCGAGGACGGCGTGGAGATCCGCGCCTTCTCGCACCTCGAAGGCTGCGTGGTGCGGCAGGGCGCCGTGATCGGGCCCTTCGCGCGGCTGCGCCCGGGGACGCGGATCGGCGCGGGCGCGCATGTCGGCAACTTCGTCGAGCTGAAGGCGGCGGTGCTGGGCGAGGGCGCGAAGGCGAACCACCTCAGCTACCTCGGCGATGCGGCGATCGGCGCGGGCGCCAACATCGGCGCCGGCACCATCACCTGCAACTACGACGGCGTGGCGAAGCACCGGACGGAGATCGGCGCCGGCGCCTTCATCGGATCGGACACCGCGCTGGTGGCACCCGTGCGGATCGGCGCGCGGGCGCTGGTCGGCGCCGGCAGCGTGATCACCGAGGACGTGCCCGACGATGCGCTGGCCATCGCGCGCGGGCGGCAGGCGACCAAGCCGGGGCGGGGGGTCAAGGGACGGAAGGGCTGAACGGTGCGTCGCCGAAGGTGAACCGGCGGCGCGGCTTCAACCGGCCTTTAGGGGTTCCGGCGCCAGTGTTCCGGCCGCGGGATCCTTCGGCTTCCGCGGCGGGGACAAGGCTGCTGTTCTGGTTTGGCTGCCTGTCGCTTCCCTTCGCCGGCCGGGCCGACGAAGCGAAGGAACGGGGGATTGGTGCGGGCCGGCGGGGCCGGGGCGGGCCCGGCAGGATGACAGAGCGGAGCGTGGCATGTGCGGCATCGTCGGCGTGATCGGGCGGGAAGCGGCGGCGCCAAGGCTGGTGGAGGCGCTGCGCCGGCTGGAATACCGCGGCTATGACAGCGCCGGCATCGCCACCCTGGTGGAGGGCCACATCGAGCGCCGCCGCGCCGAGGGCAAGCTGCACAACCTGGCCGCCGCGCTGGACCGCCGGCCGCTGGAAGGCACCACCGGCATCGGCCACACGCGCTGGGCGACGCATGGCGCGCCGGTCGAGCGCAACGCGCATCCGCACGGCACGGCGCGCGTCTCCGTCGTGCACAACGGCATCATCGAGAACCACGCGGAGCTGCGCGCCGAGCTGGAAGCCCAGGGCGCGGTGTTCGAGACGGAGACGGACACCGAGACCTTCGCCCGCCTGGTGGACCACCACCTCTCGCAGGGGGCCTCGCCCGAGCAGGCGGCGGCGGCGGCGCTGAAGCGCGTGCACGGCGCCTTCGCGCTGGCGATGATGTTCGCCGGCCACCCGCGCAAGCTGATCGCGGCCCGCCAGGGCGCGCCGCTGGCCGTGGGCTTCGGGGATGGCGAGATGTTCGTGGGCAGCGATGCGCTGGCGCTGGCCCCGCTGACGCGCCGCATCGCCTATCTGGAGGAAGGCGACTGGGCGGTGGTGACCGAGGCCGGCGCCGAATTCTTCGACGCCGGCGGCCGCAAGGTGGAGCGCGCGGTGCGGCTGACGGCGGTGTCCGGCGCCGCGGTCGGCAAGGGCAACTACCGCCACTTCATGGAAAAGGAGCTGCACGAGCACCCGGCGGTGCTGGGCGACACGCTGCACCAGTACCTGGACGCCGGGCTGCGCCGGGTGATGCTGCCGCCGCTGCCCTTCGACCCCGCGAAGCTGCCGCGGCTGACCATGACCGCCTGCGGCAGCGCCTATCTCGCCGCGCAGGTCGGCCGCTACTGGATCGAGGCGCTGGCGCGCATTCCCGTCGATGCCGATGTCGCCTCCGAACTGCGCTACCGCGAGCCGCCGCTGGCCGAGGGCGGGGCCGCCATCCTCGTCTCCCAGTCCGGCGAGACGGCGGACACCATGGCGGCGCTGCGCCTGCTGCGGGAGGGCGGGCAGAAGGTGCTCTCCGTCGTCAACGTCCCCGAAAGCTCCATGGCGCGGGAGAGCGACGCGGCGCTGCTGACCGTGGCGGGGCCGGAGATCGGCGTCGCCTCCACCAAGGCCTTCACGGCGCAGCTCGCGGTGCTGGCGTGTCTCGCCATCGGCTTCGGCCGCGCGCGCGGCACGCTGGAGGAAGCGGCGGCGCAGGCGCTGGCCGCGGCGCTGATCGAGGTGCCGGGCCATGCCGCCGCGATCCTGGAACGCGACGCGGAGATCCGCGCGCTGGCGGCCGAGGTGGCGAAGGCGCGCGACGTGCTGTTCCTCGGCCGCGGCGCGATGATGCCGATCGCGATGGAAGGCGCGCTCAAGCTCAAGGAACTGTCCTACATCCACGCCGAGGGCTATGCGGCGGGCGAGATGAAGCACGGCCCGATCGCGCTGATCGACGCCGCCGTGCCGGTGATCGCGCTCTGTCCCTCCGGCCCGCTCTTCGAGAAGACGGCGTCCAACCTGCAGGAAGCCGCGGCGCGGGGCGGGCGGATCATGGCCTTCACGGATGCCGCCGGGGCGCCGGCGCTGCGCCGCTTCGCCGAACGCGTGGTGGAACTGCCGCAGGTGCACCCCTTCGCCGCGCCGATCCTGCACGCCATCCCGGTGCAGCTGCTGGCCTATCACGTCGCGGTGATGAAGGGGACGGATGTGGACCAGCCGCGCAATCTGGCGAAGAGCGTCACGGTGGAATAGCGCGCCCGCGCAGGGGCTTGGCCGGCGCTCGGCCGGCCCCGGGGCCGGGGCAGGGCCGGCGCGGCTGCGGCCGGCGACAATTTGTTTCGAGACCGATCCTCTTGGCGGGCCCGTGACGCTGTGCCATTTCCATGGTCGGAGGCCAGCCGGCGAAACGGCCCCGGTCGGCTGTGCGCGCGCTGCGACGATGCTGCCGAAACGACAATCGTGTGGAGCGTGGAGGATCACCGGATGGCGTTCGATCGTCTGGCGCGGCCGAGGCGGCCGCCTGTCTCCCCGCCGGCCGTGACGCCGCCTGCCAACGCCGAGGCGCCGCCCGCGGAGCACCCGCCATCGGCCGAGTTCGCGGCGCCGGCCGAGACTGCGCCGGCCGCCGAGGCGCCGACGCCGGTGCAGCCCCTGCCGCCCGCCGCCAGCATCGTCCGGCCGCTGCTCGCCGATCCCGGGCTGTTCCGGGAAGCGAACCGCATCGGCGGAAGCTGGGTGCAGGCCGATGGCGGCCGCACCACCGCGGTGCGCAACCCGGCCACCGGCGACGTCATCGGCCATGTCCCCGCCATGGGCGTGGCGGAGACGCGCCGCGCCATCGCCGCCGCGGCGGATGCCTTCCCCGCCTGGCGCGGGCTGCTGGCCAAGGAACGCGCCGCCATCCTGCGCCGGCTGCACGACCTGATGATGGCGCATGCCGAGGACCTGGCGCTGATCATGACGGCCGAGCAGGGCAAGCCGCTGGCCGAAAGCCGCGGCGAGATCGGCTATGCGGCCAGCTTCCTCGAATGGTTCGCCGAGGAGGCCAAGCGCGTCTATGGCGACACCATCCCGCAGAACGCGCATGGCCGGCGCATCCTGGTGCGCAAGGAACCCATCGGCGTCTTCGCCGCCATCACGCCGTGGAACTTCCCCGCCGCGATGATCACCCGCAAGGCCGGCCCCGGCTGGGCGGCGGGCTGCACGGGCGTGATCCGCCCGGCGTCCCAGACCCCGTTCAGCGCGCTGGCGATCGCCGTGCTGGCCGAACGCGCGGGCATGCCGCCCGGCGTCTGCAACGTCATCACCGGGCCGTCTTCCGAGACGGGGCCGGAGCTGTGCCAGAGCCCGCTGGTGCGCAAGGTGTCCTTTACCGGCTCGACCGAGGTCGGGCGCGTGCTGCTGGCGCAATGCGCGCAGGGCATCAAGAAGGCGTCGATGGAGCTGGGCGGCAATGCGCCCTTCATCGTCTTCGACGACGCCGACCTGGACGCCGCCGTGCAGGGGGCGATGGCGTCGAAGTACCGCAACAGCGGCCAGACCTGCGTCTGCGCCAACCGCATCCTGGTGCAGGACGGCGTGTTCGACGCTTTTGCCGGGAAGCTGGCCGAGGCGGTGGCGGGGCTGAAGGTCGGCAACGGGATGGAGCCCGGCGTCACCCAGGGCCCGCTGATCAATTCCGCGGCGGTCGAGAAGGTGGAGGAGCACATCGCCGATGCGCTCGGCCGCGGCGCGCGGCTGCTGGCGGGCGGCAAGCGCCACGAGCGCGGCGGCAATTTCTTCGAACCCACCATCCTGGCGGACGTGCCGCGCGACGCGCAGATCTTCCGCGAGGAGACCTTCGGCCCCGTCGCGCCGCTGTTCCGCTTCCGGACGGAGGAGGAGGCGATCGGCATGGCCAACGACACGCCCTTCGGGCTGGCCGCGTATTTCTACGCCCGCGACATCGGCCGCATCTTCCGCGTGGCGGAATTCCTGGAATACGGGATGATCGGCATCAACGAGGGGATGATCTCGACCGAGGTCGCGCCCTTCGGCGGCAT
>JAIYDD010000248.1 GCA_027487675.1 Acetobacteraceae bacterium | reverse complement strand
GGCTCCGCCATCGCCGGGGCGGCGCCGGCGGCCCCGGGCTTCGGCATCGCCGGCGCGGCGCCGGCGGCCCCGGGCTCTGGCATCGCCGGGGCGCTCGGCGGGCTGCTCGGCCGCCTGTCGGCCCGCGCCGGGCGCCAGGCCCGCCCCGCGGCGGACCCGGCGCCGGCGGGCGCACAATTCCTGGCCAGGACCTTCGCCGGCCCGGGCGCCGCGCGCGACTACCGGCTCTACATCCCCGCCAGCCTGGCCGCGGGCGCGGCGCCGCCGCTGCTGGTCATGCTGCATGGCTGCACCCAATCGCCCGAGGACTTCGCCGCGGGCACGCGCATGAACGAGCTGGCCGAGGCGCAAGGCCTTCTCGTCGCCTATCCCGCGCAGCCGCCATCGGCCAACCCGCAGCGCTGCTGGAACTGGTTCAACCCCGACGACCAGCGCCGCGACGCCGGCGAACCCGCGCTGATCGCCGGCATCGCCCGGCAGGTGCTGCGCGAGCACGGCGCGGACCCCCGGCGCGTCTA
Organism: Acetobacteraceae bacterium; assembly: GCA_027487675.1. Classification (GTDB taxonomy): domain Bacteria; phylum Pseudomonadota; class Alphaproteobacteria; order Acetobacterales; family Acetobacteraceae; genus Falsiroseomonas. The sequence continues at coordinate 13,540 of JAIYDD010000248.1, read as the reverse complement.
CGTCGCCGGCCTGTCCGCCGGCGGCGCCAAGGCGGCCATCATGGGCGCGGCCTATCCCGATCTCTTCGCGGCCGTCGGCGTCCATTCCGGGCTCGCCTGCGGCGCGGCGCATGACATGCCCTCGGCCTTCGCGGCGATGCGCCAGGGCGGGCCGGTGCAGGCCGCCGGCGGCGGGCGCATCCTGCCGACCATCGTGTTCCACGCCGATCGCGACGCGACCGTGCATCCGCGCAACGGCGACCAGGTGATGGCCCAGTCCGGCGCGGCGCGGCTGCGCGGCACGGTGGAGGACGGCCAGGTGCCGGGCGGGCATGCCTGGCGCCGCACGGTGCACCGCGACGCGCAGGGGCGCGTGGTGGCGGAGCAGTGGCTGGTGAAGGGGGCGGGCCATGCCTGGTCCGGCGGCAGCCCGGCCGGCACCTACACCGATCCGCGCGGCCCGGACGCCTCGCGCGAGATGCTGCGCTTCTTCCTCGGCCACCGGCTGGGCTGAAGGGGCGCCGCGCCGGCCGGGCTGGCGCGCGGAACCGGCCGGGACCACATGCTGCACGCGGCGCCGCTGCCGCCACGCAAGGCGCGTGGCGGCAGCGGGCGCCCGGCCACGGAGGCACCGGTGACGCTCAGGCTCGCAGCCTCGGGGGACGAGGCCGCCCTCGCCCTCCGCGACCACCTCGTCCCGCTCGCCCGCGAACGCGGCGAACTGGAGGTGCAGCGCGATGCCGTGCGCCTCGTCGTGCTGCGGCAGGGCGCGCTGACGATCGGCCACTGGACGCCGTTCAACGATCTGTCGGCCGACGAGGCGTCCTCGCCGGGCTACCGCCATGCCCTGACGCAGCAGCGCAGCCTGCCCGACCTGCCCTATGGCCTCGATGTCCGGCACGCCGGGCAGCGGGTGCTGCGCCTGCTCTGGGCCGATGACGGCGCCCGCGAGGTGGTCGAGTTCGTCCGCGGCGCCTGGGAGGCGGAGGCCCTCGCGCTCTGATGCGAAGGGCGGCTTTCAGCCACCCTCCGCATCACCTTTCCCGCGCCTCGGTCGCCGGCGCCGCCTCCGGCGGCTTGGCTTCGCCGCACGGGCGGCGGCGGCCATTCGGCCGCTCGGCCGGCTCCGCCAGCCGCATGGGTCACCGGATTCCGCCGGCGATATGAGCCGCGTCGCCGCGGCGCGGCGCATCGGCGCATCGCGGCGCGGCGCATCGGCGCATCGCGGCGCGGCGCATCGGCGCAGGACGCCGCGGCGCGGCGCATCGGCGCAGGACGCCTCGGCGCATCTGCGCATCGCGCTGCGGCGCATCGGCGCACGGCGCCTCGGCGAAGTTGCGCCGCGCGGCGGGCCGCCCGGCACCCCATATCCCCCGATCGGCCGGCGCGCATCCGCGTGGCCGGCCTGTCGAGGGAGGACACCGGCCTTGCGCAACCCCGATCCGCGACCGGCGGGACGGCCCGCCCCCCGCATCCCGCCACGCCCCGCGTGCCGGGCATGAGCGCGGTCCGCACCATCCATTGCCGCACCGTGGCGGAAGGGCGCTTCCGCCTGACCAGCCATATCCGCGAACTCGGCGCGATCGTCCTGGACGAGGCCGGCGGCCTGCCCGGCCCCGACGCCACGCCGCAGCCCCTCGACATGCTGCTGGCCGCCCTCGGCTCCTGCCTTGCGGGCTCCATCCGCGCCCAGGCGGCGTCGCGCGGCATCGTGCTGTCGGCGCTGTCGCTCGACGTGGAGGCCGACCTGGCCGCGGCGCCGGCCGAGGCGGCGCATCCGCCCTCGCTCGGCTTCGACGAGGTGCGGGTCGCCGTGCACATCGCCGCCGACGCGCCGTGGGAAGCGCTCTCGGCGCTGGTCGCGCGCGCCACGCTGCGGTCGCAGGTGGCCAGCACGCTGCACGACGGCACGCAGATCAGCGTCGCGCTGTCGGCGCCCGGCGAAAGCTAGTGTCCCGGCCGCGACGTCCTGCGGCCTTCGCGGCCGGACCACGAGCCCTTGTTTTCAGTGGCCTGCTGATCCCCTTCGTTCGTCGGCAAAGCCGACGAACGAAGGGGCAGGACACCATGGGCGCTGACTTTGGCTTGGCGACCATGGGAACGACGACGGCGGGAGGTGCGAGGCTCCGCCTGCTTCCGCCCCCGAGGAGTTAAGTCAGCGCCCATGGGGCAGGACACTGGCCCGCGATCGTCCCGGGCGTGCGCGCCGAAGGGCGCGGAGCGCCGGCGCGGACAAGGCCCGGACCCGAACCGGCCGGACACGGCCCGGGCGATCCGGGTCCGGGGCGCGATCCGCGCCCGAGGCGGCGCGGATCATGGCCCGGCATCGTGTCCTGCCGCGCGATCCGCGCCCTCGCCGGGACGCGCGGCGTCCTGGCGCGCCGGCGGGTCGAGCAGCGCGGCATGCCCGCGGAAGGCCGCGACGATCGCGTCCAGCACCAGGCGGATGCGGGGCGTGCGGCGATTGTCCTTGTGCACCGCGAGCCAGATGCCGAGGGCGGTGACCGGGCTGCCCGGCGGCTCGATCCGGCGCAGCTGCGCCGGCACCGCGTCGCCGCGAAGCCGCGCCAGGCACGCGATCCCGGCGCCGCACAGCGCCGCGCGGAACTGCGCCTCGGCGCTGTCGGTGCGCAGCGCGACGGTCGCGCGCGGCGCCGTCTCGGCCAGCCAGCCGGCCACCTGCGGCACCTCGGCACCGTCCAGCCCGGCGACCAGCCGGTGCCCGGCGCAGCCCGCGCCGAAATCGGGCACGCCCCGGCGCTCCAGGTAGGCCGGGCTCGCATACAGGGCGTAGGCCAGCGTGCCGATCCGCCGCGTCACCAGGTCATGACCCTCGAAGGGGGAGAGGCGCACGGCGAGGTCGGCCTCGCGCATCGAGAGGCTGAGGTGCCGCACCTCGGCCAGCAGTTCCAGCGCGACCTCGGGGCTGCCCGCCTGCAGGGCGGCGAAGCAGGGCACCAGGACCTGGCTGGCGAGGGACTCGACCGCGGTCACCCGCACCACCCCTTCGAGCTGCGCGTCGCGCCCGCCCACCGCCCTCTCGACCGCGCGCATCTCCGCCTCGACGCGCTCGGCCTGGCCCATGATCGCCTCGCCGGCGAGCGTCGGCACGTAGCCCTCCGGCGTCCGGTGCAGCAGCCGGGCGCCGAGCCCGCCTTCCAGCGAGGCGAGGCGCCGGCCGACCGTGGACTGGGTGACCCGCAGCTCGCGCGCCGCGGCCGAGAGGCTGCCCGATCGCACGATCGCAAGGAAGAAGCGCAGGTCGTCCCAATCCAGCATCGTCGCCGTCCGTGCCTGGCCGCCCGTGACGGGCCGGACGGCTCAGCCAGGGAACGAGGCGCCGCGGCCGCGGTTCGCCTCCCCCCCCCGGGGTCAGTCGTCCTCGCGCGGCGTGTCCGGCGTCTCCCCGCCGCCATCCGGGCGGGCGGCGTGCGGCGCCTCCCGCCGGTGGCTGTCGCGGATCAGCGCCAGGGCGTCGCGGGCGGTCGCGGTCCAGTCGCCGCCATTGGCCGCGTGCAGCGCGGCGATGCGCGGCGCAAGGCGGATGGCAAGCTCCTCGTCCTGGTCGGGCATGGTCGGTTCCCTGTCCGGCATGGGGTCGGCCGCCCCTCAGGCCGCGCGCGCGGCAAGGCGCGGCGCGCGCGCCCGCAGCGCCACCCAGTCGCGGGTGCCGCGGCGGGCGCCCAGCACCGCCGCGATCGCGCCGAGCAGCAGCGCCGCGAAGGCCCCGAAGGCGCCGATCGAGGCGGCACGCGCGGTCGCATCGGCCGCGGCGCGGGCGCGCTCCGCCGTCTCGGCCGCGGCGCGCCGGCCCTGCTCCTCGACGTTCCGCACGCGGCGCGCCGCTTCCTCCGCCGGGATGCCGGATTCGGCCGCGACGAGCGTGCCGAGCCTCGCGCGCGCTTCGTCGGAGAAGCCACCCGTCGCGGCGCGGCGCGCGAGCAGGGCGGCGATCTCCGTCCCCCGCTGCTCGGTCGTCATGGCCGCCGGGTCGCCGCCCGTGCCCCGCAGCGTGTCCTGGGCGCGCTGCAGCAGCGCCTCCGGGCTCGCCTGGCCGGCGACGGCCGACACCGCGGACCCGACCCCCTCGGCCGCGCGCCCGGCCACGCCGGAGGCGGCGGATGCCGCGGTGGAGGCGACGCCGGCCAGCAGGTTGCCGACCAGCACGGCGGAGACCAGGAAGGCGATCGCCCAGACCGCCAGCCCGTGCAGCGCGCCATCGGTGGCGTCCGCGCTGCCGGACAGCCGCGCCGCCGTGTAGCCGCCGACGGCGAGCGCGATCGTGTTGGCGACCACCAGCCACGCCACGGCGCTGAGGCCGAGGCTCGCCGCGCCCGGCGTGGCGCGGGCGACCGCGTCCACCGTGGTCGCGCCGATCGCCGCGCCGAGGATGTTGAGGGTGGCCGCGATGGCGGCGGCGATCACGCCCCCCGCCAGCACGGCGCCCCAGGAGATGCGGGACGGCAAGGCGGGGCCGCCTTCGGGCAAGGCGGCGGCGTCGGTCTGCGGGGTCATGCTGGGTCCGATCCTGTCTGGTCGTCCCCCGCAACGCGCCCCCTGGCGCGATGGCCGCGCGACGCCCGCGCATCATCGGCGCATAGCCGCTGCCCGCCTTTCGCCAGGCCGCGAAGGCCGCCGATCCCGCGTTGAGCCTCCGGACACCCGGCGCCGTGACGGCCGGCCGTCCCGGGAGTGCAGCCAAGGTGACAGAGCAAGGGCCCGCCCAGGTGATCCCGATGCTGCGGGAATATCTCACGCTGGGCCACCGGGAGGTGGAGACGGGGCGCGTGCGCGTGCACCTGGCGACGACGACCGAGGACCGGACGGTGCGCGCGCCGCTGCGCCACCAGCGGGCCGAGGTCGAGCGCGTCGCGATCGGGCGCGAGGTCGCCGAGGCGCCCGGCATCCGCGAGGAGGAGGACGGCGCCGTCATCGTCGTGCCCGTGCTGGAGGAGGTCCTCGTCACCCGGCGACGGATCATCCTGAAGGAGGAGATCCGGATCCGCCGGGTCACCACCACCGAGATCGTCGAGACGACCGCCGCCCTGCACAGCCAGGTCGCGACGGTCGAACGCCTGCCGGCGGCGACGCCGGACCCCGAATCGCGCCGCCCGCGCGGCGATGGAGACGACACATGAGCACCACCACCCTGACGGCCCTCTACGACCTGCGCGCCGATGCCGACCAGGCGGCCGACCGCCTGGGCCGCGAGGCCGGCGTCGCGCGCGCCGACATCAGCGTGATCGCCCGGCCCGACGAGGCCGCGGATCCCGCGCAGCCGGCCGACCCCGGCTTCCTGGCGTCGCTGAAGAACCTCTTCGTCCCCGACGACCATCGCGCCGGCTATTCCGAGGCGGTCCTGCGCGGCGGCTTCCTGCTGACCGCCCGGGTCGGGCCGGAGGCCGCCGACCGGGCCGCCGACATCCTGGAGGCGCATGGCGCCGTGGACCTCGACGAGCGCCAGCAGGCGTGGCGGACGGAGCAGCAGGCCGCGCCCGCCGCGGCATTGCACGCCGGCGGGGAGGAGCGGATCCAGCTCGGCGAGGAGCAGCTGCGCGTCGGCAAGCGCGCCGGCGTGGCCGGCCGCGTGCGGGTGCGCAGCCACGTCGTGGAAACCCCCGTCGAGGAACAGGTGACGCTGCGCGACGAGCATGTCTCGGTCGAGCACCGCAGGCTGGACCGCGCCCCGGACGCCGCCGACCAGGCGCTGTTCGCCGAGCGCACCATCGAGGCGACCGAGACCTCCGAGGAAGCGGTGGTGTCGAAGACCGCGCGCGTCGTCGGCGAGGTGGTGGTCGGCCGGACCGCCGATGAGCGCATCGAGACCATCCGCGACACCGTGCGCCGCACCGAGGTGGAGGTGGAGGACGACAGGCCGGGCGCCGGGGCGACGCCGGCGTCCCCGCCGGCCGCCGGCCCGCGCCGGTAGGCCGCCCCTTGGGCGCGCCGGCGCAACGCATGACGGGGGCGCCGCCGGCCGGCCGCGCCCCCGCCGAGGCGGCGGAGCTGCGCGCGGTGGCGCTCGGCTTCCAGCGCGCCACCCTGCGGATCGCCCTGTTCCAGATCGGCACGACGATCCTGCCGCTGGTGCTGGCGATCGCCGCCATGCATGCGGCGCTGGCCGCCGGCTGGTGGTGGGTGGTGGCGCTGCTGGCGCTGCCGGCCGCCGGGCTGACGGTGCGGACCTTCATCATCCAGCACGATTGCGGGCACGGCTCCTTCCTGCCCTCGCGGCGCGCCAACGATGTCGTCGGCCGGCTCTGCGGGCTGCTGACGCTCACGCCCTATGCCCATTGGCGGCGGCAGCATGCGCAGCACCATGGCACCTGGAACGACCTCGACCGGCGCGATGGGCGCGGCAGCGACCTCTATTCCACCTGCCTGACCGTCGCCGAATACCGCGCGCTGTCGCCCCGGGCGCGGCGCTGGCACCGGATCACGCGGCATCCCGCGGTGACGCTGCTGCTGCTGCCGCCGCTGATCTTCCTGGTCGTCTACCGCCTGCCCTTCGACACGCCCGCATCCTGGCGGGCGGAGCGGCGCAGCCTGCACCTGACCAATCTCGGCCTGCTGGCGCTGCATGGCGGGCTGGGCCTGGCGCTGGGCTTCGGCCCGGCGCTGCTGGTGCTGCTGGCGGTCATGGTGCCGGCCAGCATCGCGGGCGTGCTGCTGTTCTCGCTGCAGCACCATTTCGACGGCGCGCGCTGGGCCCGCCACGCGGCCTGGGACCCGGTGACGGCGGCGCTGGACGGCAGTTCCTTCCTGCGGCTGCCGCGCGTGCTGCAATGGCTGACGGGGAACATCGGCTACCACCACGTCCACCATCTGGCGCCGCGCATCCCGAACTACCGGCTGGAAGCCTGCCACGCGGCGCATCCCGCCTTCGCGACGGCGCATGTGCTCGGCCTGCGGGAGGGGCTGCGCGCCTCGCGCCACGCGCTGTGGGACGAGGCGGCGGGCCGCATGGTGCGCTTTGCCGAGGCCGAGGCCCCCGCGCCGCCGCGACGCGCCGCGCCGCCCTGAGGCGCGCGCCCGGCGGCCTCAGCCCGGCAGCCCTGCCGGCACGCCCCAGGGCGGGCCGAGGCCGATGGTCGCGTGGATGACCCCCAGCATCAGCGCGAGGGCAAGGACGCAGGCGCCGAGCGTCAGGCGGAAGCGATGTTCCGAGACGAAGGCCGCGACGCTGGAGCTGGTCGGCATGGTGGCGGCCTCTTCGGTGCGGGGGGCGGCGGGCCGGCCTGCGATCGTCCTGGCCGTGCACGCCGCAGCTGGGCACGGTCGGGGCGTGGATGGCTGGCGCCGGTCAGGGCAGCGGCGGCGGCGCTCCCTCCGCCCGCTCGGCGGCCAGGGCCGCCTCCAGCTCGGCCGGATCGACGAGCAGCGCCTCCAGCACGGCGCCGGGCGCGGCCATGCGCCGCGTCATCGTGGTCGCGACACGGCGATAGGCCGGGAAGGACAGGTCCTGCAGCAGCTCCTCGTCCGTCTCGATGTCGTAGGTGCCGGCGGGTTGCGGGCCGTCGAGCCCCTTCAGGACGAAGGGACGCCGGAACACCACCGTGCTGCGCTGGCTGCGGGTCAGCATGGCGCGCCGGCGGCGAGGCGCAGGCGCGCCGCGGCGGCCTGCGACAGTCCGCCCGACACCCGCCCCGTCCCCGCGCCCACCGGCGCCGGGCTCCGGCCCGCCACACCCGGCGTCTCGCCGGTCAGCCAGGCCTCGAGCTGCTGGCGCGCGCGGAAGACGCGGCTTTTCGCGGTGCCGACCGCGCAGCCCAGCGCGCCGGCCGCCTGCTCGTAGGACATGCCCTGCAGCACGACCATGAACAGCGTCTCCCGCTGCACGGCCGCCAGCCGCCCCAGCGCGACGTGCAGCTCCTTCAGCATCAGGCTGTCCTCATGCGCGGCCGGCACGGCGAAGACGGCCTCCGGCACCGCGTCGAGGTCGGTGGCCGGCCGGCGCTTGCGCGTGTCGCTGATGAAGCGGTTGCGCAGGATCCGGTGCATCCAGGCGGGAAAGTTGGTGCCGGGGGCGAAGCTGTCGCGCGCGGCGAGCGCGTTGGTCACCGCGTCCTGCACCAGGTCGGACGCGGCGGCCGGGTTGCGGGTCAGCGCCAGGGCCTGGATGCGCAGCCGCGGGAGCAGGGCGATCAACTGCCGGGTGAAGTCATCCTGGTTGGTTCTCATACCCATCGTATACACTACGGCGGGCGGCGACGGGTGCGCTCATCCGCCGCCGGTCAGCACGCATGCGAGAGCCGCCGCAAGGCAGGCCTGGCCCGGCGCAAGGGCGCTCAGCGCGGCCGCGGCGCCTCGGCCGGCGCGGGGTGCGCCGGCTCCGCCACGACGCCCCGCGGCAGGGCGATGACGGCGACCAGCCCCGTCTCGGCGAAGGTGATCTCCACCGTGCCGCCCAGGTCGTGCTTGACCTGCCGCTCGATCAGCTCCGAGCCGAAGCCCTGGCGCGTCGGGGCGGGATCGGGCCGCGGGCCGCCGGTTTCCGACCAGCGCAGCACGAAGCGCGGCTCGCCGCGCCGCAGCTCCTCCGACCAGGCGATGGTGACCTTCCCGCCCTCGGCGGACAGCGCCCCGTGCTTCGCCGCGTTGGTGGCCAGCTCGTGCAGCACCATGCCGAGCGCCAGCGCGGCCTTCGGGCGCAGCTCGACGGCCGGCCCCACCATCGTCAGGCGGTCCGCGCCGAGCGCATAGGGCTCCAGCTCCTTCTCGATCAGCTGCACCAGCGGGACCTCGGCCCAGCCGCCGAGCGAGACCAGCTCATGCGCCCGGGACAGCGCCCGGATGCGGCCGGAGAAGACCGTGCCGAAATCCTCCAGGCTCGCGGCGCGCCGCAGCGTGTGGGTCGCCACCGCCGACACCACCTGCAGCATGTTGCGCACCCGGTGGTTCAGCTCGTCCACCAGGCTGCCGAGGATCTCGCCCTCGACCACCTTGGTGACGTCGAAGAAGGTCACGACGGCGCCGTCCACCGCGCCGGACGCCGTGGTGTAGGGCAGGATGCGCATCAGGTGGTGCGACGCGCCGTTCTGCGCCGTGACGCGCCGCTCGGTCGGCGTGCGCGCGTCCATCACCCGCCGCGCCTCCCGCGCCACGTCCACGCCGTCGAGATGGCTGGCGAAGCTGCTGAGCGGGCGTCCGCGGTCGGCCGGCACCAGGTCGAAGATCGCGGTGACCGCCGGGGTGAAGCTGCGGATCACCAGGTTGCGGTCCAGGAAGACCGTGGCGACCTGGGTGCTGTCGAACACGTTGCGCAGGTCGGAATTGGCGCGGTCCAGCTCCTCGATCTTGGCCGAGAGCTCGAAGTTGCTCGCGCGCAGCTCCTCGTTGACCGACTGCAGCTCCTCCTTCGAGGTCTCCAGCTCCTCGTTGATGGATTGCAGCTCCTCGTTGACCGAGACCATCTCCTCGTTGGCGGATTTCAGCTCCTCGGTGGCGGTCTCGTACTCCTCCGCCATGGATTGCAGCCGCTCGCGCGATTCGCGCAGCTCGCCTTCCAGCTGCTCGACCAGCTGCTCGCGCGGCGCGCCCAGGGCGCCGGCCGGCACGCCCTCGCCGCCGCGCTCCGCCACGGCCGCGGGCTCGGCGAAGGCCACCAGGTACAGCGCGTCCAGCCCGTCGCGCTGCGGCAGCGGCGCCACCGTCAGCTCGACCGGCACCATGGCGCCGTCATGCTCGAACTCGACGCGCCGGCGCACGCGCCGCCGCGTCTCCGCCGCTTCCCGCAGCGCGCTCCGCAGCTCCGGCCGCAGGCCGCGCCGCGCGAGGAAGACCAGAAGCTGGCTCGGCGCGCCGGCCGGCAGCTCCAGGAAGCGCGACAGCCCGGCGGATTGGTGCACGACATTGCCGTCCGAATTCACCAGCAGATGCGGCGGGGCGAAGAGCTCGGCGGCGCAGGCGGCGGCGGCCTGCTGCAATTCGCTCGCCCCCCCGGCGCGGGCCGGCCTCGGCGACACCGGCGGCGGCCAGTGGCGGCGGACGGTGATGGAGGCGGGCTGCAGCCGGATCATCCCCGCGGTCGCCGCGCCGTCGCGCTTGCGGAAGATGCGGTGCGCCTTGTCCACCGGCGCGAACAGCTCCGGGTGCCGCGTGACGGTCTCCGCGACGCCCAGGAACAGGAAGCCCGCGGGACGCAGCGCATAGTGGAACAGCGGGATCACCTGTTCCTGCAGCTGGCCGCCCATGTAGATCAGCATGTTCCGGCAGGACACCAGGTCGATGCGGGAGAACGGCGCATCCCGCGTGACGCTGTGGCCGGAGAAGACGCAAAGCTCGCGCGTCTCCGGCCGGATCGTCTGCATCGCGCCTTCGGCCAGGAAGAAGCGCGCCAGCCGCTCCGCCGAGACGCCGGCCATCATGGACCGGGGATAGCGCCCGAGCCGCGCGACGGACAGCGCGGGCTCGTCGATGTCGGTGGCGAAGATCTGCACGCGCGGCGGCGCCTTGCTGGCCGCCATCTGTTCCTGCGCGAGGATCGCCAGCGAATAGGCTTCCTCCCCGGTGGCGCAGCCGGGCACCCAGATGCGGACCGTGTCGTCCGCGCCCTTGCCGGCGAAGATCGCCGGCATGACCCTGGCCTCCAGCGCGGCGAAGGCCTCCGGGTCGCGGAAGAAGCCGGTGACGCTGATCAGCAGGTCGTTGAACAGCCGCCCCGCCTCCTCGGCGCCGCTCCGCAGCAGGTCGACATAGGCCGGCAGGTCGGCCACGCCCGTGGCCTGCATGCGGCGCTGCACGCGGCGGAAGAAGGTCTTGTCCTTGTAGCCCGAGAAGTCGTGGCCGGTGTTGCTGCGCAGCACGTCGCAGATGTCGCGCTGCGCCTGGGCCAGGTCCTCGGCCGGCGCGTTGCCGTCCTCGGGGAGGATGGCGGGCCGCGCGAGCAGCTCCGCCAGGCGGCCGGGCATCTTCTCGACCGGCAGCACGAAGTCGACGGCGCCGGCGGCCACGGCGCTGCTCGGCATGCCGGGATAGCGCGGCGCGGTGCCGTTGGCGCCCTGCGCCATGGTCAGCCCGCCGGCTTCCTTGATCGCCTTCAGGCCGAGGCTGCCGTCGCTGCCATTGCCGGACAGCACGATGCCCACCGCCTCCTCGCCCTGCTCCGCGGCCAGCGACGCGAAGAACAGGTCGATCAGCTGGCGCTCCCGCGCCTCGGCCCCGCCCTGCGGCCGCAGCAGGAGCCGCCCGCCGGACAGCGTGATCAGCGCGTCGCGCGGCGCGACATAGCCATGGCCGGGCCGCAGCGGCTCGCCGTCGCGCATCGGCTCCACCGGCATGGCCGTGCAGTTCCGCAGGATCTCCGGCAGCGCGCTTTCGTGGCCGGCGCCGAGATGCGTGACCACGACGAAGGCCACCGCGGGCGGCGGCACCGGGATGGCGCGGAAGAATTCCTGCAGCGCCTCGACGCCGCCGGCGGAAGCACCGATGCCGACGACGGGGAAGCGTTCGGCCGTGGGCATCGTCGCCCTCCGAGGGGGTGCGCCTGGCAGGGGCCGAGCGGGCGTTCGGTCCTCCACCCGGCTCCGACCTCGCAGCAGTGTGAACCAGACCTAGACCACCGGCCGGCGCATGGCCAGTTCCGGGAACAGAATGCTGCATCACGAAGCCAAGCGCCGGTCCGACGCGGCCGCCGCGGCGCCGGCATGCGCGCGCCGCTGCGCGAGGCCGCGCGCCGGATGCTGCGCAAGGCGCGGCGCGCCGGCGAACGCCCGAACGCACGGGCCGAGGCCCGATCCGGCGCGGCCTCGGCGGCCCGTCGATCCGCGCCCCTCATCGTGCCCGGCTTGGATGGCCGCGCCGATCACCGCCGCGCGCCCGGCGGATGCCCGCGGCCGCGGCGCAAGGGATGCGGGCGCGGAAGCTCCGGGCCTGCCCGGCCGCCGCGCCCGGCTGACGACCGCGGGTCGGAGGGCGGGCCGGCCCGCCCTCCGACCCGCCGCCAGCGCCAGCCATAGCACGGCCGGCCGCGGACCCGGCGCACGAAGGCGGCATCGGCGGCCGGCGCGCCGGCAGGGCAGTTGCAGCGGGGCAATTGCATATGCAGCACGGAGCGCGAACAGCGGAGATGTTCTTGCCCTCTCCCCCCGACGGGGGGAGAGCGCCGTGCCAGTGCCCCGTCGGGGTGAGGGGGGCGCGCGAAGCGCCAAGCCATCTCGTTAATACGGAGAAGCTTTCCGTCGAGCGCTGCGCGACCCACCCCCACCCCCGACGGCGCACTGCGCCGGCGCTTCCCCGCCAAGGCGGGAGAGGGCGTTTTTCTCCGCGCCAGAGCGTGTGCAATTGCCCTGGGGGCGGATGGCGGCGCCGCCCCGGATGCCGTCGAGCCGCCGGGGGCGGCGGGCAGGTCCATCCGCGACGGCCGCCTTCCGCCCCGCCCCGGCGACCGCCCCGACCCGCCCGCCGCGGCGCCCCCGGAGCGTGTGAAGACATCGCGCCTGGGCATCAATGCCCGTTGATATCGCCCGCTTTTCCCTGGCGAGACCGGCGCTGTCGGGCATCGACCCGCAAGCCCTCAGCCCCCCGGCTTGCGGAAGAAGGCATCCGCCGCGCTGCGATGCGCGTCCCGCTTCGCGATCTCCCGCTCCGCCCGCGCGATCTCGGCCCGCAGGTCCAGGACATAGCCGCGCAGCTCCTCCACCCCCCACCGGTCGATCACCGGCGGCACGAAGCGGTTGGCCGGCCGCGGCCCCTCCGGTTCCTCCATCCCGACCCTCCCTTGATGTTCGCGGGCTTTGACCCGGCCCGATGCGGTCCTTATATCCCACCCCAGACGAGGCCGACGCGCCACGGCGGGCCGCGGACCCTGGCGCGCGCCGTCGCGCCCCCGCCCAACGCGAGACAGGGTTTCCGAAGGACCAGCATGAAGCCCCTGATGCCCAAGGCCACCGCCGTGTGGCTCATCGACAAGACGTCGCTCAGCTTCGAGCAGATCGCGGACTTCGTCGGCATGCATGCCCTCGAAGTGCAGGCGATCGCCGATGGAGAGGTGGCGCAGGGCATCGTCGGCTACGACCCCGTCGCCAACGGCCAGCTGACCCGCGCCGAGATCGAGCGCAGCGAGAGGGACCCCTCCGCCCGGCTCCGCCTGCAGGAAAGCACGGTCGCGCTGCCCAAGCCCAAGGGCAAGGGTGCGCGCTACATCCCCGTGGCCAAGCGGAACGAGCGCCCGGACGCCATCGCCTGGCTGCTGCGCAACTTCCCCCAGCTGTCGGACCCGCAGGTGGTCAAGCTGCTCGCGACGACCAAGGAGACCATCCAGAAGGTCCGCGACAAGACCCACCCGAATACCGCCAACATCAAGCCGCGGGACCCGGTGACGCTCGGCCTCTGCACCCAGGGCGCGCTGAACGAGGCGGTGGCCGCGGCCAATGCCCGCACCGGCGCCACCAGCACCACCCCCGCCATGCCGGCCGACGACGCCGCCTGACCGCCGCCGCCCAGGGGGGCGCCGCGAACCCTCTCCCCACCGGGGGGAGAGGGCAGGGTGAGGGGGGCAGGCGCCGCCCGACCGGCAGCGCGGCAGGACCCCGCCCCCCTGCCCCCGCCGCGAACCCTCTCC
>JAIYDD010000243.1 GCA_027487675.1 Acetobacteraceae bacterium | reverse complement strand
TATCGGGCTACATCCTAAGTGCGAACGACAACAGCCGCGAGGCTGTCGCACTCGCTGCCTAACACTAGGTAAGCGCGGCTCGGGGGGCGCCGGGCAACAGAAGCCCCCCACTTTCCCCCCTGCGCCCGGCAAGTTCAGGCGTCGGGCCTTCCCCGCTCCAAGCCCCGGCCCTATGGTCCGCGTGACAGGGAAGCTGCCGATGAGTGACGAAACCCGCCAGGCCCCAAGTCTCATCCCCTACGAGCGCTGGACCGACGAAGCGCTGCGGGAGGTGGTGCTGCGCGCCCTGGAACTCGCGGGCCGCGAGGGGCTGCCCGGCGAGCATCACTACTACCTCACCTTCCGCACCGATCATCCAGGCACCAAGGTTCCCGGCCATCTGAAGGCGCGCTACCCGCAGGAGATGACCATCGTCCTGCAGCACCAGTTCGAGGCGCTGACGGTGGACCGGGCCGGGAAAGCGTTCAGCGTGCGGCTCTATTTCGGCGGCGTGCCCGCCACCCTGGTCGTGCCCTTCCCGGCGCTGACCGGCTTCGCCGACCCCGCGGTGCGCTACGGCCTGCGCTTCCAGCCGGTGATGGACGCCGCCGAGCCCGAACTGCCCGCGCCGGAGCCCGAGCCCGCCCCCGCCGCCGCCGCGCCCGAGGCGCCCGCCCAGATCGTCAGCCTCGACGCCTTCCGCCGCCGCCCGGCCCGGGAGTGATGGCACGGCGCCGGCCCTGAAACGCCGGGCGCCGCCGCGCCGACCCTGCCGTGCAGGGCCACGTCACCGTTGGCGGATGCCGCGCCCTGCGCTACCCCTTCGGCACAAGGCCAGCGGCCGGCGCCAGACGCCGCGCCCGCCCGGCCCCGTCCGCGGAGACCCGCCGTGACCGCACCGCTCGACGTCGACAGCCCCGTCACCGCCCCCGCGCGGCCCTCCGGCTTCCGCTACAGCCCAATGTTCCCGCTGGCGCCCGATGCGACGCCCTGGCGGAAGCTCGACATCGCCGGGACCTCCACGACGCAATGCGACGGGCGGACCATCCTGAAGGTCTCGCCGCACGCGCTGGAGCAGCTGGCCTTCGTCGCCTGCAAGGACGTCTCCCACCTGCTCCGCCCGGGGCATCTGCGGCAGCTGGCCAATATCCTGACGGACCCGGAGGCCAGCCCGAATGACCGCTTCGTCGCGCTCGACCTGCTGAAGAACGCCAACATCGCCGCCGGCGGCGTGCTGCCGATGTGCCAGGACACCGGCACGGCCATCGTCTTCGGCAAGAAGGGCCAGCGCGTCTGGGTGGAGGGCGACGAGGAGGAGGCGCTGAGCTTCGGCGTCCATCGCACCTACACCGAGACGAACCTGCGCTATTCCCAGATGGCGCCGCTCTCGATGTGGGAGGAGAAGAACACCGGCAACAACCTGCCGGTCGAGTTCTCCATCATGGCCGCGCCGGGCGACGACCATGCCGACGAGCTGCACCTGATGTTCGTCCTCAAGGGCGGCGGCAGCGCGAACAAGACCTTCCTGTTCCAGCAGACCCGCGCCGTGCTCTCGCCCGAGAAGCTGCTGAAGTTCCTGGAGGACAAGGTCAAGTCGCTCGGCACCTCCGCCTGCCCGCCCTACCATCTGGCGGTGGTGATCGGCGGCACCTCGGCGGAGATGACGCTGAAGACGGTGAAGCTGGCCTCCACCCGCTGGCTGGATGGGCTGCCCACCTCGGGCGACCTGTCGGGGCACGCCTTCCGCGACGTGGAATTCGAGAAGCAGGTCCACAAGCTGACCCAGAACCTCGGCATCGGCGCGCAGTTCGGCGGCAAGTATTTTTGTCATGACGTGCGCGTGGTGCGGCTGCCGCGGCACGGCGCTTCGCTGCCGATCGGCATCGGTGTGTCGTGCAGCGCCGACCGGCAGATACGGGCAAAAATCACGCCGGAGGGTGTGTTCCTGGAAGGCCTGGAGCACGACCCCGCCAAATACCTGCCCGAGGCGACCGACGAGATCCTGGGCGGCGACGTCGTCCGCATCGACCTGAACCGCCCCATGGCCGAGATCCGCGCGGCGCTGTCGAAGCACCCGGTCAAGACCCGCGTCTCGCTCACCGGCACGATGGTGGTCGCGCGCGACATCGCGCATGCCAAGCTGCAGGAGAGGCTCGACCGCGGGGAGGGCCTGCCCGACTACCTCAAGGACCACCCCGTCTACTACGCCGGCCCCGCCAAGACGCCGGCCGGCTTCGCCACCGGCAGCTTCGGCCCGACCACCGCCGGCCGCATGGACAGCTATGTCGAGGCCTTCCAGAAGGCCGGCGGCAGCTTCGTGATGCTTGCCAAGGGCAACCGCAGCAAGGCCGTGCTGAACGCCTGCAGGACCTATGGCGGCTTCTACCTGGGCAGCGTCGGCGGCCCCGCGGCGCGGCTCGCGCAGGACTGCATCCGCAAGGTCGAGGTGCTGGAATACCCCGAGCTGGGCATGGAGGCGGTCTGGCGCATCGAGGTGGAGGATTTTCCGGCCTTCATCGTCGTCGACGACAAGGGCAACGACTTTTATGAGGGGCTGGAATAGGCGCCGCGCCGCGGCGGGAGGGCGACGATGCTAAAGGTCAGGCTCTTGCTCGATCGCGATGGGGCCCCGGGCGGCCAGGTGCGGATCATCGACGAGCCGATGCTTGCTGCCCTGCCCGCCATCGGCATGGAGATCGACATTCCCGGCCCGAACCCACGGACCCTGCGCGTGATCCGCGTCGTCCTGGTGCCGAACCCGCAGCCCGGCGCCATCGTCGCCGCCGTGACCGTGGCCTGACCGACATGACCCGTCGCACCCTGATCTCCTCCGGCTCCCCCTTCGAGGACGAGATCGGCTATTCCCGCGCCGTCGTGGATGGCGATCTCGTCTTCGTCTCCGGCACCACCGGCTACGACTACGCCACCATGACCATCGCGCCCGACGTCGCGGCGCAGTGCGAGCAGGCATTCCGCAACGTCGCCTGGGCGCTGGACAAGGCGGAGGCGCGGATGGAGGACATCGTCCGCGTCACCTTCATCCTGCCCGACCGCGCCGACTGGCCGCCCTGCTGGCCGGTGGTCAGGCGCTGGCTCGGCGCCGTGCGCCCGGCCTCCACCATGCTGGTCGCCGGGCTGCAGACCGACGAGATGCGCATCGAGATCGAGGTCACCGCGCGGCTCCGCCGCCGGATGGGGGACAAGTAGCCGCATGCGCTTCGCCGTCGACCGCCTGGACCACCTGGTCATCACCTGCCGCGACGTGGAGACCAGCGCCAGCTGGTACCAGCGCGTGCTGGGCATGGAACGCGACAGCTTCGGCGAGCAGCGCCGCACGGCGCTGAAGTTCGGCGGCCAGAAGATCAACCTGCGCCCCGAGACGGTCTCCCAGCAGGCCTGGTTCAGCGGCGAGGCGTCGGTCCCGGGCAGCCAGGATCTGTGCTTCATCGTCACCGTCCCGCCCGATGACGTGGTGGACCACCTGAAGTCGTGCGGCGTGGCGGTGGAGCTGGGGCCGGTGGCGAAGGACGGGGCGCTCGGCCCGATCATGTCCGTCTATTGCCGCGACCCGGACGGCAACCTTATCGAGATCGCGACCTACGGCGACGCGCTGCGCAGCACCGGCTAGTCGCATGCATCTTCGCCGCTTCACCATCCGCAACCTGCGTTCTCTTCGGGATGTCGATCTGGACTTCTCGGACAACGAAGCGGGCTGGCATGTGGTGCTCGGCACCAACGGCGCGGGGAAGTCGTCCGTGATTCGCGCCTTCGCCCTGCTCGTCATGGGCGAGCGGGAAGCCTATGCGGCGCGGCAAGACTACGGCCGATGGATCGCCTCCGGCGCGAATGAGGCGGCCATCACCGGCACGTTCACCATGCATGAGGGCGTGGACCAGCTCGCCGGCGGCGGCCAGCCGCCAAGACGGCCGATCCAGGCTTCCGTGACGCTGACGCGTTTAGGATCAGGCAACCCGACCAGTACCATCGAGCCCGCCTTCAAGGGGGAGCGGACCAGCCGCACCATCTGGGGCGGTGGCTTCGGCTGGTTCGCCTCCTCCTTCGGGCCCTTCCGGCGCTTCACGGGGGGCGACCGCATCTACGACCGCCTCTTCGTCTCCCACCCGCGGCTGGCGCCGCATCTGACGGCACTCGGCGAGGATGTCGCGCTGAACGAAGCGCTCGCCTGGCTAACCAGCCTGCATATCCAGGCGCTCCAGGCAGAGCGGTCAGGCGCCATGGATCCCTGGAGCGTGGCGTGGCCGCGACGGCTACTGGACGCCGTCATCGGCTTCGTCAACGACAGCGGGTTCCTTCCGCACGGCGCCGGGATCGACGAGGTCACGAACGAGAGCGTGCTTGTGCGCGACGGGAACGGCATCCGCGTGCCCATAGAACAGTTGAGCGACGGCTATCGCTCCGCCCTCTGCATCGCGGTCGAGTTGCTCAGGCAGATGTACGAGTTGTTCGGGCCCGACACGTTCGTCCGGGCGGTTGCGGAAACCCCAGGCCAGGTGCGGCTTCCCGGCGTGGTCGCGATCGACGAGGTGGACGCGCATCTGCACCCGACCTGGCAGCGCGACATAGGCCGCTGGCTGACGCGATGCTTCCCGGACATGCAGTTCATCGTGACGACCCATTCGCCGATCGTCTGCCGGTCGGTCGCCGACGAGAACGGCACCATCCGCGGGAGCGTCTGGCGCCTTCCCTCGCCGGGCAGCGGGGCGCAAACGCGTCGGATCGAGGGCACCGAGCTCGACCAACTGGTCTTTGGTGATGTGCTTGACGCCTTCGGCACCGAACTGTTCGGCCACGACATCCTCCGCTCCAACGCCGGCAAGATCATGGTGGAAAAGCTTGCTTGGCTGAACGCAGAGGCGCTGCTGCGGGACCTGACCGAGGTCGAGCGCACCGAGCGGCGCAGGCTACGCGCCGCCCTTCCGGCCGAGGCGGGCCGGCTGGCCGGCTGACGGCGCGCGGGATGCTCAGATACGCCCCCGGGGCCCTGCCCGAAACGGCAGCCAGGGCGCTGCGAAACTTGCAGGACCAGGTCGACACTGCCGGCGGCCACGCCGACAAGGTCGCCGCAGCGGCGAGGCTCTGGGGACGCAAGCCGCGCAGGGCCTTCACCGCCGTGCGCGTGCGCTTGGCCGCCGTCTCGCCGCCGGGCGAGGCCTGCTTCTACTGCGAACGGGACCGCTACCGCGACATCGAGCACATGCGCCCGAAGCGCCACTATCCCGGCCAAGCCTTCGACTGGACCAACTACGTCTATGCGTGCGCCATCTGCAACCAGGACCGGAAGAGCGACCGCTTTGCGGTCGTCTCCGCCGCCGGGGAGCTGTTGGCATTCGACCGCTCGCTGCCGCTGGGGCAGGAGCCGCCGGCCGGCATCGCGGCGCTGATCGACATCCGCGCTGAGGATCCGCTCGCCCTGCTCCAGCTCGATCTGGAGACGGGCGCTTTCGTGGCACGGGCGAGCGATGGTATCGGCGCCCTGCGTGCCGCGTTCACCCGCGATCTGTTTGACCTCAACTCCCCCGACCTCACCCGCATCCGTCGCCAGATGCGCGACCACGTCCTCGGCTATGTCGACCGGCATGAGGGCGCGCTTGCGGCCGGCGACGACGCGCAGGCAGCGCGGATCGCCGATGAGCTTCGCAGCCTGCCCCATCCGACGGTGCTTCACGAAGTCGGCCGCCAGCGCGACGCCCCGGTGCTTTCGCGATGGCGTGAGGCCATCGCCCGGCTGCCATCCGCCGTCTGGCTACGTTGAAACCGCCGATGCGGCGCAGGCGCGCGAAACGCAGTCCGTCGCGGCGCCGGCCGGCAGCGACGGGCGAACCGAACTGCGGAGGGGCGCTCCGATGGCAGGAGGCGAACAGATGCGGACCCATGCCGACACCGCCCAGGCTTCCGCCAGCGGCACCCGCACCGAGACAGACAGCCTCGGCACCATCGACATCCCCGCCGACCGGCTCTGGGGCCCGCAAACCGAACGGGCGCGGCGCCTGTTCCGCATCGGCACGGAACGCTTCCCGCCCCTGCTGATCCACGCCGTCGGCCTGCAGAAGCAGGCGGCGGCCGAGGCCAACCGCGACCTCGGCGAGCTGCCCACCGACATCGCCGCCGCCATCATCGACGCCGCCGCCGCCATCGCCGCCAACCGGCACGACGAGGACTTCCCCCTGCCCGTCTGGCAGACCGGGTCCGGCACCCAGACCAACATGAACGCCAACGAGGTGATCGCGCACCTCGCCAACCGCGCGCTCGGCTCCGCCGACACCCGCGCGCCAGTCCACCCGAACGACCACGTCAACCGCGGCCAATCCTCCAACGACAGTTTTCCGACGGCCATGCACGTCGCGGCGGTGGAGGCGGTGGAGCGGGAGCTGATCCCGGCGCTCGAGGTGCTGCGCGACAGCCTGGCGCGCCGCGCGCTGGAATGGGTGCACATCGTCAAGATCGGCCGCACCCACATGATGGACGCGGTGCCCATCACGCTCGGCCAGGAAGCCGCCGCCTGGGCGCGGCAGGTGGAACTCGGCATCGCCCGCCTGCGCGACGCGATCCCCCGCCTGATGGCGCTGCCGCAGGGCGGCACCGCGGCCGGCACGGGGCTCAACAGCCACCCGGGCTTCGCCCGCGCCTTCGCCACCCGCATGGCCGACCTCACCGGCCTGCCCTTCACCGCCAGCGACAACCCCTTCGAGGGCATGGGCGCGCATGATGCCTTCGTCGAGCTGTCGGGCGCGATGAACACGCTGGCGGTGTCGCTGAACAAGGTGGGAAACGACATCCGCCTGCTGGGCAGCGGGCCGCGCGCGGGCCTTTCCGAGCTGGTCATCCCCGCCGACGGCCTGTCCAGCAGCATCATGCCCGGCAAGACCAACCCGACCCAGGCGGAGGCGCTGACCATGGTCGCCGCCCAGGTGATGGGCAATCACGCCACCGTCACCATCGCCGGCGCGCAGGGGCATCTGCAGCTCAACGTCTTCAAGCCGGTCATCATCCAGGCGGTGCTGCAATCCGCCCGCCTGCTGGCTGACGCGTCCCGCAGCTTCGCGGCGCACATGGTGGACAGGCTGGAACCGAACCTGCCGCGCATCGCCGACAGCCTGGCGAAGTCGCTGATGCTGGTGACCGCGCTGAACCCGCGCATTGGCTACGACAAGGCGGTGGCGATCGCCAAGCTGGCCTTGGCCGAGGACATCACCCTGAAGGACGCCGCGTCCCGCCTCGGCCATGTCGCGCCGGAGGATTTCGACCGCTGGGTGCGGCCGGAGGAAATGGTGCGCCCGGGCATGGCGCTGCCCGGCGGCGGATGACCCGCCACCTGCGCAAGCGCAGCTTCCGCCTGGCCGGCCACCGCACATCCGTCGCGCTGGAGCCGGATTTCTGGGGCGCGCTGGAAGCGATCGCGGCGCGGGAGGGGACGAGCCTCGCGGCGCTGGTCGCCCGCGTGGACGCGGGGCGCGCGGACCCGACCCTGCCGCTGGCGAGCGCGCTCCGGGTGCTGGCGCTGCGCAGGGCGGGGGGTGGGGCGGGGTAGCGCGGCGCCACCTGCCCGGGGGGCACTCCGCGCTGCCTGGTACCCAGCGCCAACTGCCCAGGCGGCGCTCCGCGCCCCCCGATACCCGCGCCAACTGCCCGGGCGGTGCGCCGCACCCCCCGATACCCGGCGCCACTTCCCCGGGGGGTGCGGAGCACCGCCCGATACCCGGCGCAACCTCCCCGGGGGTGCGGAGCACCGCCCGATACCCGGCGCAACTTCCCCGGGGGTGCGGAGCACCGCCCGATACCCCCCGGCCAAGGGCCGAAAGGCCCCTGGACCCCGGGTTCCGGGTCATGCCCGGCCCGTGAAGTCTCGACCTGCGGCCCGCGGAGCGGGCCGAGGCAGCGAATGCGGCCCGCCGCTCATGCGGCGAGCCAAGCCGGCAGATGCCGGTGCCGGCGCTTCAGGGCGAAGTGTGTCAACACTTCGCAAGCCGAGTGTCAGCCCTCGGGGCGGAAGAACACCCCCGCCCGCGCGGCCATGGCGGTGCGCCAGGACACCCAGCCCGTCAGCCCCGTGGTCAACAGCAGCGCCGCCCAGCACAGCGGCGCCCAGAAACCCTGCACGATCAGCATCGCGGCGAAGGCCGAGGTGGGGAAGGTCGTCGCCCACCAGGCCAGGCCGAAGGGCGTGCGCGCGATCTCGCCCGCCAGCGCCAGCAGCACCGCCGCCACCAGGATCGCCACCCCCCCGAAGGCCAGCGCCGGGCCGCCCGGTTCGCCGGCCAGCGCCACCATCGCCAGCGCCGCGATCGCCGGCGGCGCCAGCAGCACCACCAGGCTCGGCTTCAGCGGCGGCGGCAGCGGCGGGCCGACGATCAGCCGGTGCAGCAGCAGCGGCATCACCATCAGCCACAGCAGCACGCCCACGCCGAACAGCATCCAGGACACGTCCGGAAAGCCCATCCGCGCCCCGAAGACCGGCGCCAGCACATTGCCGACCAGCGGGATCATCAGCGGCGGCGTCAGCATCGCCAGCTCCCCCCGCCCATCCACGATCCGCCGCAGCAGCAGCATCGCCACCACCAGGTGCAACGCGGAGGCCACCGCCCAGACCGCCACGCCAAGCCCCGGCGCATAGGGATGGAAAAAGGCGCCCACCGCCATCAGCGCGATGGTCGGCGCCGCGACGAAGGCGATGCGCACCGGGTGGCGCAGCTCCGCCGCCATGGCATCCGGGTGCCGCAGCAGCCGCGCCGCCTGCAGCCCGACGACGCCGATCCAGACCAGCACGGACAGCGCCAGCAGCGCCTCCCCGATCAGGAAGGGCGCGCCCAGCGTCTCATGCGCCGACCGCCAGGCCAGGCCGACGCCGGCGATGCCCAGCGGCGCGGCCAGCAGCGGCAGGGGAAGGTGTTCCAGCGTCGGCCGCGGCGGCGCGGCGGGGGCAGGCGTCACAGGACCACCTGCCCTTCCATCACAAGCACGCAGCGGCCGCCGACGGTCGCGCGGATGCCGTCCGCCGCGCGGCGCGCGGTGCAGCGCAACAGGCTCGGCCGCCCCATCTCCACCCCCTGCACGATGTCGTAGCTGCCCTCGAGCCGGGCGGCATCGAGCGACAGCAGCAGCCCCGCCAGCGGCGCCGCGGCGCTGCCCGTCGCCGGGTCCTCCGCCATGCCGAGCGCCGGGCTGAACATCCGCGCCCGGATCGCGCCCCCGTCGCGGGCATGGAGATACAGCGCGAAGCGGCCCGCCAGCTCCGGCGTCGCATTCGCCATGCGGCGGAACTCCGCCAGGTCCGGCGCGGCGCGGGTCAGCGCCGCCGGCGTCACCTCGGCGATCACGAAGGGATTGCCGACCGAGGCGGTGACCGGGGCGTGGTTCTCCGTCACCACCTCCCAGGGCTCGATCCCGGCGCAGCCCGCGACCTGCACCGGCGTGAAGCGCGCGCCGAGCGACAGCGGAAGCGGCGCCGCGACCATCGCCTCGGTCACCCGGCCCGCTTCGTCGCGGGCGATCCGCACCTCGACCAGCCCCGCGATCTCCTCGAAGCGCAGCAGGCCGTCGGTCGCGCGATCCGCCAGCACATGGCCGGTGCCGACATTCGGGTGGCCCGCGAAGGGCAGCTCCCGCGTGGGCGTGAAGATGCGCATGCGCGCCGTGTTGGCGGGGTCCGCGGGCGGCAGGACGAAGGTGGTCTCGCTGAGATTGAACTCGGCCGCCAGCGCCTGCATCTCGGCATCCGTCAGGCCGCGCGCATCGGGGAAGACGGCCAGCGGATTGCCGCCGAAGCGGCGGTCCGTGAAGACGTCCACCGTGACGAAGCGGTATCGACGCGTCCCGTCGCTCATCGCGGCCTTCCCTCGGTGCGGCGCGCCATCTTCGGCCGCGATGCCGGCGGCGTCACGACCGCGCCGCTCATGCCTGCCCCGCGATCCGTCCGGGGCGCGGACGGGCAAGGCACCGCCCGCCGGCCCCGGGCGCGCTACCCGCCCAGCGCCGCGACCCGCGCCGGATCGACCGTCACCCCATGCCAGAGCGGCCCATGCCCCGCCCCGAAGCCCGGCGCGGCCAGCATCGCGGCGCGCACATAGGCCCGCGCGCGCACCACCGCGTCCCGCAGCCCCATCCCCTGCGCCAGCCCGCAGGCCAGCGCGGAGGCCAGGGTGCAGCCCGTGCCATGGGTGTGGCGGGTGACGAGCCGCGGGCTTTCGAAGGCCTCCGTGCCCTCCGGCGTGGCGAGAAGGTCGGTCAGCACCGGCCCCGTCCCGTGCCCGCCCTTCAGCAGCACCGCCCGCACGCCCTGCGCCAGCAGCGCCTCCGCCGCGCGGTGCATCGCCGCCAGGTCCGGGATGGCAAGGCCGGTCAGCGCCTCGGCCTCCGGGATGTTCGGCGTGATCACGGCGGCCATCGGCAAAAGGCGCTCGCGCAGGCTGGCCACCGCCGCCTCCGCCAGCAGCCGATGCCCGCCCTTGGCGACCATGACGGGGTCCGCGACAAGCGGGATGCCCGGCCCATGCGCCGCGATCGCGTCGCAGACCGCGCCGATCGTCGCGGCATCGGCCAGCATGCCGGTCTTGATCGCATCCGCGCCGATGTCGTCCAGCACCATGCCGACCTGCAGCCGGATGAAGTCGGCCGGCACGCCGAGCACGCCCCGCACGCCGCGCGTGTCCTGCGCCGTCAGCGCCGTCACCGCGGTGGCGGCGTAACCGCCCAGCGCCGTCACCGCCTTGATGTCCGCCTGGATGCCCGCGCCGCCCCCGGAATCCGACCCGGCGCAGACCAGCACCCGCCCGCGCGGCGCGGTCATTCGGCGGCGGCCTTGCCGCCCTTGGCCGCCGCCAGCGCGGCCGCGCGGGCGCGGATCACGGCGGCGATCTCGTCCACCGCGGCGCGCATCGCCGCCTCGTCCTCGGCTTCCGCCATCACGCGGATCAGCGGCTCCGTCCCGCTCGGGCGCACCAGCACCCGGCCGGCGCTGCCGAGCTTCCCGGCGGCCGCCGCGATCACCCGCTCCACCTCGGCATCGCCCATCGGCGAGGTCCCGGTGAAGCGGACATTCACCAGCCGCTGCGGCAGGGGCTCGAAGCGGCGGCAGACCTCGCTGGCCGGGCGCCCTTCCTCGACCAGCAGGGCGAGGACCTGCAAGGCCGCCACCAGCCCGTCTCCCGTCGTCGCGAAATCCGACAGGATCATGTGCCCGGACTGCTCGCCGCCCAGGTTGCAGCCGGTCTCCCGCATCCGTTCCGCGACATAGCGGTCGCCGACCTTGGTGCGGTGCAGCTTCAGGCCGAGCCCGGCCAGGTGCCGCTCCAGGCCGAGGTTCGACATGACGGTGGCCACCACGCCATCGCCCTGCAGCCGCCCGTCCCGCGCCCAGGACCCGGCGATGACGGCCAGGATCTGGTCGCCATCGACGATCTGCCCGCGCTCATCGGCCAGCACTAGGCGGTCGGCGTCGCCATCCAGCGCCAGGCCCAGATCCGCCCGCCTCTCCCGCACCAGCTCCGCCAGGCGCGCGGGATGCGTCGCGCCGCAATCGCGGTTGATGTTGAGGCCATCGGGGGCGACGGCGACCGGCACGACCTCCGCGCCCAGCTCCCACAGCACGGTGGGCGCGACCTTGTAGGCGGCGCCGTTGGCGCAATCGACGGCGATCCGCAGCCCTTCCAGGCTGCGGCCCTTGGGGAAGGACGCCTTGGCGGCCTCGATGTAGCGCCCCGGCGCGTCCTCAAGCCGGCTGGCGCGGCCGAGCTTCTGGGGCGCGGCGAGGCCATCGGCCAGGCTCGCGCCTTCCATCAGCGCCTCGATCGCCGCCTCCTCGTCATCCGACAGCTTCAGGCCGTCCGGCCCGAACAGCTTGATGCCGTTGTCCTCATAGGGGTTGTGGGAGGCGCTGATCATCACGCCGAGGTCGGCGCGCAGGCTGCGCGTCAGCAACGCGATCGCCGGCGTCGGCAGCGGCCCGACCAGCATCACGTCCATCCCCGCGCCCACGAAGCCGGCCGTCAGCGCCGGTTCCAGCATGTAGCCGGACAGCCGCGTGTCCTTGCCGATGACGACGCGGTGGCGGTGGTCGCCGCGGTTGAAGAAGCGCCCGGCCGCCTGGCCGAGGCGCAGCGCCGTGCCGGCATCCATCGGCGGCTTGTTGGCCGTGCCGCGGATGCCGTCCGTGCCGAAGAGCTTGCGGGGGGGCGTGGTCATGCGGCCGGGTTATGACCGGCCG
The DNA here is from genome assembly GCA_027487675.1 of Acetobacteraceae bacterium. Lineage (GTDB taxonomy): Bacteria > Pseudomonadota > Alphaproteobacteria > Acetobacterales > Acetobacteraceae > Falsiroseomonas. Next base: position 2,402 of record JAIYDD010000243.1, on the reverse strand, counting down.
GGGGCCTTGTCCACAAGCACCCAGGCGTCGGTCAGACGGAAGCGGGCGGGTCGGGCCGGCGCAGCACGCGCATCACGTGCGGGGTGCGGAAGGTCTGCGTGTCCTCCACCCGGAGGATCTCGGACCAGCCACGGTCGCGCAGCATGGCCGTGCCGAGCGCCAGCCCGCGCTCCCGCCGCCCGGCATCCACGCCGGCATTGGTGAAGGAGATCAGCCAGCGCCAGCCGGGCAGGACCAGCAGATCGTCCAGCATCCGCCTGGTGTAGTCGGCATCGATGATGTGCTGCCAGACGACGCTGTCGAAGATCACGTCCACCGGCTCGGACAGCAGCGCGGCGCGGTCGTCCAGGATGGCGTCGTAGCCGGCGCCGGCGGGGTCGGCGCGCAGCTTCGCCGCCATCTCCGGGAGGTCGAAGCCCACCAGCCGGTCGAAGCGGCCGCGCAGGAAGGGCTGGTTGCGGCCCAGGCCGCAGCCGAAATCCACCACCGTGCCGCGATGGCCGCGCCGCGCCTGGCACTCCGCCAGGATCGCCTCCAGCGCCGCGCCAAGGCCCTCCACCTCGCCGTTCGGCTGCCAGCGATGCGCGGGCAGGCCGGTGATCCTGGTGCGGATCGCGCGGCTGTCCGCGAGGCTGCCGACCGCGTTCCAATCGGCGTACCTGTCCCAGATGTGGCGCTGATCGCTCATGAGACCTGCCCTGTCCTGGGATCATGGGCCTGCGTCCGGCCCTGGCCGTTCCTAGCACGGGCGGATCGGGGCGCGCAGCCCGGGCGCGGCCTACACCGCCTCGTCGAAGGCCCCGGCCTCGCAGGCGGCCAGCACGCGCAGCGCCTGCATGGTGGCCGCCACGTCGTGCACCCGCAGCACCGCCGCGCCGCGCCGCGCCGCGGCGATCGCCGCCGCGACGCTGCCCGGGACACGGTCCGCCGGCTGCTCCACTCCCGTGATCTCACCGATGAAGCGCTTGCGGGAGGCGCCATAGACCACCGGGCAGCCAAGGCCGGCCAGCAGCGGCAGCCTTTCCGTCAGCGCCAGGTTCTCCGCCAGGCGCTTGCCGAAGCCGAGCCCGGGGTCGAGCGCGATGCGCGCCCGGTCGATGCCCGCCGCCTCCGCCGCCGCGACCCGTTCGGCCAGGAAGCCCGCGACGTCGAGCGCGACGTCGTCGTAGCGGATCCCGGCCTGCATGCTGCGCGGGTCGGTGCCCAGCATGTGCATCAGCACCACGCCGCACTCCGCCTCGGCCGCCAGCCGCGCCATGCCAGGGTCGTGGCGCAGGGCGGTGACGTCGTTCAGGATCTCGGCGCCGGCCTCCAGCGCGGCGGCGAAGGTCGCGGCGTGGCGCGTGTCGACGCTGACGGGCGCGGCCTTCGCCAGTTCGCGCACCACCGGCAGGATGCGCCGCCGCTCCTCTTCCGCCGGCACCGGCTCCGCCCCGGGCCGCGTGCTCTCGCCGCCGATGTCGAGCAGGTCGGCGCCGGCTTCCAGCATCGCATGCCCGGCCGCGACCGCGGCCCCCGCGTCCAGGTGCACCCCGCCATCGGAGAAGCTGTCGGGGGTGACGTTGACGATGCCCATCACCAGCGGCCGGCCGAGCGCCCCCGGCAAGGGCAGGCCGCCAAGCAGCCCGGCCGGCGGGCGGGTCAGCGCCAGCACCTGGTCCTGCCAGGCGTCGGGCACATCGGCCAAAGCCATCGGCGCCTCGGGCGGCGGGGGCGCGCCCGGCAGCGCGCCGATCAGCCGCACCATGGTGAAGACGGAAGGCCCGCCCGAGAGCGGCAGGGCGAGGTCCGCCGCCATCGCCGCCGCCGCCGCCCGCCCCTGCAGAAGGCCGAGCGGCTCGACCCAGTACGCCCGCATCACGCCCGTCCTGCCCGAATGAGAAAGGGCGGGGACGATGCCTCGCCCCCGCCCCGTGCGGAAGTCCCGAAACGACCCGCCGCGGTCAGGTGCCCGGCGCCGGCGCCCCGCTCCACGGGCCGCCGGTGGAGGGCCGCGGGTTGGCGCGCCCGCCGGAGGTGGGGACGGAGCCGCGCGTCGGCGCCGGCTCGTCGGGGCGGTTGCGCACCACCGGCTCGCCGCGGATCACGCAGCGAATCTCGTCGCCCGACAGCGTCTCGTGCTCCAGCAGGCCCTTGGCCAGCAGGTGCAGCTCGTCAATGTTCTCGGACAGCGTCTTGGTGGCGCGGGCATAGGCGTCGTCGATGATCTTGCGGATCTCGGCGTCGATCTGCCGCGCCGTCTCCTCCGACAGGTTCTTCGACTGCGTCACCGAATGGCCCAGGAACACCTCCTGGTCGTTGGAGCCGTAGGCGATCATGCCGAGCTTCTCGCTCATGCCCCATTCGGTGACCATCCGGCGCGCCTGGTCGGTCGCCATCTTGATGTCGCCCGAGGCGCCGTT
>JAIYDD010000179.1 GCA_027487675.1 Acetobacteraceae bacterium | reverse complement strand
TGGACGGTCGCCGCCGAGGTGGTGAGCGGGAACTCCATGTCCCGGTAGATCGCCTCGCCGCCATCCTCGGTGACGTAGTTGCTGGCGAGCAGCGGCGGCGCATCGGTCGGCTGCCAGGCGGCGGCCGGCTCGACATAGACGGCCCGCACCCCGTTGAAGAGATCGCGCCGCGGACGCGAGCCGACGATGGTGACGTCGCCGCGCAGATCGTCGGAGGTCAGCGTCGCCGCCGGCAGCGCCGGTGCGCCGGCATGGATGTAGAAGCGCCCTCCGCTCACCACCAGCGCGCCGGCCATGGCAGCGACGAGCTTGCGGGTGATGGCGATCTTGCCCTCGCCCAGGGTGACGGCGCCGTTGACGGTGTAGCGCCGCTCGGCGGTGCCATCGCGCCGGCCCATGATCTCGTCGCAGATGTTGGCTGCAGCCAGCCGAGGCGCGGCGCGAGCCAGCCACGCGGGCGATGGGTGTCAGGCGCGACCTGCGGTGGCGGTGGCGGAGCGACATTCCCGCTGGCGGGAATGTCGCTCTGCTGGAGCGGGGCGTTGGCGACCTGCTCGCGCAGCTGCGCCCAGAACCGCTCGCCGTAGCGATCGGCGCCCAGCAGCCAGAGCGCGGCGCGCGCCAGCACCGCGCAGTCCAGCGCCTCGTTCCTCTCGCGCAGCTTCGCCCATTCCTGCCGCGCGAAGCCGCGCCGGTCCTTCACCGTGCGCAGCTGTTCGGCGACGAGCTGCTTCACCCACCCCGCCTCTATCCCCTGCGGCAGATGCACCCAGCCCGGCGGGAACGCCTCCGCGTCGCCGCGACCGAGCCAGAGCCGGCGGTAGAGGTCAGCCTTCCAGGTGGAGACCGACACCGTCCAGAGCTTCAAGCCGCGCCGCAGCTTCCGGCCATCGACCAGCGCGTCCACCGGCGTCGGGCCCTGGACCGGCTGCGCGCGGTTCCATCCGTCCACGCCCTTGGTGGGCGCGATGCGCGGGTCGTGCAGCCGGCGGAGATGGCCATAGACCGCCGCCGTGTCGCGGCCAGGATAGGCGTCGATCTCGTCGAGGAACAGGAACCGCGCCGGCATGGAGCCCAGCCCGACCGCGCTGTTCGCACCCGTCAGCACCAGGATGCCGCCGGGGAACTCCTTCGACAGCATGGTGTTGCCGCTGTCGCGCGCCCGCGAGGGCGCCACCCGCTCCCGCAGCGCCGGCGTCTCCTCCAGCAGCGGGTCGATGCGCTGGCGCGAGAAGCGCTTGGCTAGCTCGACGGTCGGCTGCACCGCCAGCACCGGCGCCGGGACGTGGTGCAGGATGTAGCCGAGCCAGTTGTTTCCCGCCTCCGTGCCGCCCGTCTGCGCGCCCTTCATGAAGACCACCCGCCGGGCCGGGTGCGGGGCGGAGAGCGCATCCATGATGGCGCGCAGATAGGGCGCGCGCGCCGTGCGCCACGGCCCCGGCTCGGAGGAGCCGCGGCTGCTCAGGATGCGGTGCTGCTCGGCCCAGGCGGAGACGCTGAGCAGATGGCGCAGCAGCACCCGGCTGCGGCGCTCTTGGCGAAGGCGGAGGCCACGCCCCGGCACGGCAGCGACGAGCCGGGCCCTCAAACCGAAGCCGCCCATCCCGCGGCGCCATTCCTGGCGACGCTGTACGCCAGCCGCGCGCAGCAGCAGGCCAAGCCGCTGCCGGTGCCGGCCAGCATCCTGCAGCCCGGCGGCGTCCTGCAGATGCTGGTGGAGGAATGCGTCAGGACCGCGCTGCGGCCGCAGCCCTTCCTGGCGTTGGGCGCCGCCATCTGCGCCGTCGGCGCGCTGGCCGGCCGGAGATACCGCACGCGCACGGATCTGCGCACCAACGTCTATGTCGCCGCCGTCGCCGAGAGCGGCGGCGGGAAGGACCACGCGCCGGAGGTGATTCGCCGCTGCTTCGACCTCGCCGGGTTGGAACGCTACCTCGGCGGCGAGAACCTCGCCTCCGGTCGCGGCCTGCTGTCCGCCCTGGAACAGCATCCGGCGCGGCTGTTCCAGATCGACGAGTTCGGCCTGTTCCTCGGCACCGTCACGGGCGGCAGGGCGCCGTCGCACAAGGCCGACATCTGGTCCGAGCTGATGAAGCTCTACAGCCGCGCGAAGGGCATCTATCGCGGCACCGAGTACGCCGACAAGAAGATTGCGCCGCGCATCGACATTCACCAGCCCTGTGTCTGCTTCCATGGCACCACCACGCCCTCGACATTCTGGAAGGCGCTGGAAGGTGGGGCGATGCTGGACGGCTCGCTCGCGCGCTTTCTCGTCTTCGTCACCGACGTCGATCGGCCGGAACGCAACCGGGTAGCGGGCATCATCGCGCCGCCCCCCGCATTGCTCGAGGCGCTGAAGGCGATCGCGCGCGGCCAGGGCGACCCACCACCGCCGGGCAACCTGCCCGATGTGCATGTGGCGCCGATGACCGCCATCGACGAGCCGACGCCCTACACCGTGCCGATGACGGCCGCGGCGGAGGCCCTGCACGATCGCAAGCTGGCCGAGGAGGACGCCTGGGCGCGCAAGGTGGCGGGCACGCCGCAGGCCGCCATCGTGAACCGCCTCGGCGAGAACGCCAACAAGCTGGCGCTGATCTGCGCCATCAGCCGCAATCCTGCGCACCCGCAGATCACCGAGGCGGAGTTGGCCTGGGGCTGGGCGCTGGCCGAGCACTGCACGCGAACCGTGCTCCGCGACGCGCAGCGCTTCCTGGCCGACAGCGAGTTCGAGAAGCGGCTGAACAAGGCCATCGACATCATCGGCAAGCACGGCCCATGCAGCCGGCGCGAGATCTTCCACAAGGGGCTGAAGCTCGTCGCGCGCGAACTCAGCGAGGTGATCGACGCGCTGGTGAGCAACGGCCTCGTCATCGAAACGCCGCCGCCTCCCTACAACGGCGCCGGCCGTCCGCCTGGCCCCCGCTACGTCCTCATCCAGGGCGCTGGCGACCTGCCGTCCGTGGAGGCCGCCGACGATGAATAACGAAAAGCGGTCCTCGTGCGCCAAGTCGTTGAAAACGCGCTTCTGTTGGTTTTGTGCTTTCGTGCGCGGGCGCGGGGGAAAGACCAGTCCCCACGCGTGCGCGGGCGCTGGGTGGGAGACCCCAGTACATGATAACAAAAACAGCAAAAATATATATATCAGAGGGATAGCCGGGGGTTCTGTCGCGCCCGAGGGGATTGCGTAGATGACGCTCCCCGGCTTCCCCCGCCCGCCGCGGTCCTGCCTGGATGGCGGGACGCGCAGCGCCACCACCAGCCCCGAGATGGAGGCGATGCGCCGGCGCGTCTGGCGCGAGCAGGGCGTCGCCTCCCTGGCCATCGACGACATCACCGATCCCTGGCTCCGCCAGGCCGTCATCAACGAGGCGACCCGGCGCTGGGGGCGCCGGCACGGAGGACAGCACCATGGCCGGTAAGCGCAAGCCGAAGAAGCTGAAGGAACAGCGGGAGGATCTGGCGAAGCCCTCGAAGTGGCGGCTGCAGCACGGCGGCTTCTCCGCACCGATCCGCGAGGCAGATCCGGAGACCGGCAGCCCGATCGAACATCGCCGCGCCGTGGATACGCTGCCCTTGTCGCGGGAGGCCTTGCCCATCAGGTGGCCTCCCGCTGCAGGGCCTGCATGATGCGGCTGAGGTCGCGCAGCAGCTCGCCGCGGCGGATGCAGGCCTTGCCGTGCTCGGTGAGCTCGTCGGACAGCTTCTCGACGTCCTGCGCGGGCGCCGCCGACGCCTCCAGCTCCGCCGTCGCGCCGCGGAGCGCCAGCTTCACCAGCAGCGGCGGCAGCGCCGCGGCCTGGTCGCTGGCCAGGAACAGCAGCAGCTGCGCCGCGTCCTGCCAGCTGCGCGCGACGCCGCGGACCGCGGAGAGAGGTTGCTACACTTCCCGGCCGCCGAACGCCTCCATGCGAACCGGACCACCCGGAGAGACGCATGACGCGCACCACGAAGCCCAAGCCCACCACCACGCCGACCTTCACGGCGCCGGCTATCCCGCCCGCCGACGTCCTGAGCCGGCTCGCCGCCCTGAAAACCGCCGCCACGCCCGCGCTGCGCGAGCAGTGGCGCGCGCTCTTCGGCACCGAGCCGCCACCCTACAACCGGCGCTTCCTGGAAAGCCGGCTCGCGTATCGGATCCAGGAGCTCGCCTATGGCGGCCTGAAGCCCGAGACGCTGGCTCGCCTCGAGGCGCTCGGTGAGCAGCTCGACGGCGGCAGGGTCACAGTCCGCCGCATGCGCGGGGACGACAAGCCGATCGCCGGCACGCAGCTGATCCGCGAATACCAGGGCGTCGAGCACGTCGTGACCGTCACGCGCGCCGGCTACGAGTACGGGGGCCAGCCCTACCAGTCGCTCTCCGCCATCGCGCGCGCCATCACCGGCACGCGTTGGAATGGGCGCGTGTTCTTCGGGCTACGCCCGAGCCGGAGCGCGGCATGAAGAGGGACACGAAGTCGCCCGCGGCGACGCCGGCCACCATCCGCAAGCTGCGCTGCGCGGTCTACACCCGGAAGTCGAGCGAGGAAGGCCTCGACATGGAGTTCAACTCACTCGACGCCCAGCGGGAGGCCTGCGAGGCCTTCATCGCCTCGCAGCGCGCCGAGGGCTGGGTGCCGGTGCGCGACCGCTACGACGACGGCGGCATCTCCGGCGGCACCCTCGAACGGCCTGCCCTGAGGCGCCTGGTCGCCGACATCCAGGAGGGGCTGGTCGACGTCGTGGTGGTCTACAAGATCGACCGCCTGAGCCGCTCGCTGGTCGACTTCACCAAGCTGGTCGAGGTGTTCGACGCAAACAACGTGACCTTCGTCTCCGTCACGCAGTCCTTCAACACGACGACGAGCATGGGGCGGCTGACGCTGAACATCCTGCTCAGCTTTGCCCAGTTCGAGCGAGAGGTCATCGGCGAGCGCATCCGCGACAAAGTGGCAGCGTCGCGCAAGCGCGGCATGTGGATGGGCGGCTACGTGCCGCTCGGCTACGACGTGCGCGAGCGCAAGCTGGTGGTAAACGATGCCGAGGCGACGCTGGTGCGGCGCATCTTCCAGGGCTTCGTTGAGACCGAGTCCTGCACCAAGCTGGTCCAGGTCCTGCGCGCCGAGGGCGCCACCACGAAGCGCGGCCGCCCGCTGACGAAGAGCGACGTCTACCGGATCCTCAGCAACCGCGTGTACCTCGGCGAGGCGGTGCACAAGGGCACGGCCTATCCCGGCGAGCACGACGCGGTCGTCACCCAGGCGCAGTGGGACGCCGTGCACGCCGTCCTGGAGGTCAGTCCGCGGGTGCGGGTCAACCGGACACGGAACACCACCGCGCCGCTGCTGCGCGGGCTGATCTTCGACAGCGACGGGCGCGCCATGTCGCCGAGCCACAGCCGCGGCAGGGGCGGGCAGATGTACCGCTACTATGTCAGCCAGGCCGTGCTGAAGGGCGGCGCGACGGAGCGGCCCGCCATCGCGCGGCTTCCGGCCGGCGAGATCGAGGCGGCGGTGGTCGCCCAGGTTCGCGCGCTGCTGCGGCAGCCCGAGATGGTGGTAGGCACCTGGCGCGCGGCGCGCGCGACGGCGCCGGACGTGACCGAGCAGGAGGTGCTGCAGGCGCTGGAGAGGATAGAGCCCCTGTGGGACGAGCTCTTCCCGGCCGAGCGGGCGCGCATCGTGCGGCTGCTGGTGGACCGGGTCGACGTCAGAGCTGACGGCGCTGCGGTGCGGCTGCGGCTGGACGGGCTTGGCAGCCTGGTGCGGGACCTCGCCGCCCAAGCGCCCGAGGCCGGGAGGGCGGCGGCATGAGCGAGTCGCCCCAGACCCTCACCGTGGTCATCCCGCTCTCGGTGAAGCCGCGGGGCGGGCGGAAGGCGATGGTCACGCCCGGGGTGCTGGCGCTGGAGCGTCGGCAGGACATCACGCTCATCAAGGCGGTGGCGCGGGCGTTTCGGTGGCGCAGGATGCTGGAGTCCGGGCGCTTCGCCACCATCAACGAACTGGCTGCGTCGGAGAACATCAACTCGTCCTACGTCTCGCGCGTGCTGCGGCTGACTCTGCTGGCGCCGGACATCGTGGAGGCGATCCTGGACGGGCGGCAGCCAGAGGGGATGACGCTGCACGGGATGATAAGAGGCATGCCGGTGCGTTGGACCGAACCGATGCACAGGCCGCAGGCGGGATAAAGGGCCTTCGAATCTCGGCGAGCAGCACCGCCGCATAAACACTTGTCTGACGCCGACCGGACCGAAGCCCCTGCTAACTCTTTGCATCGGGCCTGCAGGAGCGACCTTCGCCGAGATGCGGGACCTAGGAGCCTGTCCTGGTAACCGCGTTTCTGCCCAACGCGGCGGCGGACCGAGCGGCCCACGTGGAGTGGGAGCGCCGACGGTCGGTCAGGCTGCTGCTGCCCTGGTGAGCTTGGT
>JAIYDD010000134.1 GCA_027487675.1 Acetobacteraceae bacterium | reverse complement strand
CTGTTCGTCGGGCGCACGGAACTGCCCGATGGCTTCGGACGCCCGGAGGTGGTCAACGGGCACAAGTACAGCGCGTACATATTCAGCCGGCGGGCGCTCGACAATCTGTTGCGGCACAATGGCAAATCGATCATCATCGTGTGCACGCGACACCCCATGAAATCATTGATTTCGTGGCATAACATGCACCGCAAGATCGCGAGCGAAGGAGCCCCGGGGCACTTCACCACGCGCACGCCAGAGGATCGCGATTTCTACATGAATTGCAGTCTGCAAGAGTATTACGACCGGTACGCAGAGAACAACCTTCGCTACGACTTCTTCGTCAAGCGCGCATTCAAGGTCTTCCCGGAGCAGCAGGTGGTGGTGGTCGCGCAGGAAAGACTAGCGCGCGATCCGGTATCGCCCGTCGCTCGCGTCGTCGAGCTGCTTGGCCTCGCCCCTCTGGAGGCGTCCACGTCGGAAGTGAAGCCGCATTTCGGCCATGCCGACCGAGTGAAGGAAACGGCTGGCGTCAGCCCTGATCTGGCGGCCAAGCTCGATGCGACGCACGCATCCATGCTGAGCGTCATCGAAGCCACTGGCCACGCGTCGAACGTGTTCGTCTAAGCGCCCACAGCGGCCTTCGGATAACTCTGCCATGCTGACACCCCATCCGGGCGTCAGGAGGCCCCCCCCCAATGCATGACATCGCCATCCGCGGCGGCACCGTCGTCACGGCCTTCGGCACCGCGCGCTGCGACATCGGCATCCGCGACGGCCGCATCGCGACCCTGGCCGAGACCGTGCCCGACGCCGCGCAGGTGATCCAGGCCGACGGCCTTCTCGTGCTGCCCGGCGGCGTCGACACGCATTGCCACATCGAGCAGCCGGAAGCGAACGGCACGGTGCACGAGGACAGCTTCGTCACCGCCTCCGCCTCCGCCTTTGCCGGCGGCACCACCAGCGGCGTCTGCTTCATCCCGCAGTTCAAGGGATCGGGCATCCTCGATCGCTTCGCCGACTACCGCGCGCGCGCCGCCCGCGGCATGCTGGACCACGGCTTCCACCAGATCATCGCCGACCCGACGGACGAGGTGCTGGAGCGCGAAGTGCCGCTCGTCGTCGCGGAAGGCGTGCGCAGCCTGAAGGTGTTCCTGACCTACGAGCCGCTGCACCTGGACGATGCCGGCTACCTGAAGGTGCTGCTGGCGGCGCGGCGCAACGGGTGCCTGGTCACCGTGCATTGCGAGAACTACGACGCGATCAACTGGCGCACCAAGGCGCTGCTGGATGCCGGGCTGACGGCGCCGAAATACCACGCCTGGGCCCGCCCGCGCGTGGTGGAACGCGAAGCCACCCATCGCGCCATCGCGCTCGCGGAACTCGTGGACCAGCCGATCCAGGTCTTCCACGTCTCCTGCGAAGACGCGGCGGAGGAGATCGCGCGCGCCCAGGCGCGCGGATTGAAGGTGTGGGGCGAGACCTGCCCGCAATACGTGACGCTGACAGCATCCGACATGGACCGCCCCGGCTTCGAGGGCGCGAAGTTCATGTGCAGCCCCGCCCCGCGCGACGCCGCCGAACATGCCCGCGTGTGGGAGATGATCCGCCGCGGCACGCTGGATGTCGTCTCCTCCGACCATTGCGGCTTCAGTTACGGCGGCGACCGCGGCAAGGCGCAGAACGGCCGGGACGCGGTGTTCCGCGACATCCCGAACGGCATCCCGGGCATCGCCGCGCGGCTGCCGATCATCTTCAGCGAGGGCGTGTCGAAGGGCCGCATCACGCTGGAGCAGTTCGTGGCGCTGACCGCCACCAACCCGGCGAAGCTGATGGGCCTGGCGCCGCGGAAGGGCATGATCCAGCCCGGCGCGGATGCCGACCTGGCGCTGTGGGACCCCGCGAGGCGCGTGACCATCACCAACGCGCTGATGCAGCACGCCATCGACTACACGCCCTATGAGGGGCTGGAGGTGACGGGCTGGCCGGTGGCGACGCTGCGCCGCGGCGAGGTGGTGATGCGCGACGGCAAGGTGCAGGCGGAACCGGGCACCGCGCGCTACCTGCCGCGCGCGCCCTACGGGATGATCCGCCCGCGCGGCATCGCCCCGGACGGCTTCATCCCGCGCTGAGGCCACGCAGCAGCGCGGCCAGCGCCGGTTCCTTCACCAGCCCGGCCGGGAACCTTGACAATCTTCCAACGCTGGATCATGTCCGATCTCGCAACAAACTAATTTGCTATGTAGCAACGAGGGCAGGGGGCGGCGATTGACTGTCGGGGGCTGGGGCCGCCTGAACAGAGATCTCAGGAGCGGCGAATGTCCGAGCCATTGAAGACGCACTTTGCCATCGTCGGGTTTCCAAAGTGCGGCACCAGCGCTCTGTTGAGCATGCTGGCCCAAAACACAGATGTTCATGTGATCGCCGGACCTCGTGCAATCGAAAGCGGCTACAGCCGCGATATCGAAATGCCACTCTTTGTGGACCGGACCGAACTGTCCGAAGGGCTTGGGCGCGCTGGTCTGGTTAACGGACACAAGTACAGTGCGTATGCATTCAGTAAGAAAGCGCTTCGCAACCTCTTTAATCACAACAACAAAATGCTCATCATCGTGTGTGTTCGCCATCCAAGAAAGTCGCTCATCTCATGGCACCAGATGCACCGCAGCTTCGCGATCAACGGGAGCATCAATCATTTCACTGGACGGACACCAGAGGACCGTGAGTTTTACATGAATTGCAATCTGCAGGAATATTACGATAGATATGCTGGGAGTAGACTGCGTTACGATTTCTTTGTTGGTAACGTATTCGACGTCTTCCCCGCTGAGCAGGTGGTTGTGGTCGCACAAGAGCGGCTTGCGCTAGACCCTTTCGCACCGACAGCGCGCATCAGCGAACTCCTCGGCTGCCGGAACGAGCAGGCGTCCAAGTCGGAGGTGGCACCGCACATCGGCCACGCTGACCGCGTGGCCGGGATGAGTGGACTTAATCCCGATGTGGTCGCCAACCTTGATGCAACGCACGCCGCAACGATGCACACTATACAGGCCCGCGGCCACGCGCCGAACATTTTCGTCTGACTGTTAAGTGCCACTCCTTCCTGAGTTGCGCGGGTGACCTGTTGCACAAACTCGGCGTCCGCAGCGTCCCGGTCCCCACCAGCTTCGGCTCATCGCGATGCGGTGTGAGAATCCGCGACGGCAAGGTGCAGGCGGAACCGGGCACCGCGCGCTACCTGCCGCGCGCACCCTACGGGATGATCCGCCCGCGCGGCATCGCCCCGGACGGCTTCATCCCGCGCTGAGGCCACGCAGCAGCGCGGCCAGCGCCGGTTCCTTCACCAGCCCGGCCGCGACATCGGGCGTGAAGAGCTGGCGGTCGCGTTCGCGGCGCTCCGGCCAGTCGCGCAGAAGTCGGCTGACGCGGAAGCGGAACACCGCCACCTCGCAGCCCAGCACCGCGCCGCGCGGCAGGCGCTTGGCGTAGTGGTAGCTGCCGATCGGGGTGCGCTCCACCTCGCCGACCAGGCCGGCTTCCTCGAAGGCTTCGCGGGCGGCGCTGCGGTGCGCGGCTTCCTGCGGCTCGATCCAGCCCTTCGGGATCACCCAGCGCCGCGTCTCCCGGCTGGTGACCAGGACGACGCGCGTGGCCGGACCGCTGCCGAACACGGGCAGCGCGGCCGCCTGGCGCCGGACGGCGGTGGCGGCAGGCGATGCGATCAGCGGGCCGTCCGGCATCTCCGGGCCCATCTCCCCAACCCGACGGCGCCCGGTCCGCCAGGCCTGCCCGGGCGGTGTCCAGCACCACCCAGGGATGTGGAGAACGACGTCGGCGAAGTGAAGCGGTTGCCGCGGCCCAAGAAGAATTTCGGACAGACAACCATCCGACCTTGTCCAGTCCGGCGGAAACCCGATCGCGCCAGAAGGATCAGCCGGTCTCCGGCAACCCGCCGGAGGCGGCCACGACGCGCAAATGGTGGTCGGCATCGCCGAACAGCGTCGCGATCATGGCCAGCCGCTTGAAGTAGTGCCCCGCCTTGTATTCCTCTGTCATCGCGATGCCGCCATGCAGCTGGACCGCTTCCTTGCCGAGCTGGTCGGCCAGGCGCGAGACGAGCGCCTTCGCGGCGGAGAGCGCGGTGCGGCGCGCGGCCGCGTCCTTTTCCTGCACCATCATCGCCGCGTACATCGCCATGCTACGCGCCTGTTCCAGCATCACCAGCATGTCGGCGGCGCGGTGCTGCAGCACCTGGAAGCTGCCGATCGCCTGGCCGAACTGCGTGCGCTGCTTCAGGTAGTCGACCGTCATGTCGAGCAGCGCCTGCATGGCGCCGACGGCCTCCGCGCAGAGTGCCGCGATCGCGTCTTCCGCCACGGCTTCCAGCGCCGGCAGCGCGCCGCCCTCCGGCCCGATCAGCGCCTCGGCGGGCAGGCGCGCGCCGTCCAGCACCAGCTCCGCCGCGCGCAGCCCGTCCTGCGTGGCGTAGCCGCGGCGGACGATGCCGGGCGCGATGGGGTCGAGCAGGAAGATACTGATGCCGTCGCGATCGCGCCGCGCACCGGCTGTGCGCGCGGTGACCAGGATGCGGTCCGCGCCGTCGCCATGCAGCACCACGCCTTTCGCGCCGTGCAGCACCCAGCCCGCCCCGTCGCGCCGCGCCGTCGTGGCGACGTCGTGCAGATCGTGCCGCGCCTGGCGTTCCTGGTGCGCGAGCGCGAGCACGATCTCGCCTTCCACCACGCGCGGCAGGATGGCGCGGCGCTGCGCCTCGCTGCCAAGGCGGCGCAACAGGCCGCCGCCGAGCACGACGCTGGCCAGGAAGGGTTCCAGCGCCAGGTGCCGGCCGAGCGCCTCCATCACGATCATCGTCTCGACCGGGCCGCCCTCGAAGCCGCCGTCGTCGGCCGCGAAGGGCAGGCCGAGCAGGCCCATCTCGGCGAAGGCCGTCCAGTTCGCGGCGGCATAGCCGCGCGGCTCGGCGCGATACGCCTTGCGCCTGCCGAAGTCGGAGTAGGCGTCGGCGAGCAGCCGGCCGACGCTGTCGGCGAGCATGCCCTGTTCCTCGGTCAGGTCGAAATCCATGGTGTCCGCGCTCGCATCTCCCTCCCCCGCGTGCGGGGGAGGGTCGGGGTGGGGGCGTCAGAGGCCCAAAAAGGCCTTGGCGATGATGTTCCGCTGGATCTCGTTCGATCCGCCATAGATGGAGACCTTGCGCGTGTTGAAGAACAGCGGCGCCGCGGCGTCCGCCCATTCCGGTCCGACGGAGGGCAGGTTCAGCCCTTCCTCCTCCGCCTCCGGGCGGGGCAGCGCGTAGGGGCCGGCCACGTCCTTCAGCATCTCGGCCGCCGCCTGCTGCAGCTCGCTGCCCTTGATCTTCAGGATGGAGCTGGACGGGTCGGGCTTGTCGGCGGCCTTGCTGCGCTGCGCGGCGACGACGCGCATCTGTGTGATCTCCAGCGCCTTCAGCTCGATCTCCGACCAGGCCAGGCGACGGCGGAAATCCGGGTCGTCCCACACCGTGCCTTCGCCCGCCGGCGTCTCCTGCGCCAGGCGCTTGACGCGCGCCAGGCGTTCCTTGGTGAGGCCGATGCGCGCGATGCCGATGCGCTCGTTGGAGAGCAGGAATTTCGCGTAATCCCAGCCCTTGTTGAGCTGGCCGACCAGGTTCTCCGCGGGCACGCGGACATCGTCGAAGAAGACCTCGTTCACCTCATGCCCGCCATCGATGGTGATGATCGGACGGATGGTGATGCCGGGCGTCTCCAGGTCGATCAGCAGGAAGGAGATGCCCTGCTGCTTCTTCGCCGCGGGGTCGGTGCGCACGAGACAAAAAATCCAGTCGGCGTATTGCCCGAGCGTCGTCCAGGTCTTCTGGCCGTTGACGACGAAGTGGTCGCGATCGGGCTTCGCGCTGGTCTTGAGGCTGGCGAGATCGCTGCCCGCGCCGGGCTCCGAGAATCCCTGCGCCCACCAGATGTCGAGGCTCGCCGTCGGCGGCAGGAAGCGCGCCTTCTGCGCCTCGCTGCCGAAGGTGGCGATGACGGGGCCGACCATGTTGACGTTGAAGGAGAGCGGCTGCGGCACCGCGCAGGCCTGCACCTCTTCCGAGAAGATGTAGCGCTGCACGGGCGACCAGTCGCGCCCGCCCCATTCCACCGGCCAGTTCGGCGTCGCGTAGCCGGCTTCGTGCAGGATCTTCTGGGTCGTCACGTAGTCGTCGCGGCCGAGCTTGCGCCCCTCGCTCACCTTGCGCCGGATCTCGGCGGGCACCTGCGTGCGGAAGAAGTGGCGCAGCTCGTCGCGGAAGGCGATCTCGTCGGCGGTGTAGCGGAGGTCCATCTCAGCCCACTCCCTGGGTTTCGTCGCGCAATGCGCTGGCCAGCAGCTTGCCCGCCGCGCTGCGCGGCAGGGCTTCGCGGAGTTCAAGCGCAGCGGGCAGTTCGTGCTTCCCGAGCCGATCGGCAAGGAAGGCGCGCAGCTCGTCCAGCGTGAAGGGCGTGGCGCCCGGCTTCAGCGCGCAAAATGCCTTGGCGGATTGGCCGCGATAGGCGTCCGCGACACCGATGACGATGCATTCGGCAACGGCGGGGTGTTCGTAGATCGCCTGCTCGACCTGCGCGGGATAGACGTTGAAGCCGCCGGACAGGATCATGTTCTTGCGGCGATCGACCAGGGTGAAGAAGCCGGCCTCGTCCATCCAGCCCATGTCGCCGGTCAGGAACCAGCCATCGGCGAAGGCCGTCGCGTTCTCGCTGTCTCGGTTCCAGTAGCCGCGGAAGACGTTGGGGCCGCAGACCGCGATCTCCCCCACGTGGCCGGGCGGCAGGGCACGGCGCGGATCGTCGCGGTCCACGATGCGCAGTTCCACGCGCGGCAGCGGCAGGCCGATGAGGCCGGCACGGCGCGGCGCGTCGGGCGGGATGCGCGTGCCGGCGGGGCAGGTCTCGGTCATGCCCCAGCCGCCGCCGATGCGCGTGCCGACCAGCGCTTCCAGCTTCTGCTGCACGTCGAAGGGCATCGGCGCGCCGCCCGAACTGCACTGCCGCAGCGAGGCGAGATCGGCAGGCGCGACGCCCGGCAGGTTCAGCATCCCGATCCACATGGTGGGCACGCCGGAGAAGGTGTTGATGCGAAGCCGAGCGATGTCCGCCACCGCCTGCGCCGCATCGAAGCGCGGCCGCAGATGCATCAGGCTGCCTTCGGACATCTGCCGCAGCAGCACCGCCGTCAGCGCGAAGATGTGCGACAGCGGCAGCACGACCAATACGCGCCCCTCGCCCTCGGGCAGGGAGGTGCGGTCGCGCCAGGCCTTGTAGATGCCGATGGCGGCGGTGAGGTTGCCATGCGTCAGCATCGCGCCCTTCGGCGTGCCGGTGGTGCCGCCGGTGTATTGCAGCAGCGCGAGGTCGCCGGGCGCGAGGGCGGGCCAGGTGGCGGGCGGGTCGGCCTCCGGCAGCGCATCGAAGCCGGGTTCGTCGGTGCCGCCCCAGCGCGCGTCCGGCGCCAGCATCACGCGCGGCACCGCACCTTCGTCGCGCAGCCGGGCGGCATGGGTCGCCGCGCCCGTGGTCACCAGCAGCGTCGCGCCGGCATCGCGCAGCTTGAAGGCCAGTTCCCGCCGCGCATCCAGCGCCGACAGATGCACCACCCGCGCGCCGGTGCGCAGCGCGGCGAAGAGGCACACCGGATGCCAGGGCGTGTTCGGCAGGTGCAGCGCCACGCAATCGCCACGGCCGACGCCCTGCGCCCAGAACCCCGCCGCAACGCGGTCCGACATCGCCTTGAGCTGCGCATAGGACAGCACATGCCCGCGATACTCGATCGCCGGGCGGTCGCCGAAGCGCGCGGCGCAATCATCCAGGAAGCCGGGCAGCGTGCCTTCGGCGATGGGCGCGTCCCACCGGCACTCGGGCGGATAGGACGCGGCCCAGGGATGGCTCATCCCGGCTGCTTCAGGCTGGCGAAGCCGCGGCCTTCGGCGGCCAGGCGCGCGAGTAGCGGCGCGGGCTTCAGGCTGTCGTCGCCGGTGATACGCGCGAATTCGTCGAGCCGCGCGGCGACATGCGCGAGGCCCAGCGCATCCGCATGGTGCATCGGCCCGCCGCGCCAGGCGGGCCAGTTGTAGCCATGCAGCCAGACCACATCGATGTCGCCGGCGCGCGCGGCGACCCCTTCCTCCAGGATGCGCGCGCCCTCGTTCACCATGGGCAGGACCAGGCGATCGAGGATCTCCTCCGCCGCGATCTCGCGGCGCTGCACGCCCTCGGCCTCCGCGATGCGCGCGATCAGCGCGGGCATCTCAGGGTCCGGCACGCCGGCGCGCGCGCCTTCGGGATAGAGGTAGAAGCCGCTTCCGGTCTTCTGGCCGTAGCGGCCGGCCGCGGCCAGCGCATCGGCCACCGGCGCGCGACGGCCGCTCGCCTTGCGCGCGCGCCATCCGACATCGATGCCAGCGAGATCCGACATCGCGAAGGGCCCCATGCGGAAGCCGAAGCCGGTGAGCGCGGCATCCACCTGCTCGGGCAGCGCGCCCTCCAGCAGCAGGCGCTCGGCCTGCGCGGTGCGGCGCGCGAGCATGCGGTTGCCGACGAAGCCGTAGCAGACGCCGACAACGACCGGCACCTTGGCGAGCTTGCGGCCCACCTCCACCGCCGTCGCCAACGCGTCCGGCGAGGTGTGCCTGGCACGCACCACTTCCAGCAGCTTCATCACGTTGGCGGGCGAGAAGAAATGCATGCCCAGCACGTCGCCGGGGCGGCTGGTGGCCGCGGCCATCTCGTCGATGTCGAGATAGGAGGTGTTCGAGGCGAGCACGGCGCCAGGCTTCGCGACGCGGTCGAGCGTACCAAAAATCTCCTTCTTGAGGCCCATCTCCTCGAACACCGCTTCGACGATCATGTCGGCGTCCGAGGCGGCGTCGAGGCCGACGGCGCCTTCGATCAGCGCCATCCGCGCGTCGCGCGCCGCTTCCGTCAGGCTGCCGCGCTTCACGCTGGCGTCGTAGGTGCCGCGCAGCCGCGCCATGCCGCGATCGAGCGCCGCCTGGTCCGTCTCGATCACGCGCACGGGGATGCCGGCGTTCGCGAAGCACATGGCGATGCCGCCGCCCATCGTGCCGGCGCCGAGCACCGCGGCGCGCCCCACCGCGCGGGGCTTCGTGCCTTCCGGCATGTTCGGGATCTTGGCCGCCTCGCGCTCGGCGAAGAAGACGTGGCGCAGCGCCTGGCTGCGCGGGTCCTTGATGAGCGCCCAGAAGGCCTCGCGTTCCTTCGCGACAGCCTGCGCGAAGGGCGTCTCGTAGGCGTCGCGGACGGCGGCGATGCAGGCGGCGATGTTGGGCTCCGTCTCCGCGCGCTTCGCGAGCGCGGCGGCGGCCTTCTCGAACGCCTCGCGCGGGCCGAGGCCGGCGTCGCGGCGCGACACCGGCTCAGGCAGCGGGCCGACGGCCAGCGTCGCGGCCTGCGCCTTGGCCGCTGCCGGCAGGTCGTCTTCCACCAGCGCATCCGCCAGCCCCGCGGCAACGGCGGCCTTCGCGCCGAGCGGCTCGCCGTCCACCATCAGCTTCAGCGCGGCGGCGGCGCCCATCAGCCGCGGCGCGCGTTGGGTGCCGCCGCTGCCGGGCAGCAGGCCGAGCTTCACCTCCGGCAGGCCGAGCTTCGCGCCCGGCCCGACCAGCCGCGCCGAACACGCCATCGCGATCTCGAGGCCTCCGCCCAGCGCCGCGCCGTGGATGGCGGCGACGATCGGTTTCGGGCAGGCATCCAGCGCGGCGCAGACTTCCGGCAGCGGCGGCGGCAGCGGCGGCTTGCCGAATTCCGAGATGTCGGCGCCGGCGATGAAGGTGCGGCCCTCGGCCGCGATCACCAGGGCGCGGATGGCGGGGTCGGCCTCGGTGCGGCGCACGGCGTCCAGCAGCGCGCCGCGCAGCGCGGCGGACAGCGCGTTGACGGGCGGGTTGGCGATGGTCGCGACGGCGATGCCGTCCTCGACCTCGAACCGGACCGGTCCGGCCATGCTGCGCTCCTCTCCCGAATGCTTGCCCCGGTGATCGCGCAGGGCGGCGGGCGGGTCAAGCGCATGGACGCCCGGGCGGCGCGGTTGCAGGATGCGGGGATGGCCCTGCCCCCGCCCCTCGACCGCCTGGCGCTGCCCGTGATCGGGGCGCCGCTGTTCATCGTCTCGAACCCGGCGCTGGTGATCGCGCAATGCCGCGCCGGCATCGTCGGCAGCTTCCCGGCGCTGAATGCGCGGCCGAAGGAAGCGCTGGACGAATGGCTGACGCGCATCACCGCGGCGCTGGGGCCGGGCGACGCGCCCTATGCCGTCAACCAGATCGTGCATGGCTCCAACGACCGCTTGCAGCACGACCTGGATGTCTGCGCGAAGCATCGCGTGCCGATCGTCATCACGTCCCTGCGCGCGCCGGGCGAGGTGGTGCGCGCGGTGCATGGCTGGGGCGGGATCGTGCTGCACGACGTGACCAATCTGCGCCACGCGCAGAAGGCGCTGGAGGCGGGCGTGGACGGGCTGATCCTGGTGGCGGCGGGTGCGGGCGGACATGCCGGCACGCTCTCGCCCTTCGCGCTGGTGGACGAGGTGCGGCGCATCTTCGACGGGCCGCTGGTGCTGTCGGGCTCGATCACGCAGGGGCGGCAGGTGCTGGCGGCGCAGGCGATGGGCGCGGACCTGGCCTATATCGGCACGCGCTTCATCGCGACGGCGGAGGCGAATGCGGCCGAGGCCTACAAGCGCATGATCGTGGAGAGCCAGGCCGCCGACATCGTCTACACGCCGTTCTTCAGCGGCGTGGCGGGCAACTACCTGAAGCCCTCGATCGCGGCGCAGGGGCTGGACCCGGATGCGCTGCCTTCCGCTGACAAGTCCAAGATGACCTTCAACGCGGAGGAGCGCGAGCGGGTGCGCCCCTGGCGCGACATCTGGGGTGCCGGCCAGGGCGTCGGCGGCATCGCGGAGGTGCTGCCCGCCGCCGAGGTCATCGCGCGCTTGAAGGCCGACTACCTGGCCGCGCGGCGGAGGCTCGCGCCCCCCGGCGCCGCCTGAAAACACAAGGGTTGCAAGGGCCAAAGCCCTTGCCGGGGTGCGCGAGGGGCAGCGCCCCTCGCATACGGCCTGCGCGAGGGGCAGCGCCCCTCGCATGCGGCCTGCGCGAGGGGCAGCGCCCCTCGCCTTCACGCGATGCCGATCCGCGCCCGCAATTCCAGGCAGCGCGGGTTGCGCCGCCCGTCGATCACAGCCGGGAAGTCCCGGCAAGGCGAGGGCCGGTTCTCGTAGATCGTGCAGCGGTCGCCGCGAAGTGCCACGCAGGCGCCGCCCTGTTCCGTGCCCTTCATGCAGACCAAATGCGGACCGGTGCGCGTGGTCATGTGCGCTGGCACCTGCGTCTCCATCCAGTGGAAGCTGACGCGCATGGTGCGGCAGCAGGCGCCGCAGCCGCGGCAGGGATCGGCGAGCGTCGCGGGGTCGAGCAGGTGCGTGTCCATGGCGGGCGCGCCGCGCGGGTCAGGCCTCGGCGCGGCGCGCGATGATCGCGACCGGCCCGCCGCCATCGGGGCCCTGGTGCTCCGCGCCGCCGCTGACGAAGAGGTCGGTGCGACCGACGGCGGCGGCGATGACGCCGCCGACCAGCGCGCGGGCGTGGCGCGTGGCGTTGATGTCGCTGTCGTCCCACATGATGTGGCGCCGGCCGCGGATCTCGCCGGTGGAGGAGGGCTCGGCCTTCGCCAGCACGGCGACGACGCGCGATTCCTGCGCCGGCGCAAGCTGCCCGCCGGCCACATCCAGCCCCGCTTCGCGCAGCGCGGCCTGCACGGCCGGCAGGTCGATGGCGTCGCGCATCACGTCATGCGCGATGGCGAGGTCGCCGCACCAGGCGCGGCTGTTGCCGAGCACCACCACCTCGTTGCGCAGCAGCTCGACGCCGGCGGAGCAGCTCGCGCGGCCGGAGAACAGCGACCAGTCGGCGCCGATCGCGGCATCCGTCAGCGCGGCTTCGGGGATCTCCCCCAGCGCCAGCGCGACGCCGAGCGCGGAGGCGCCGCGGGAGAGGCCCATGGAATGGTAGGTGTCCTCGGTCGCCACCGTCGCGCCGCGGCGCTTCGCTTGCGCGATGCGGTCGCTGGTCAGCAGCGGGCATTTCACCTGGACGTAGTGCACATCGGCAATGTCGGCGATCCCGGCCTGCGCGATGGCGGCGCGCACCGCATCCGCGGTGGCGTGGATCTGCGGCATGCGCCCCAGCTCCTCCGCCGCGAAATCCGCGGTGAAGGCGGTGCCGAGCGCGAGCGCGGGCGGGCCTGTTTCCGCCGCTTCCTCGCGCACGCCGAGCACCAGGAAATGCGGCGAGAGCCCGCCTTCGGTGCCGCCCGACATCACCATCGCGACGCGATGCGCCACCGCCTCCGCCGTGCTGCCGAGGCGCCCGGCGAGCATGTGGCTCAGCGCCTCCACCGCATAGGCGCGGGTGAAGTCGTTGACGCAGCCATTGCCCTCGGTCTTGCCGAGGATGGCCACCACCTCCTCCGGCCGCAGCGCGCCGTCGTCGAACAGCGCGGCGACGGCAGCGGCGTCGCCGGGGTGGCGGGCGGCGACGCGATGGACGAGCGCGCGGCGGGCCATCAGCCGAGCAGCTTCTTCACGACCTCGTTGACCAGCGCGGGATTCCCCTTGCCGGCCATCGCCTTCATCGTCTGGCCGACGAAGAAGCCGAACAGCTTGTCCTTGCCCGATCGGTATTCGGCGACCTTGTCGGCGTTCTTCGCCAGCACGTCCGCGACCGCGGCCTCGATCGCGCCGGTGTCGGTCACCTGGCGCAGGCCGCGCTCCTCCACGATCGTGCCGGGCGCCTTGCCGGTCTCGATCATCGCCTCAAACACCTGCTTGGCCAGGCTGCCGGAGATGGTCTTGTCCGCGATCAGGTCGAGCAGCGCGCCCAGGTTCTCGGCCGTTACCGGCGGGTCGGCGATGTCGCGCTTCAGGCGGTTCAAGGCGGCGAAGAAATCGCCGGTCACCCAGTTCGCCGCCAGCTTCGCGTCGCGGCCCCTCGCCACCGTCTCGAAGAAGGCCGCCGTCTCCTTCTCCAGCGTCAGGACATGCGCGTCGTAGGGCGTTAGGCCCATCGCGACGTAGCGCGCGCGGCGGACATCGGGCAGCTCGGGCAGCGACGCCTTCAGCCTTGCGACCCAATCCTGTTCCAGCACGAGCGGCGGCAGGTCGGGTTCGGGGAAGTAGCGGTAGTCATGCGCATCCTCCTTGGACCGCATCGACCGCGTGATGCCGCGCGCGGTGTCGAACAGGCGGGTTTCCTGGTGGACCGTGTCGCCGGCTTCCCAGACCTCGACCTGGCGCCGTGCCTCGGCCTCGACCGCCTGCATGACGAACTTCACGCTGTTGACGTTCTTCACCTCGCAGCGCGTGCGGAAGCCCTCGCCGGTCTTTCGGACGGAGACGTTGACGTCGGCGCGCATGGAGCCCTCGTCCATGTTGCCGTCGCAGGTGCCGAGATAGCGCAGGATCTGGCGCAGCTTCGTCAGGTAGGCGCCGGCTTCCTCCGGGCTGCGCATGTCGGGTTCGCTGACGATCTCCATGAGCGCGACGCCGGAGCGGTTGAGGTCGATGAAGCTCTTCGTCGGGTGCTGGTCGTGCAGCGACTTGCCGGCATCCTGCTCGAGGTGCAGGCGCGTGATGCCGATAGTTTTCGTCGTCCCGTCGGAGAGCGTGATCTCCACCGCGCCCTCGCCCACGATCGGGTGGGCGTACTGGCTGATCTGATAGCCCTGCGGCAGGTCGGCGTAGAAGTAGTTCTTGCGGTCGAAGCGGGACCACAGATTGATCTTCGCGTTCAGCCCGAGGCCCGTGCGCACGGCCTGCGCCACGCATTCGCCGTTGATCACCGGCAGCATGCCGGGGAAGCCGGCATCGATGAAGGAGACCTGGCTGTTGGGCTCCGCGCCGAAGGCGGTGGCGGCGCCGCTGAACAGCTTGGACTGCGACACGACCTGCGCATGCACTTCGAGGCCGATGACGACCTCCCAGGGGCCCGTGGTGCCTTCAATGGTGTAGGTCATGGCCTCGTTCCTTCTCGGCCCAGTCGAAGACGCGCTGCTGCTCGGCGCGGAGGAAGGCGGCCGGGTCGGCGCCGACGATGCGGCTGCAGCGTTCGGCGCAGCGCGCGAAGCCGATCAGCGGCACGCCCGTCATCCCGCCATGCCCGCGGCTGTCCTGGTCCACGACGATCGCGGTCAGCAGCGGCCAGCCGCGCGCCGTCGCCCAGCGGCAGATGTCGAAGAGATGCGGGTCCATCCGCATCCGTGCGGCGCGCCAGGTGATGTCGTTCGCGACGGCCACGTCGCCATAGGTCAGGAAGACGCGCCGCTCCGCGGCCGCGCGTATCGCGTCAAGGCTGCGGCGGAACTGCAGGCCGGGCGTGCGGAGGCGGTTAAGTTCCTCCATCGCCGCGACGCAGCGGGCGTCCCGCAGGCGGCCGGCGCGGGTAAAGTTGGCGAGGAGCGTTTCCAGCGCGTCGATCCGCTCCTCGCGCTCCTTCGGGGTCATGCCGCGTCGGCCCGCAGCCCGGGCAGCGCCGTGAAGTTCGCCGCGCGCTCGATCGCGGCCCCAACGGCGAAGCAGGTCTCCTCGTCGAAGGCCTTGCCGATCACCTGCAGGCCGAGCGGCAGGCCCTGCGCGTCGAGCCCCGCCGGCACCGCCAGGCCCGGCAGGCCGGCCAGGTTCGCCGTCACGGTGAAGACGTCGTTCAGGTACATCTTCACCGGATCGTCCTGCTTCTCGTCCATGCCGAAGGCGGCCGAGGGCGTGGCAGGCGTGACGATGGCGTCGCACCGGGCCCAGGCCTGCTCGAAGTCGCGGCGGATCAGCGCGCGCACCTTCTGGGCCTTCAGGTAGTAGGCGTCGTAGTAGCCGGCAGAGAGCACATAGGTGCCGATCATGATGCGCCGGCGCACCTCCGCCCCGAAGCCCGCCGCGCGCGTGCGTTCGTAGAGGTCGCGCAGGTCGGACCCCGGCGCCGTCTCGCGCAGGCCGAAGCGCACGCCGTCGTAGCGCGCGAGGTTGGAGGACGCCTCGGCGGGGGCGACGATGTAGTAGGTCGGCAGCGCGTACTCCGTGTGCGGCAAGCTGATCTCGACGGTCTCCGCGCCCTGGTCGCGCAGCCAGGCGAGGCCCTGCTGCCACAGCGCCTCGATCTCGGGCGGCGTGCCGTCCAGGCGGTATTCGCGCGGCACGCCGATGCGCAGGCCCTTGACCGACCGGCGCGTGGCGGCGGCGAAGTCGGGCACGGGCAGGTCGGCGCTGGTCGCGTCCTTCGCGTCGAAGCCGGCCATGGACTTCAGCAGGATCGCGCAGTCTTCCACGGTGCGCGCCACCGGGCCGGCCTGGTCGAGCGAACTCGCGAAGGCGACGATGCCGAAGCGCGAGCAGCGGCCATAGGTCGGCTTGATGCCGGCGATGCCGCAGAAGGCGGCCGGCTGGCGGATGGACCCGCCGGTGTCGGTCGCCGTCGCCCCCAGCGCCAGCCGCGCCGCGACCGCCGCCGCCGACCCGCCGGAGGATCCGCCCGGCACCAGCCGCGTGTCGGGGTCGTTCGCGCGCGACCAGGGGTTCTCGACCGGGCCGCTCGCGCTGGTGGTGTTCGACGAGCCCATCGCGAATTCGTCGAGGTTCACCTTGCCGAGGAACACCGCGCCGTCGCGCAGCAGGTTGGCGGTGACGGTCGATTCGTAGGGGGGCACATAGCCGCCGAGGATCCGGCTGCCCGCGGTGGTCTGGACGCCCGCCGTGCAGAACAAATCCTTGATGGCCAGCGGCACGCCTTCCAGCGGCCCCGCCTGGCCCGCCGCGCGCCGCGCATCGGACGCCCGCGCGGCCTGAAGCGCCTGCTCGCCCGTCACCGTGATGAAGGCGTTCAGGCGCGGGTTCAGCCGCGCGATCGCCTCCAGATGCGCTTCCGTCAGCGCGACGGATGTGGTCTCGCCGGCGGCCAGCGCGTCCAGCGCGCCCTTCAGCGTGTGGTCCGTGCCGCGCATCACTCGACCACCTTCGGCACGCCGAAATATTCGCCCATGCGGTCCGGCGCATTGGCCAGCACGGCCTCCGCGATGCCGCCATCGGTCACCGCATCCTCGCGCATCCGCATCCCCGCCGAGGACTGCACGGGCGACCCGCCGGCCATCGGCTCCACGCCCGCGGTGTCCACCGCCTGCAGCTGCTCGATCCAGCCGAGGATGCCGTTGAGCTCGGCCTGCATGCGGGCGACCTCCTCCTCCTCCAGCCGGATGCGGGCGAGAGAGGCGATGCGCCTCACCGTGGCGGCGTCGAGTGACATGGGGCGGCCTTAGGTCCTTGAAACGCCAAAGTTTGCGTCGGCGCGAGGGGCGGACCATAACGGCCGCCATGCCCGCCATCAACCTGAGCGACCTGCGCGCCGCCCTGCCCCGGGGGGCGCGGCTGATCGGGGTGGACCCCGGGGCGCGGCTGATCGGGCTGGCGCTGTCCGACGTGACGCTGACGCTGGCCTCCCCCTATGGCGCGCTGGCGCGGGGGAAGCTCTCGGCCAATGCGGCGGAGGTGGCGGAGATCGCGCGGCGCCAGGGGGCGGGGGGGCTGGTGGTCGGGCTGCCGCTCGGCATGGACGGGTCTTTTGGGCCAGCGGCGCAGGCGGCGAAGGATTGGGGGCTGGCGCTGGGGGATGCGGCCGGGCTGCCCGTGGCGCTGTGGGATGAGCGCCTGTCCTCGGCCGCGGTGAACCGGGCGATGATCGAGGCCGACCTGACGCGCGCGAAACGGGCCAGGGCGGTGGATGCGGCGGCGGCTGCCTACATGCTGCAGGCGGCGCTGGATGCGACCGCGCCGGGCCTGGAAGCGCCGGAGGCGTGGGGCTAGGGTCCGCCCCATGCTGCCCTACCCGCACCGACACCTGCTGGCGATCGAGGGCCTCGAGCCCCCCTACATCGCCTCGCTCCTCGACCTGGCGGAGAGCTACGCGCTGCTGAACCGGCAGGGGAAGACGCAACGCGACCTGCTGAAGGGCCGCACGCTGATCAACCTGTTCTTCGAGGACAGCACCCGCACCCGCACCAGCTTCGAGCTGGCCGGCAAGCGGCTGGGGGCGGACATCGTCAACATGTCGGTCTCCACCAGTTCGGTGAACAAGGGCGAGACGCTGCTGGACACGGCGTCCACGCTGAACGCGATGCAGACCGATTTGCTGGTGGTGCGGCACGGCCAGTCCGGCGCGCCGGCGCTGCTGGCGCAGAAGGTGGATGCCGCGGTGATCAACGCCGGCGACGGCACGCATGAGCACCCGACCCAGGCGCTGCTGGACGCGCTGACCATCAAGCGCCGCAAGGGGCGGCTGGAGGGGCTGATCGTCGCCATCTGCGGCGACGTGCTGCATTCGCGCGTCGCGCGGTCCAACATCCACCTGCTGCTGACCATGAACGCCCGCGTGCGGATCGTCGGCCCGCCGACGCTGATCCCGGCCGAGGCCGCGCGGCTCGGCGTCGAGGTGCATCACGAGATGCGCTCGGGGCTGGAGGGCGCGGACGTGGTGATGATGCTGCGGCTGCAGAAGGAACGCATGACCGGCGGGCTGGTGCCCTCGGCCCGCGAGTTCTTCCGGTTCTACGGGCTGGATGCGGCAAAGTTGGCTTGGGCGAAGCCGGATGCGATCGTCATGCATCCGGGACCCATGAACCGCGGCGTCGAGATCGATAGCGCGGTGGCCGATGATCCGCTGCGCAGCGTGATCGGCGAGCAGGTGGAGATGGGGGTGGCCGTTCGGATGGCGGTGCTGGATGTGCTGGCGCGCAACCAGCGGCGGAACATCTAGCAGGCTGCGGAAATTCGCCTTGGGACGCAAAAGGATAAGGTCGAGGGGCTCCGCCCCTCGAGCACCCCGGCAGGAACCTGATGTTCCTGCACCTCCCCTTAGTTATTGATATATCCCGTTAAATTTGGGGAAGGTCCAGGAAACTCAGTTTCCTG
>JAIYDD010000068.1 GCA_027487675.1 Acetobacteraceae bacterium | reverse complement strand
CCGGCCATGGAACAGCTGGCCCGCGAGGCCCCGCCCTGGGTGGTGCTGGACCTGCGCGGCGTGACCTTCATGGACGGCGCCGGCCTCGGCGCGCTGGCCTTCCTGGCCAAGCGGCTCGGCGAGCGCGTGCAGATCGAGGGCGCGGCCGGCCAGCCGCTGGCGCTGCTGCGCCATCTCGGCCTGGATCGCGTCTTTGGCCTGCCCGCCCCGCGGCGCGCGCCCGCCCCTGCCCTCGCCTGGGGCCGGCAGGCGGCCTGACGCACGCCATGGCCCGCCTTTCCATCCTGCTGCCGATGGGGCTGCTGCTCGGCGCCTGCACCACCTAGCCGGATCCCGGCCGGGGCGGGCTGGCCGAGCTGCGCCCGGCGCCGGAGCGGCCGCGGGCCCGGATGACCGACCAGGAATGGCAGCGCCAGGCGCGGCTCGACTGCACCCTCGCCCGGTTCGAGACGGTGGCGGCCGCCGCCGGGCGGGCCGGGCTGTTCTCCGGCCGGGTGGCGCTCGCCCGCCAGACCGCCGCCCGCGCGCGGCGCGAGCATGAAGGCGGGCTGCCGGCGGATGCCGCGCACGCAGCGGCGCAGACGAGCGATCCTCAAGCCCCGCCGCACCCAAGGCACGGTACCGCGTAACCCACTTGTAGCCCGTCTTGCGGCTGATGCCGTGCCACGCGCACAGCACCGACATCGCCTCGTCGCCACGAAGATACCCAGCCACAAAGCAAAGCCGCGCATCCATCCCAGTGATCTCCGTCCACGGCATCGACCGGTCCTCCCGATCAACACCAAGGACTGTCACCCAGGCTCCCGGTCCAGTCCGTCACCAACCTAGGAGCCCGTCCGGCTATTCGGGAACGCAAGCTCGGCACGCACCGTTGATTCGCACGAGTGCCGGCGGCACTTCTTTTCGGGGTACAATATCCCACCCGAGAGCAATATTATATCGTTTTTTGTTACGGTCATGATTACTCGGACGGGCTCCTAGCCGCGTTCCGCCCGCCAGCGGGTCCAGGCCGCGGTTTCCGGCAGGACGCGCGGCGCCTCGGCCGGGCCGGTCACGCGCAGGCCGATCTCCGGCGCCTCGGGGGAGGCGAGGCGGGCCGAAAGACGCAGGTCGATCGTGCCGCGGGCGAGGTCCGCCTCGCCCTCGATCTGCGCGGCGACGCCGCCCTCCGCCGCCAGCCGGCCGGCGGCGATGCGCAGCCTGCCGGCATCGAGCGCGCCTTCCAGGTCCATCCGCTCGAAGGCGGTCGCGCCGGCGGTCAGGGCACGGCGGACATTGGGCTCGGCCTCGGCCTCGGGCATGCCGGTGCCGGTCGCGGCGGCGGAGAGGTCGAAACCGGTGACGACGCCGTCGCGCAACGCCGCGGTCCAACTGCCGGACAGCGTGCCCAGCATCGCCGCCGGCGCGTGCCCCTCCGCCGCCACGCGCAGCGTCACGTCGCCGCGGCCGGCCGCGATGTCGAAGGGCAGGCCGAGCAGCGGCGCGGCGAGCGTCGCGCCGGCAAGCCGCATCTCGGCGGCGATGCGGGCCGGCGCGCCGGCAGCCACCGTCAGCGTGCCGCCGCCTTCCAGCGTCCCGCCGACCACCCGTGCGCGCAGCCGATCGAGCGTCAGCACGCCGTTCTCCAGCCGCGCCTGGGCGCTGGCGGCTTCCGCCACCACCGGGCCGGCCTCGACGCGCGCCGCCGCGATGGAAAGCTCGGCGTCCAGGCCGGGCAGCGCGTCCAGCGGCAGCGGCTCGGCGCTGCGCAGCGCGGGCAGCGGCAGGGGCAGGCGCTCGGCCTGGATGCGGCCGGTGAGGCGTGGGCGCGGCCCGGCAGCGAGTTGCAGCGCCCCGCCCATGCGCAGCGCCGCCGCCACCAGTTCGAAGCTTTCCGCGGAGACGCCCTGCGGGCCGGCGGCCACGGTGGCGACCAGCGACAACGAACCCTCCCCGAGCCAGGCGCCGACCTCCGTGCCGAAGGCCTCGGCGATCAGCCGCGGCGCGAAAGGGTGGCGCAGCGTCAGGCTGGCGCCGCCGCGCTGGCCGGGCAGGTCGAGCGTGCCGTTCGCCTCAAGCCGCGCCTCGCCCAGATCCAGCGTGCCGCGCAGCGCCAACGCCTCCGGCGGCCCGCTGCCGCCGACCCGCAGCGAAACGGGCCGCCCGACCAGCGCCGCGCCGTCCGGCCAGGTGCCGGGCAGCAGCGCTGCCAGGCCGCGGGCGGAGGGGCCGTTGGCTTCCACGCTCAGCTCGTGCCAGCGCAGCGCAGGCGCCAGCGCCAGCGTGCCGGAGGCAGCGATGTCGGCCTCCGCCAGCCGCCCCGCCAGCCGCCGCAGCGTCAGCCGCCCGCCTTCCAGCGCCAGGTCCACGGCCGCGCCGTCCAGCGCCGCCGCCCCCCACACCGCGCGGTCGGCGGCCAGCCGCAGGTTGAGGTCCACCGCGCCACCGATGCCGCGCAGCGCCTGGGCGGCGTCCATTCCCTCCGGCAGCCAGCGCGCCAGGTCGAGGCGGTCCACGCTGAGCCCGAGCCCGAGCGCGGGCCGCGCCCCGTGCCGCAGCACCCCGGCGCCGGAGACCCGGAAGCCTTCCAGGGTCGCGGCGAAGTCCGGCACCGTCGCCTGCGCCTCCTCCAGCACCAGGCGCAGCCGTCCCTCGCCGCGGCGGAACAGGGTGGGATCCAAACCTTCCACCGGCAGGCCGAGCGCCAAGAGGCTGCTGCGCAGATCGGCGCCGGCGAAGCGCGCGCCGAGTTCCAGCCGGGCGCCGGCGGTGGCGCCGGCCAGTTCCAGCTCCGTCTCCCCCGGCAGCAGCACGGCGACGTCGGACAGCGTCAGCCGGCCCTCCTCCAGGAAGGCCGCGCCCCGCAGGCGGCGCAACGCCACGCCGCCGAGGCTCGCCGCTTCCGCCGAGAGGTCGAGCGAGACCGGCCAGGCCCGCGGCCCGCCCTGGCGCAGCGCGGCGACCCAGCCATCCAGGTCGAGCCGGCTGGCGAGCAGCGCGACGTCGAGCCGCGGCAGCGGCAGCAGCCGGAAGGCGACCGCGCCGCGGGCCGGCGCACCGCCGAGGTCGATGGACAGCTCGTCGGCGGCGACCAGCTCGGCCGTCGCGTTCAGCCGCCCGGCGGCACGGAAGGGCACGGCCGGGCTCGGCAGGATGGCGGAGAGGTCGGGGCCGGCGGCTTCCAGCGTGCCCTCGAACCCGCCTTCGGGCACCAGCACGCCGCGCGCGCGGCCATTGACCTCGGGCAGGGTGATGGACAGGTCGAAGGTGGCGATGCCGTCCCAGCCCGGCCGGCCGAGGGTGGCGGCGAAGCGCGCGGCGCGGCCGGACCAGGCGAAGCCGCCGGCGATCTCCAGCACCTGCGCGGCACCGCCGGAGCTGAGGCGCGCGGTGACGCCTTCCAGCAGCGTGCCGCCGATGCGGACCCGGCTGTCCTCCACCTGGGCGTCGAATTCGGTGATCCAGGGCGGCGGGCGGACGGCCAGCAGCGGCCCGGGCGGCCAGGGCAAGGTCAGCTCGGCGCCCACCAGCGCCACCTCCCGCGGCTCGATGCGGCCGAGCAGCAGCGCGAAGAGGTCAAGCTGAAGGCGCAGCAGCCGGGCGCTGGCGGCGAAGCCGTCCTCTCGCCCGCCGACCGAGACGCCGGCGGCGCGCAGCATGGGCTGGGGCAGCAGCACCAGCTCCACCGGCCCGTCCAGCGTCACCGGCCGGCCGAGGCGGGAGGTGGCGATCTCGGCCAGCTGGGCCCGCCAGGGTTCCCAATCCACCAGCCGCGGGCCGAGCCAGAGCGCGCCGAGCAGCAGCGGCAGGCCGGCCAGCAGGAGGAGGGCAAGCCGCTTCATCGGCCGCCATGCGCCCGGCGCGGCGCGGCGGTGGGGCGCGGCGCGGCGGTGGCCCGCGCCGCCGATGGCCGGCGGCCGGTCATGGTGGCGCGGGGACCGCCCGCCCGCCCTGCCTGGCCGCCGCCGTCACGAAGCGGCCGCGCCCCAGCCGCCGCCGCCTGGGGTTTCGAGCCCCAGCACATCGCCCGCCGCCAGCGCCGCGCGGTCCTGGCCGTTCAGCGCCAGCAGGCTGCCATCGGCGCGTTCCACCCATTGCCGCCCCGGCGCGCCGGCCGCGCCGCCGGCCATGCCATGCGGGGCGACCACGCGGCGCGAGGCCACGATGACGGCCTCCATCGGCCGCAGGAAGCGGATGCGCCGGCGCGCGCCGTCGCCGCCCGGCCAGTGGCCGGCGCCGCCGGAGCCGCGGCGGATGCCGAATTCCTCCAGCCAGACGGGGTAGCGGAGTTCCAGGATCTCGGGGTCCGTCATGCGGGTGTTGGTCATGTGCGTCTGCACCGCGGAGGTGCCGGCGAAGCCCGGCCCCGCGCCGGTGCCGCCGCAGACCGTCTCGTAATATTGGTAAACGGCGTCCCCGAACAGCAGGTTGTTCATCGTGGCCTGGGCGGAGGCGCAGGCGCCGAGGGCCGCGAGCAGCGCGTTGCAGGTCACCTGGCTGACCTCCGTGTTGCCGGCGACCACCGCGGCACCGCCGCCCGGCCCGCCCTTGCGCGGCGAGAGGAAGGTGCCGTCGGGGACCACGATCTCGAGGGGCACGAGGCAGCCATCGTTGAGCGGGATGTCCTCCCCCACCAGGCAGCGGAAACAATAGAGCACGACGGCGCGGCAGACCGCGGCGGGGGCGTTGAAATTGTCGGGACGCTGGGGGCCGGTGCCGGTGAAGTCGATCACGGCGCGGCGGTTGGCGCGGTCCACGCGCACCGCGACCTTGAGCGCCGTGCCGTCATCCAGCGTCGTCGCGAAGCTGCCATCGGCGAGGCGTTCCAGCACGCGGCGGACGCTCTCCTCGGCATTGTCCATCACATGCTTCATGTAGGCGCGGACGGTGGCAAGGCCGTGTTCCGCCACGGCGCGTTGCAGTTCCTGCACGCCCTTCTCGTTCGCCGCGACCTGCGCCTTGATGTCGGCGATGTTCACCTCCGGCGCGCGGGCCGGGTATGTCGCGCCGGTCAGCAGGGCGCGGAATTCGTCTTCCCGGAAGCGGCCCTCTGCGACCAGCAGGAAGTCGTCGATGACGACGCCTTCCTCTTCCAGCGTCTTCGAGCCGGGCGGCGTGGAGCCGGGCGTCAGGCCGCCGATATCGGCGTGGTGGCCGCGGGAGCCGACGAAGAACAGGATCTCGCGCCCCGCCGCATCGAAGACCGGCGTGATGACGGTGATGTCGGGCAGGTGCGTGCCGCCATTGTAGGGGTTGTTCAGCGCGACGACGTCGCCCGGCCGCAGCGTGGCGCCGCGGGAGCGGATGACGGTGCGCACGCTTTCGCCCATCGCGCCGAGATGCACGGGCACATGCGGCGCATTGGCCACCAGCCGGCCCGTCGCGTCGAAGATGGCGCAGGAGAAGTCGAGGCGTTCCTTGATGTTCACGCTGAGAGAGGTGTTCTGCAGCACCGCGCCGGTCTGCTCGGCGATGTTCATGAACAGGTTGTTGAACAGCTCCAGCATCACCGGGTCGGGGCGGGAGGTGTCGGCGATGCGGGCCTCGCGCCTTTGTTCGGTGCGGCGGAGCAGCAGGTGGTTGCGCGGCGTGACCTCGGCGGTCCAGCCGGGCTCCACCACGGTGGTGGCGTTGGCCTCGCGGATCAGGGCGGGGCCGGCGATGCGGTCGCCGGCGCGCAACGCTTCCCGGTCCAGGACCGGGGCCTGGTGGGCGGCGCCGCCGGTGAACAGCGCGACGGCTTCCAGCACCGGCAGGGGTTCGCCGGCGGGGCGGGGCGGCAGGGCGGCTTCCTCGACGCGCTCGCCCGGGGCGGTGACTTCGGCGACGCAGGCTTCCACCACCACCTGGCGTTCGGGGGTGGCGAAGCCGAAGCGGCGGCGATGGGCGTCGGTGAAGGCGGCCAGCACCTGGTCGTGCGGGCCGAAGGGGACAGGGAGGAAGCTGTCGGTGCCGCCATAGCGCAGATGCAGGCGGCGGGCGGCGGACAGCGTCGCGGGGTCGGCGCCCTGGCGGGCCAGTTCCTCGCGCCCCGCCTGTTCCAGCGCGTCGAGGCGCGCGGCCAGATCGTGCATGGAACCGGGGGACAGGGGCTGTTCCACCGCGGCCTCGCGGATCGCGGTCTGGTCGGCCAGCCCCATGCCATAGGCCGAGAGCACGCCGGCGAAGGGATGGATGAACACCGTCTCCATCCCGAGTGCATCCGCGACCAGGCAGGCATGCTGCCCGCCGGCGCCGCCGAAGCATTGCAGCGCGTAGCGGGTGACGTCGTGGCCCTTCTGGATCGAGACCTGCTTGATGGCGTTGGCCATGTTGGCGACGGCGACGCGCAGGAAACCCTCGGCCACCTGTTCCGGCGCCTGGGGCGTGCCGGTGGCGGCGGCGATCTCGGCCGCCAGCGCGGCGAATTTCCGGCGCACGATGTCGGCGTCGAGCGGCTGGTTCGCGTCCGCGCCGAAGATCGGCGGGAAATGCTCGGGGCGGATCTTGCCGACCATGACGTTGGCGTCCGTCACCGTCAGCGGGCCGCCGCGGCGGTAGCAGGCCGGGCCGGGCACGGCGCCGGCGCTTTCCGGCCCCGCGCGGAACCGCGCGCCGTCGAAGGTCAGGATGGAGCCGCCGCCGGCAGCGACCGTGTTGATCGCCATCATCGGCGCGCGCATGCGCACGCCGGCCACCTGCGTCTCGAAGGCGCGCTCGAACTCGCCGGCATAGAGCGCGACATCGGTGCTGGTGCCACCCATGTCGAAGCCGATGATGCGGTCGAGGCCGGCCATCGCCGCGGTGCGCGCGGCGCCCACGATGCCGCCCGCGGGCCCGGACAGGATCGCATCCTTGCCCTGGAAGGCGCCGGCCTCCGCCAGCCCGCCGGAGGATTGCATGAAATAGAGCCGCGTCGCGCCTTCCGCCGGCGCGCCGCCGTTCAGCTCCGACGCCACCTGGTCCACGTAGCGGCGCAGGATCGGCGAGAGATAGGCGTCCACCACCGTGGTGTCGCCTCTAGGCACGATGCGCGGCAGCGGGCTCGCCTGGTGGGAAAGCGAGACCTGCGTGAACCCCGCCTGCCGCGCCAGCTCGCCGAGCCGCTTCTCATGCGCCGGATGCGCCCAGGCATGCATCAGCACCACCGCCACGGCGCGGATGCCATCGGCGAAGGCGGCATCCAGCGCGGCGCGGGCGGCGGCCTCGTCCAGCGCCTCGATCTCCGCGCCGTCCACTGCGACGCGGCCGCCGATCTCGGCGACCCGCTCGTGCAGCAGCTCGGGCAGCTTCACGTTCAGGTCGAACAGCCGCGGGCGGGCCTGGTTGCCGATGCGCAGCATGTCCGCGAAGCCGCGATTGACCAGCAGCAGCACGCGCTCGCCCTTGCGCTCCAGCAGCGCATTGGTGGCGACGGTCGTGCCCATCTTCACCGCCTCCACCGCACCCGGCGGCAGGGGCGCGTCCGGCCCGAGGCCCAGGATCTGCCGGATCCCCGCCACCGCGGCATCGCGGTAGCGGCCGGGGTTCTCGGACAGCAGCTTCGCCGTCGAAAGCCGGCCCGCCGGGTCACGCGCGACGATGTCGGTGAAGGTGCCGCCACGGTCGATCCAGAACTGCCAGCCGGACATGGGACTGCCTTTCGGTGGGGTGCCGGCGCTTCATTGACAATTTCTCTGTAAATCGTCAACGTCCGTGGCGTTGCCCGGAGAACGTCGATGGCCGAGGACACGCCCCCGCCCGCCCCGCGCCCGCGCGCCGTGGTCTCCTCCGCCCATCTCGCCGCCGGCGCCTCCCCCGCGCTGTCCGAGGTGGAATTCGGGCTGATCCTCGCCGGCGCTTCCTTCGGGCGCTGGATCGTCCGCTGCATGGCGGCCGCCGGCCAGCCGGGCATGTCGGCGACCGAGGTGCTGATCCTGCACACCGTCCGCCACCGCGACCGGCCGAAACGCCTGGCCGACATCCTGCTCGTCCTCGACATCGAGGACACCCACGTCGCCACCTACGCCATCCGCAAGCTGGAAGAGGCCGGCCTGGTCGAGACCGGCCGCGCGGGGAAGGAAAAGCTGGTCGCCGCGACCGAGGCCGGCGCCGCCCTCTGCGCCCGCTACGCCGAAGTGCGCGAACGCCTGCTCGCCCGGCCGCTGCGCGCCTCCGGCCCCGAGGAAGAGCGCATGTCCGACCTGGCCGACCTGCTGCGCACCCTGGCCGGCTTCTACGGCCAGGCGGCGCGGGCGGCCGCGACGCTGTAGCCCGGCAAGGCGGTGCCCTGGGGAGGGCGCTGCCCTCCCCAGACCCCAGCCGTGAGTTTTGTCGCTGGGTGGGGAGGGGGCCTCGAGGGCGCGGCCGTGGCACTGGCGCGCGCGGCCCCCTCCCCACCCAGCGACCAACTGATGACGGGTCCAGGGGCGGCGCGCCCCTGGCGGGGAGGGTCCGGGAGGGGCGGCGCCCCTCCCGGAGCGCGCCCTGTGGGCAACGGCGCCGTCGTGCTACCACGGGCGATCGCGTGGCGCAGGCAGGGCGGCTTGAGCATCTGGGGCAAGATCATCGGCGGCGTGGGGGGGTTTCTCGCCGGGGGCCCCTTGGGGGCCGTGGTGGGGGCGGCGCTCGGGCATGCGGCCGACCAGGGGGCGATCGGACCTGGGCGGGTCGGGCCGGGGGCGGCGGACCTCGCGGCCCTGCTCGGCAACCGGGAGACGCTGTTCGCCATTTCGGTCGTCGTGCTGTCGGCCAAGCTCTGCAAGGCGGATGGGCCGGTGAAGCGGGCCGAGATCGACGCCTTCAAGCAGATGTTCCGCATCCCGCCCGAGAACCTGCGCGAGGTGGGCGAGCTGTTCGACCGCGCGCGGGAGGATGCCGAGGGCTGGGAGCCCTTTGCCGAGCGCCTCGGCCAGGCCTTCGCCGACAACCGCGCGATGCTGGAGGACGTGCTGGCCGCGCTGTTCTTCATCGCACGCGCCGATGGCCCGGTGACGGTGGGCGAGCTGCCGGTGCTGCAGGGCATCCATCTGCGCTTCGGCCTGGATGCGCGGGCCTGGGACCGCGCGAAGGGCGGTCAGCCGGGCCAGGCGGTGCAGCAGGCGCGGGAGGCGGACGATGCCTATGCCGTGCTCGGGCTGACGTCCTCGGCCACGGATGAGGAGGTGCGGCTGGCCTGGCGCAAGCTGATGCGGGAGAACCACCCGGATGGCCTGGCCGCGCGCGGCGTGCCGGCGGAATTCGTGGAGCGCGCGACGCGCAAGGTGGCCGAGATCAACGCCGCCTGGGACCGCATCAAGCGGATGCGGGGCCTCTGACGGCGGCTTGATGCGCATCCGCGACCTGCCCAGCCCGAACCACGACGCGCGGCCCGAGGGCCAGGCCGTGGACATGCTGGTGCTGCACTACACCGGCATGGCGACCGGCGCGGCGGCGATCGCGCGGCTGCGCGACCCGGCGGCGCGGGTTTCCGCCCATTACGTGGTGGAGGAGGATGGCGCGGTGTTCCGCCTGGTGGAGGAAGCCCGTCGCGCCTGGCATGCCGGCGTCTCGCACTGGCGCGGCGCCAGCGGGCTGAACGGACGCAGCATCGGGATCGAGGTGGTGAACCCCGGCCACGCGCATGGCTACCGGCCCTTCCCGGCCCTGCAGATGGCGGCGGTGTGCGACCTGTGCCTGCACATCCTGGCGCGGCACCCGATCCCGGCGGCGAACGTGGTGGCGCACAGCGACATCGCGCCCGACCGCAAGGACGATCCGGGCGAGCTGTTCGACTGGCAGGGCCTGGCGGCGGCGGGCGTGGGGCTGTGGCCCGCCTCGGACGGCCCGGCGGAAGGAGAGCCGGCGGCGCTGCTGGCCGCGATCGGCTACCGCTCCGACCTGCCGCTGCCTGTGCTGGTGCGCGCCTTCCAGCGGCATTGGCGGCCGGCGCGGGTGGATGGCGTGGCCGATGCCGGGACGCTGGCGCGGATGTCGGCGGTGGCGCGGCTGGCGGCGGGGTGACGCGCGGGCTCGGTGCGGCGGCGCGACGAGGCGGCGGCGGCGATTGACCGCGCGCGCGCGGCGCGCGACATGGGTCGCGGCGTCGGGCAGCCGGGCGACCGCTGGCGAAGGCGAAGGCCGGAGCTGGAGGAAAGTCCGGGCTCCACGGGGATACGGTGCCGGCCAACGGCCGGCGGGGGTCAAACCCCAGGGAAAGTGCCACAGAGAGCAGACCGCCACGGCAGGGGTTCGCCCCTCCCGCGGCAAGGGTGAAAGGGTGCGGTAAGGGCGCACCGCGCCCCCGGCGACGGGGGCGGCATGGCAAACCCCACCGGGAGCAAGGCCGAATAGGGGCGGCCGGCGCGACGGCTTCGGCCGTTGGCGCGGGGGCATTCCCGCCCTGCCGCCCGGGTTGGCCGCGTGAAGCCTGCGGCGACGCAGGCTCCAGAGGAATGGTCGTCCACAGCCTTCGGGCTGGGACAGAACCCGGCTTACAGGCTGCCCGGCGCCGCTTCTCCCCGTTCTTCACAGGCTGCGGATCGTGACTGGCGCAAGAACAAAATGCGAATGACTGCGCGCGTCCGGGGCAGGTGTTTACGCTTTCTTTCCCAACACCGACAAGCCGACAGGAAAACGCGCTAGACGTTTGTTTTTGCACATATCAACAGCACACACTTTCACGCGCGAACCGGGTTTTCCGGTTGTCGCTCCAGCACAACCCATGCTATCCCAGAAACACCCACGGAAGAGCCGCCTCAGGGGGGCATCACAGGGTCTTCCGGGGGTGGTCGGGCGAGCCGGCGGGGTCGGGGGGCCTCGCCGGCCGCTGCAACAGGGGATGGCGGCCGGGGGGCTGCCGCGGGGGGGACCACGGCGGCGCGATGACCCAGTTCGTGGGCACGCATTTCGGGAAGCTCGACCGCAAGGGTCGGACCTCCGTGCCCGCGCTGTTCCGCGCCGAGCTCGAAGCCGCCGCCACGTCCCATCTCGTTCTCCGCCGCTCCCACCAGCATCCCTGCATCGAGGCGCGCTCGCGCGCCGCCTTCCAGCGCATGCTCGACAGCATCCTGTCCATGGAGCACTTCTCCGAGGACCGCGAGGATTTGGAAGCCGGCCTGGTCGCCGACAGCACGCCGCTGCGCATCGACGGCGACGGCCGCATCATGCTGCCCGACGAGCTGGTGGCCGAGGCCGGCCTCGGCGAGAACGTCGCCTTCCTCGGCAAGGGCGACCGCTTCGAGATCTGGGACGCCGACGCCGCGAAGGCCCATGTGGCCGAGGCGAAGCGCCGGGTCTTCGAAAAGCGCCTGACGCTGCCTGCATCCCCCCTCAACACGACTCCGCGGGCCGTGTCATGAGCGGCCACGTTCCCGTGATGCTGGAAGACGTGCTGGCGACCCTCAGGCCGCGTGCCGGTGCAACCTATCTCGACGCCACCTTCGGCGGCGGCGGCTATGCCGCGGCGATCCTCGAAGCCGCGGATTGCACGCTGTGGGCGATCGACCGCGATCCGGCGGCGATCGCGCGCGGCGCGGCGCTGGCCGCGCGCTTCCCCGGCCGGCTGCACCTGCTGCAGGCGCGCTTCGGCGACATGCTGGCCACCCTGCAGGCGCAGGGCGTCGCGGCGCTCGATGGGGTGGTGATGGATCTCGGCGTCTCCTCCTTCCAGCTGGACGAGCCGGGGCGCGGCTTCTCCTTCCGCGCCGAGGGGCCGCTCGACATGCGGATGGACCTCGCCGGCCCCACCGCGGCCGACCTGGTGAACACCCTGCCAGAGGAAGAGCTGGCGCGCATCCTCTTCGAATTCGGCGAGGAGAGGCATTCCCGCCGCATCGCGCGGAACATCGTCCGTGAGCGGGCCGAGGCGCCCATCGAGACCACCGCGCGGCTCGCCGCCATCATCCGCCGCAGCGTCCCCCGCGACCCCTCCGGCATCGATGGCGCGACGCGGTCCTTCCAGGCGCTGCGCATCGCGGTGAACGACGAGCTGGGCGAGGTGGAGCGCGGGCTGGCCGCCGCGCTCCACCTGCTCGCCCCCGGCGGGCGGCTGGTGGTGGTCGCCTTCCACTCGCTCGAGGACCGGCTGGTCAAGCGCGCCATGGCGGAGGCCGCCGGGCGCGGCGGCCATGCCTCCCGCCACGACCCGGCTTCGCTGCTGGCGCCGGTCGCCGCCGCCTTCAGCCTGCTGACGCCGCGCGCCCACAAGCCCTCCGACGCCGAGACGGCCGCCAATCCCCGGGCGCGCTCCGCCCGGCTGCGCGCGGTCGAACGCCTTTCCCCCCCTCCAGAAGCACGGGGCGCCGCATGATCCGGCCCTTCACCATCCTCTGCTTCCTGGCCTTCGCCGGCGCGGGGGCCTGGCTCTACCAGGTCAAGCACGCGGTCGCGATGCAGGACCGGGAGCTGCGCGACATCCGCCGCCAGACCGAACAGGCGCGCGAACGCACGGCGATCCTGCGCGCCGAATGGGCCCTGCTGAACGAACCCGACCGGCTGCGCCAGGTCGCGCAGCGCCACCTCGCGCTGGAGCCGATGCAGCCGCAGCACTTCGCCCGCATCGGCGAGTTCGAGCGCCGGCTGCCCGGCGCGGTGGCCTTCGCCGGCGCCCCCGACATCTTCGCCGCCCCGCCCGAGCCGGCGCGGCCGGCCATGCTCGCCGCGGCGCCCGCCGCCGCGTCCCGCCCCGCCTCCCCCGCCGCGCCGAGCCGCCCGGCCGATGCACGCGCGCCGGAAGCCCCCGCGCCGCAGGCCCTCGCCGCCGCGGTCGCGGCGCAGCGCGCCGCCCCCATCGCCCGCCCTGCCCCGGCCCCCGCCCAGCCCGCCGCGCTGGCCGCGGCGCCGGCGCCGCGCCCGGCGCCGGTGGCCGCGCCTGCCCCCGCCCCCTCCGCCGGCCCCGCTTCGGCCGTTGCCGCCGCGGCCGGGCTGCTGGTCGGGCAGGCCAATGCGGCCGAGCCGGTGACCCGCGTGACCCGCGCCGCGCCTGCCGAGACCAGCGTCGTCTCCGCCCTCGGCGGCGGTCGCCCCCTGCTGCCTCCGCCCGTCGCCGCCCGATGAACCCGATCCCGCCGCCGCCGGAAGGTCCGCCCGCCAACCGCCTGCTCGCCCGCCCCGCGCGGACCGAGGCGCGCAGCCTCGTCGCGGGCCGGCCTGACCTCGCGCGCCGGCGTGTGATGGAACGCACGCGCTTCCGGTTGCTGCTGGCGGCCGGCGGCTTCGCGGTGCTGTTCGGCGCGGTGGGCCTCAAGCTCGCGGATGCCACGCTGCTCTCCCCGCTGGAGCCGCGGCGGGTGGCGACGCAGGCGCGCCAGGCGGCGCCGACGGAGCACCTGCCCCAGCGCGGCCCGATCACCGACCGCAATGGCGAGATCCTGGCCGTCTCGCTGCCGGTCATCGCGCTCTTCGCCAATCCGCGCGAGATCCAGGATCCGGCCGGCGCCGCCCGGCGCCTGGCGCGCGCCCTGCCGCAGCTGGACGAGGAACGCGTCACCGCGCGCCTCTCGGGCGAACGGCAATTCGCCTACCTCGCCCGTGCGCTCACCCCGCGGGAGGCGCAGCGCGTCAACGACCTCGGCATCCCGGGCCTGCACTTCGAGGCGGCCGAGCGCCGCGCCTATCCGCAGGGCCGTGCCGCCGCCCACATCCTGGGCGGCGTCGATGTCGACGGCAACGGCATCGCCGGCATCGAGAAGTTCTTCGACGAGCGCCTGCGCCTGCGCCGCGGGGAGGCGCTGCGGCTTTCGGTCGATGTCCGCGTCCAGCTCGCGCTGCGCGACGCGGTGCAGCGCGCCATCGCCGAATTCAACGGGATCGGCGGCGCCGGGATCCTGATGGATGTCCACACCGGGGAGGTGGTGGGCATGGTCAGCCTGCCCGATTTCGACCTCTCCGACCCCGTCTCGGCCGAGGACCTCGCCGCGCGCGGCGAGGCGGCGGGCCAGAACCCGCGCTTCAACCGCGCCACCGTCGGCGTCTACGAACCGGGCTCCACCTTCAAGCTGCTGACCGCCGCGATGGCGCTGGAACACGGCACCATCAACGTCTGGGGCGGCTACGACGCGTCCCGCCCGATCCGCTACGGGCGCTTCACCATCAGCGATTTCCGCGGCAAGAACCGCTGGCTGACGCTGCCCGAGATCATGGCCTATTCGTCCAACATCGCCTCGGCCCACATGGCCGTGGCGGTCGGGCCGCAGCGGCATCGCGAATTCATGGTGCGGCTCGGCCTCGGCCAGCGGCTGAACCTGGAACTGCCGGAAACCGCGCTGCCGCTGATCCCGCGCGCGCAGGACTGGCGGGAGATCAACACCATGACCGTCGGCTTCGGCCACGGCATCTCCGTCACGCCGCTGCATGTCGCGACCTCCGTCGCCGCCATCGCCAATGGCGGCATCCTGCGCCAGCCGACGCTGCTGGCGCGCGAACCCGGCACGGTGGCCGAAGGCACGCGCGTGGTCAGCGAACGCACCAGCGAGACGATGCGGCGGCTGATGCGCGTCGCGGTCACCGAAGGCTCGGGCAAGGCGGCCGACGTGCCGGGATACTTCGTCGGCGGCAAGACCGGCACGGCGCTGAAGACCGGCCCGCGCGGCGGCTACCTGGAGAACAAGCGCATCGCCGCCTTCGTCGGCGCCTTCCCGATGCACGCGCCGCGCTATGCCATGTATGTGATGGTGGACGAGCCGAAGCCGAACGCGCGGAGCCACGGCTTCGCCACCGCCGGCTGGGTCGCCGCGCCGGCCGCCGGGATGGTGGTGCGCAGCGTCGCCCCCATCCTCGGCATGGCGCCGGAGACCGAGCGCGCGGCGGAGATCCAGGCCTCCATCGCCATACCCCTGCAGCCGGCGCGGCCTGGCCGGCCGGCCGCCGCCGCCGCGGCGCCTGCCCAGCCGGCTTCCGCCCCCGCCGCCCGTCCCCCGGCGGCACCGCCCGCCGCCGCGAGCACGCCGGCGCCGCGCCCCGCGGCGCCGCCGGTGGCGCAGCCGGCGGTGCCGTCGAACCAGCCCGCCCTGCCGGTGCTGCCGGCCGCCCGCGCCGAGCCCCGCCCCGCCCCGCCCCAGCCCGCCCCGACGCGGGAGGCGAGCCTTGGCCCGCGATGAGATGGCCGGCTGGCCCCGGCTGGACACGGTGCTGCGGGCCGACCCTGCCCTGCCCGGCTGGCCCGGTGGCGGGCCGGCGCCGGCCATCGCGGGCCTGACGGCGGACAGCCGCGCCGTCACGCCCGGCATGCTGTTCGCCGCCCTGCCCGGCGCGCGCGCCGATGGCCGCGCCTTCATCGCCGACGCCGTGGCGCGGGGCGCGGTCGCGATCCTCGCCCCCGCGGGCACCGCCTGGCCCGAGGGCGTGCCGAGGGCGCCGCTGCTGGAAAGCGCGGATCCCCGCCGGTCCCTGGCGCGCCTCGCCGCCGCGTTCCATGGCGCGCAGCCGGCGACGCTGGTCGCGGTGACGGGCACCAACGGCAAGACCAGCACCGTCGATTTCCTGCGCCAGCTCTGGATGCTGGCCGGGCGGCGCGCGGCCTCCCTCGGCACGCTCGGTCTGGTGACGGAGGGCTTGCCGCCCGGCCCGTCGCTCACCACGCCCGATCCGGTGGCGCTCCACGGCATGCTCGCCGGCCTTGCGCGCCAGGGCGTGACGCATGCGGCGATGGAGGCGTCCTCGCACGGCATCGACCAGCGCCGGCTGGACGGCGTGCGGCTGGCCGCGGCCGGCTTCACCAACCTGACGCGCGACCACCTGGACTACCATGGCAGCATGGCCGCCTATCGCGCCGCCAAGCTGCGGCTGTTCGACACGCTGCTGCCCGCCGGCGCCGCCGCGGTCATCAATGCGGACATGGAGGCCGAAAGCCTGGAGGCGCTGCGTCGCATCGCCGCGGCGCGCGGGCTGCGGCTGCTCGCCGTGGGCGAGGCGGGCGCCGAGCTGCGCCTGCTGGCGCAGCGCCCGCTGCCGGAGGGGCAGGAGATCGAGCTCGACGCCTGCGGTCGCCGCACGACGCTGCGCCTTGCCCTGCCCGGGCGCTTCCAGGCGGACAATGTGCTGATGGCCGCGGGGCTGGCGGTCGCCACCGGCATGGACCCGGCCGGGCTGCCGGAACTGCTGCCGCGGCTGGCCGGCGTGCGCGGGCGGATGGAACTGGCGGCGCGGCTGGCGAACGGCGCCGCCGCCTATGTCGACTATGCCCACACGCCCGACGCGCTCGAGCGGCTGCTGGCTGCGCTGCGGCCGCATGTCGGGCCGGGCGGGCGGCTGCATGTGGTGTTCGGCGCCGGCGGCGACCGCGACCCGGGCAAGCGCCCGCTGATGGGCGCGGCCTGCGCGCGCTTCGCCGATGCCTGCTGGGTGACCGACGACAATCCGCGCAGCGAGGACCCAGCCGCGATCCGCGCCGCGGTGCTGGCCGGCTGCCCCGGGGGCATCGACGCCGGCGACCGCGCCACCGCGATCGGCCGCGCCCTCGCCGCGCTCGGCCCCGGCGATGTGCTGGCCGTGGCGGGCAAGGGGCACGAGGCGGGCCAGACCATCGGCGCCGCCACCCATCCCTTCGACGACGCCGCCGTGCTGCGCGGCCTGGTGACGGGGATGGCGGCATGAGCACGCTCTGGACCGCGGCCGAGCTGGTCGCGGCGACCGGCGGCGCGATGCCGCGCGGCGCCGCGGTCACCGGCGTCTCGATCGACAGCCGCAGCGTGAAGCCCGGCGAGATCTTCGTGGCGCTCCGCGATGCGCGGGACGGCCACGACTTCGTGGCGGACGCGCTGGCGCGCGGCGCGGCGGCGGCGATGGTCGATCGCGACGCGCCGGGCGCCGCCGCGGGCGCGCCGCTGCTGCGCGTGGCGGACACGCTGGCGGGGCTGACGGCGCTGGGGGAAGCGGGGCGCGCGCGGTCGGGTGCGAAGGTCGTCGGCGTGACGGGCAGCGTCGGCAAGACGACGACGAAGGAGATGCTGCGCACCGCGCTGTCCGCTCTCGGGCCCACGCATGCCTCGGCCGCCAGCCACAACAACCATTGGGGCGTGCCGCTGACGCTGGCCCGCCTGCCGCGCGACGCCGCCTTCGCGGTGGTCGAGATGGGGATGAACCAGCGCGGCGAGATCGCGCCCCTGTCGCGCCTGGCGCGCCCGCATGTCGCGGTCATCACCGCGATCGGCACCGCGCATATCGGCAATCTGGGCAGCCAGGAAGCGATCGCCGAGGAGAAGGCGGACATCCTGGCCGGCCTGCCGCGCGACGGCGTCGCCATCCTGCCCGCCGACACGCCCTTCATCGGCCGGCTGCGCGAACGCGCGAAGCAGGCCGGCGCGCGCGTGCTGACCTTCGGGGAGGCCGCGGTCGCCGACGTGCAGCTGACCGACTACATCGGCGCGGCGGAACGCGGCACGGCGCGCGTGCTGCTCGATGGCCTGCCCTGTTCCGTCCATATCGGTGCGCCCGGCCAGCACATGGCACTGAACGCCTGCGCGGTGCTGGCGGCGGTGCATGCCCTCGGGCTCGATGCGATCCGCGCGGCCGAGGCGCTGTCGGGCTTCGGTGCCGGCGCCGGGCGCGGCCAGCGCGTGACGCTGCGCCTGCCGGGCGGCGAGGCGCTGCTGGTCGATGACAGCTACAACGCCTCCCCCGCATCGATCCGGGCAGGGCTTTCGGTGCTCGCGGGACAGAAGGCGACGCGACGGCTGGTGGCGCTCGGCGACATGCTGGAACTCGGCGATGCCGGACCCGCGATGCATGCGGGCCTCGCCCGCGACGTCGCCGCGGTGGCCGACCGGGTCTTCTGCTGCGGCGAGTTGATGCGCCACCTGTACGAGGCGCTGCCGCCGGACAGGCGCGGCGCGCACCTGCCCGACAGCGCGGCGCTGGCGCCGGTGCTGGCGGGGCTTGTCGCGCCGGGGGATGCCGTGCTGGTCAAGGGCTCGCTCGGCAGCCGGATGGCCTTGGTGGTCGCGGCGCTGAAGGCGCGCGACGAGGCAAGTCGCGCCGACGGCGCGGGAGTGGAGCCGTGATCTTCAACCTGCTGGCGCCGCTGGCCGAGGAATTCATCCTCTTCAACCTGTTCCGCTACCTGACCTTCCGGGCCGGGGCGGCGTGCATGACGGCGCTGTTCCTGGCGCTGTTCTTCGGGCCGATGATCATCCGCTACC
Organism: Acetobacteraceae bacterium; assembly: GCA_027487675.1. GTDB lineage: Bacteria > Pseudomonadota > Alphaproteobacteria > Acetobacterales > Acetobacteraceae > Falsiroseomonas. The sequence continues at coordinate 5,592 of JAIYDD010000068.1, read as the reverse complement.
TGCGCGCGACGCAGAATGGCGGCCAGCCGATCCGCGAGGACGGGCCGCAGAGCCACCTTGTGACCAAGAAGGGCACGCCCACCATGGGCGGCGTGCTGATCCTGTTCGCGCTCACGGTCTCCACCCTGCTCTGGGCGGATCTGCGCAACGGCTATGTCTGGGCGGTGCTGCTGGTGACGCTGGGCTTCGGCGCGCTGGGCTTCGCGGATGACTGGCTGAAGGTGACCAAGCGCAACACCAGGGGCGTGTCGGGGCGCCGGAAGCTGCTCGTGCAGGGGCTCGTCGGCCTCGCCGCGGCGATCTGGATGTACCTGCTGCTGCCCAACGCGCTCGCCGACAAGCTGGCGGTGCCGGTGTTCAAGGAGCTGCTGATCCCGCTTGGCATCCTGTTCCCGGTCTTCGCCGCGCTGGTGATGATGGGCGCGTCGAACGCGGTGAACCTGACGGACGGGCTGGACGGTCTGGCCATCGTGCCGGTGATGATCGCCGCCGGCGTCTTCGCGCTGATCGCCTACCTGGTCGGCAACCGCGTCTTCGCCGACCACCTGCAGCTGCATTTCGTGCCGGGCACGGGCGAGCTCGCGATCTTCCTCTCCGCGCTGATCGGCGCCGGGCTCGGCTTCCTGTGGTTCAACGCGCCGCCGGCCGCGGTCTTCATGGGCGACACCGGCAGCCTCTCGATCGGCGGCGCGCTCGGCGCGGTCGCGGTCGCGACCAAGCACGAGATCGTGCTGGCCATCGTCGGCGGGCTGTTCGTGGTGGAGACGCTGTCGGTCATCATCCAGGTCTTCTGGTTCAAGCGCACCGGGCGTCGCGTCTTCCTGATGGCGCCGCTGCACCATCACTTCGAGAAGAAGGGCTGGGCGGAGCCCACCATCGTCATCCGCTTCTGGATCATCGCCATGGTGCTGGCGCTGATCGGCCTGTCGACGCTGAAGATCCGATGACGGCCTTCGCCCCCTTCGCCGGCGAACGCATCGCGGTCGCGGGGCTCGGCCGTGCCGGGCTGCCGGCGGCGCTGCGCCTGCGCGAATGGGGCGCCGAGGTCACCGCCTGGGACGACGGCGCAGCGGCACGCGACGCCGCGGAGCGCGCGGGCCTCGCGCTGCGCGACCCGGCGGACGGGCCGCTGCGGGCCGACGCCCTGCTGCTCTCCCCGGGCATCCCGCATCTGCTGCCGGCCCCGCACCCGGCCGCGCTCCGCGCGCGGGACGCCGGCGTGCCGATCCTCTGCGACGTCGAATACCTCTACCGGGCCGTCCGCGCCGCGGGCAGCGCCGCGCGCTTCATCGGCATCACCGGCACCAACGGCAAGTCCACCACCACGGCGCTGGTCCACCACCTGCTGGTGCAGGCGGGCCGGGCCTCGGAGGTCGGTGGAAATCTCGGCCCGCCGGCGCTCGGCCTCAACATGTTGGGGGGTCAAGGCAGCTACACCCTCGAAATGTCGTCCTACATGTTGGAGCGACTCGCCTCCGTCCGCTTCAACCTGGGTGTGATGCTGAACATCAGCCCCGATCACCTGGACCGCCATGGCAGCATGGCCGGCTATGTTGCTGCCAAGGCGAACATCTTTGCGCGCCAGACGCGCCAGGACGTGGCCGTGCTCGGCCAGGATGACGCGTTCTCCACCGGCATGGCGGCCGGCGTGACGGCTGCGCTGCGGCCGATTTCCGGACTGCGGGCCGTGCCCGGCGGCGTCTGGGCGGAGGGCGGGCGGCTGCGGGACGAGGCCGGGCCGATCGCCGACCTGGCCGAGGCCGCTTGCCTGCCCGGCAGCCACAACGCGCAGAACGCCGCGGCCGCCGCCGCCGTCGCGCTCGAGATCGGGCTGACGCGCGCCGAGGTCGCGGCGGGCATGGCGAGCTTCCCCGGCCTGCCGCACCGGCAGGAACGCGTGGGCCAGCTGCGCGGCGTGGCCTTCGTGAACGACAGCAAGGCGACGAATGCCGACAGCGCGGCCCGCGCGCTCGCCTCCTACGACCGCGTCGTCTGGATCGCCGGCGGCATCGCGAAGGAAGGCGGGATCGAGGCGCTGGCGCCACTCCTCCCGCGCATCGCCCGCGCGCTGCTGATCGGCCGCGACGCGCCGATGCTGGCCGCGACGCTCGCCGCGCATGGCGTGCCGCATGAGATCGCGGGCAATCTCGATGCCGCGGTGCCGGCGGCGGCGGCGGCCGCGCTGGCCGGCGCCGCGCCGGTGGTGCTGCTGTCGCCCGCCTGCGCCAGCTTCGACCAGTTCAGCGGCTTCGACGCCCGCGGCGACCGCTTCCGCGCGCTGGTGCGGGCCGTCATCGCCGACCAGGAAGGGAGGGCCGCCTGATGGCCGTCTCGCGCGCCGACACCTCGCATCTCGGGCGCTGGTGGTGGACGGTGGACCGCTGGACGCTGGCGGCGCTGCTGACGCTGGTGGGCTTCGGCTACGTGATGATGCTGGCCGCCTCCCCGGCGGTGGCGGAGCGCATCGGCGCGTCGTCGCGGAACATGTTCTTCATCCGCCAGATCGCCTATCTCGGCCTTGCCACGCTCACCATGGTCGTGGCCTCGATGCTGAGCGCGCGGCAGGTGCGGATGCTGGCCTGGCTCGGCCTGGCGGGCGCGACCGCGATGGTTGCCGCGACGCTGGTGGTCGGCGCCGAGATCAAGGGTGCGCGGCGATGGCTGTCCGTCCCGGGGCTCGGCTCGGTGCAGCCTTCCGAATTCCTGAAGCCGTGCTTCGCGGTGATCGCCGCCTGGCTGATCGCGCAGGGCAAGGTGACCGGGCGCTGGCTGCCGACGCTGGCGGCAATCGGCATCTTCCTGGTCATCGCCGCGCTGATGAAGGGCCAGCCCGACTTCGGCATGCTGATGGTGATCACGGCGGTGTTCTTCGCGCAGTTCTTCGTCGCCGGGCTGAATCTGTTCCTGGTCGGCGTGGTCGGCGCGCTGGGGCTGGGCGCGGCGGTGCTGGGCTACCTCATGTTCCCGCATGTGCAGTCGCGCGTGCACCGCTTCCTCGATCCCAATGCGGGCGATAACTTCCAGGTTACTGTGGCGCTGGAGGCGTTCGGCCATGGCGGGCTGCTCGGCGTCGGGCCCGGCGAGGGGCGGGTGAAGACCATCCTGCCCGACGCGCATGCCGACTTCGTCTTCGCCGTCGCGGGCGAGGAATTCGGGCTGGTCATGTGCCTGGTGATCCTGGCGCTCTTCGCCTTCATCGTGGTGCGCGGACTGCTGCGCCTGGTGGGCGAGACCGATTTGTTCGTCGTGCTGGCCTCGGCCGGGCTGCTGACGCAGTTCGGGCTGCAGGCCTTCGTCAACATGGGCTCGTCCCTGCATCTCATCCCGACCAAGGGCATGACGCTGCCCTTCGTGAGCTATGGCGGGTCCTCCGTGCTGGCGATCGCACTGGGGATGGGCTTCCTGCTGGCGCTGACGCGCCGGCGCCTGTCGCGGGCGGAGGGGGAGCGGTGATGCGCGGCCCCGCAGCCCAACCCTACGTCATCGCCGCCGGCGGCACCGGCGGGCACCTCTTCCCGGCCGAGGCGCTGGCGGCGGAGCTGATCGCGCGCGGCGAGCGCATCGCGCTGATGACCGATGCGCGCAGCGCCGCCTTCGACAGCCCCGCCTTCGGCAACGCGGAACGCTTCGTGCTGAAGGGCGAAGGGCTCGCCGGCCGCGGCCTGCGCGCGGCGGCGCGCGGTGCGCTGGCGCTGGCCGCCGGCACGCTGGAGGCGCGGCGCATCCTCGCGCGGCTTTCGCCCGCTGCGGTGATCGGCTTCGGCGGCTATCCCTCCGTGCCGCCGCTGCTGGCCGCGCGCAGCCTGCGGGGCGCGGCGCGCCCCGTCACCGCGCTGCACGAGCAGAACGGCGTGCTGGGCCGCGCCAACCGGATGCTGGCGCGCGGCGTCGACCTGCTGGCGCTGTCCGCGACGGAGACGCGCCGCGTGCCGCATGGCGCGCCGGCGCTGGTGGTGGGCAACCCGGTGCGCCCGGCGCTCGCCGCCCTGGCCGGCCAGGGCTATGTGCAGCCCGCGGAGGACGGCGCGATCCGGCTGCTGGTGCTGGGCGGCTCGCTCGGCGCGCGGGTGCTGGCCGATGTCGTGCCGGCCGCCATCGCCGCGCTGCCGGAAGCGTTGCGCGGCCGGCTGCTTGTCACGCAGCAGACGCGCGCCGAGGACCTGCCGCGCGTCGAGGCCGCCTATCGCGCCGCCGGCGTGCCAGCCGATCTCTCGCCCTTCTTCGGCGACGTGGCGGTGCGGCTCTCCGTCTCCCATCTCGTCATCGCGCGCGCCGGCGCTTCCACCGTGGCGGAACTCGCCTGTGCCGGTCGGCCTTCCATCCTGGTGCCGCTGCCAGGCGCGATCGACGACCACCAGACCGCGAACGCGAATTCCCTGGCCGCGCTGGGGGCTGCCTGGCTGATGCCGCAGCGCGACTTCACGGCAGATGCGCTCTCGCGCCACCTCGCCGCCAGCTTCGCGCATCCCGCGGTGCTGGCGCGCATGGCCGAAGCGGCGGCGAAGCAGGCGCGGCCCGATGCGGCGCGGCGCCTGGCGGACCGGCTGGAGGCGCTGGTCGCGCGCACCGATGCGACGGCGGAGGCCGGCTGATGCGCGCGCTGCCGCTTTCCATCGGCCCGCTGCATTTCGTCGGCATCGGCGGCATCGGCATGTCCGGCATCGCGGAGGTGCTGCACAACCTCGGCTACCGGGTGCAGGGCAGCGACATCGCCGAAAGCGCGAATGTCGCGCGGCTGCGCGGCTCGGGCATTCCCGTCGCCATCGGGCATGACGCGGCAAATCTCGGCGAATCGCAGGTCGTCGTCGTCTCCACCGCGGTCAGGCGCGACAACCCGGAAGTGCAGGCGGCGCGTGCGCGGCTGATCCCGGTGGTGCGCCGCGCCGAGATGCTGGCCGAGCTGATGCGGCTGAAATGGTCGGTCGCCATCGGTGGCACGCATGGCAAGACCACCACCACCAGCCTGGTCGCCGCCGTGCTGGAAGCCGCGAAGCTCGATCCCACCGTCATCAACGGCGGCATCATCAACGCCTACGGCACCAACACCCGCCTTGGCGCCGGCGACTGGATGGTGGTGGAGGCGGATGAGAGCGACGGCTCCTTCCTGAAGCTGCCCGCCGTGGTCGCCGTGGTCACCAACATGGACCCCGAGCACCTGGACCATTGGGGCACCGGCGAGGCGATGCGCGAAGGCTACGCGCAATTCGTCGGCAACATCCCCTTCTACGGCTTCGCCGTGCTCTGCGCCGACCACCCGGAGGTGCAGGCGATGATCCCGCGCCTGTCCGACCGGCGGATCATCACCTATGGCTTCTCGCCGCAGGCCGATATCCGTGCCGACCGGCTGATCACCGACCGCATGGGCGCGACCTTCGAGGTGGCGATCCGCGACCGCGCCACCGGGCGCAGCCGCAGCCTCAAGCCGATGCGCCTGCCGATGCTCGGCCAGCACAACGTCCAGAACGCACTGGCCGCCATCGCCATCGCGGCCGAGATGGACATCGACGAGCAGACCATCCGCACCGCGCTCGCCGGCTTCAAGGGCGTGAAGCGCCGCTTCACCCGCACCGGCGAGGCCGGCGGCATCACCGT
>JAIYDD010000187.1 GCA_027487675.1 Acetobacteraceae bacterium | reverse complement strand
GGCGCCACCGCCTACAGGCCCGGCATGTGGCGCGCGGACCGGGCGGAAAGCCCGCTCGGCGGCATGGGCGGCATGGGCATCCACATGATCGACATGATCATCAATCTCGCCGGCCGCTTCGACTGGGTCTCGGTGCAGAGCCACGCCCAGGTTTCGGCCACGATCGACGACACCACGGCCATGCTGGGGCGGCTGGCGGGCGGGGCGACGGTGGGCTTCGCGACGCTGGCGCTCGCGCCGCGGCACTGGCGGGTGGCGCTGTTCGGGACGGAGGGAATGCTGGAACTCCAGGGGCATGAGCGCCTGTCCTTCACCCCGCGCGACGGCGAGGGCTGGGCAAAGGAATTTCCGAAGACCGACATCGAAGCCGCGGAACTGGAAGCCTTCGCCGCCGCGGTCGCCGGGGGCGCGCCCTACCCCCTGCCGGTCGAGCAGGCGGTCCACGGCGTCGCGGTGTTCGAGGCGATGATCGGCGCCGCCGCCTCCGCCAGCCGCTACGCCGTGGCCTGACGGGGGCCAGCCGCCCGGCCGCCGCGTCGTCGCGCTGGCGGCGGGGCGGGCGGGTTTGCTAGGCTGCAATGCATGAGCACGCGCCGTCGCCTGCTGGCCTGCCTTCCCGCCGGCCTGCTGCCCGCCACCGCCTCCGCCTTCCGCTTCGAGCCGCCGACGGCCGAGGTCGCGGCCGAGTATGGCAGCCGCGCCTGCGGCCAGGCGGAGCTGCACGATCTGCTGCGCGCCGAACTCGACCGCGTGGCCGATGGCCGCCCCCTGCCGCCGGAGGCCGAGCCGCGGCTCGCCGCCCTCGCCCGCTGCCCCTTCTGCGGCTGCGGCGTGGCGGGGGCCGCCGACCATGGCGAGCGGGGACGGCCGGCGCCGGGCTGATCGCCGCTTGCCTGATCGCCGACGGCCGGGCCGATCCGGCCCGTCATCCCTTCCGCGCGCGGCAGATTCCCGCCGGCGGGCGATTCCGCGCGGGCGGTTTCTGCTCTAGAACCGCCCCCCGCCGGAACAAGGAGGCACGTTCGCGATGTCGAAGATCACCCGCCAGGGCAGCAACCAGATCCTGTCCAACTCGGTCGAGTACCACAACTTCGTCTTCCTCGCCGGCCTGACGGCCGACGACCTGTCGAAGGACGTCACCGGCCAGACGCGCGAGGTGATCGCCAAGATCGACGCCGCGCTGGAAGCCAACGGCACCGACAAGACGCGCCTGCTGCAGGCGCAGATCTGGCTGAAGGACATCCGCGACCGCGATGCGATGAACAAGGTGTGGGTGGAATGGCTGGGCGACGCCGGCCGCCCGGCCCGCGCCTGCGTGGAGGCCAACATGGCCGACCCGCGCCACCTGGTGGAGATCATGGTCACCGCGACGCGGTGACGCCGGGCCGGGGCGGCCCTGGCCGCCCCGGACATGCGCTGGCCGCGCCCCGGAGTCCGGTGCCGGACATGACGGGCCGGCCATGAGTGTTGCATCCAGGCCGCAACACTGTGTCACCAAGCGTCAAGAAGCGTCGTCCTAGGACGATCCTCCGTTTCTTCTGTTTCGCGCTCCCCCGTTACCGACAAATCACAGCGGATTTCGACATGTTTCGCCGAAGCGGGTTGTCGCTCCGTCCGCACCGCTTTAGCCCGACATGACAGAGCCGTGAGGTTCTGTCGGAGGCCAAACGGAACGGGAGCGGACCTTGCGCGCACAACGCACGCTCGCTGTTGCTTGCTTTGTCATCGGAACCTGCATCACCGTTTCAGCGGCGCAGGCGAATGACCGCACGCCGCGGGACGCCCGCAAGCAGGACCGCGTCGCGGCCCAGCCCGGCGCCGGCCGGGCGGATGCCGCGCGTCCCGCCCAGCCGCCGCGCCAGGCGGTGAAGGTGGTCACGCCCAGCCAGGCTCCCCGTCCCGCCGCCGCGCCGCAGCGCGCCGCCGCCGTGCCGCGGCCGGTGCCGCCGGCGCCGCGCGAGGCCGCGGCGCCGTCGGCCGGCTTCACCCAGCCGGTGGCCTTCGTCGTGCCCCAGGCCGCGGCGCAGGACGCCATGGCGCGCAGCTTCGGCCAGGGCACGCCGATCCTGCCGGTCTCCATCACCTCCGGCCTGTCCTGCGTGCCCTTCGCGCGCCTGGCGACCGGCATGGATGTCAGCGGCAACGGCCGCGACTGGTGGCACAACGCGGCCGGCCGCTATGCCCGCGGGCAGCAGCCGGAACGCGGCTCGGTGCTGGCCTTCCGCGCCTCGGGCGGGATGGTGCACGGCCATGTCGCGGTGGTCAGCCGCGTGGTGAACGACCGCACCATCCTGATCGACCACGCGAACTGGGCGGGCCCGGGCATCCGCCGCGGCACGGTGATGCGCAACGTCGTTGTGGTGGACGTGTCGGACCGCAACGACTGGACCGCGGTGCGCGTGCAGGTCGGGCATGACGCCGGCGCCTTCGGCCGCACCTACGGGACCTTCGGCTTCATCTACAACCGCCCGGCCGGCCCGCGCGTGCTGACCGCCGAGGCGCCGCGCCCGGCGCAGCTGGCCGAGGACGTATCGCCCCACGCGCTGCGGCACATGCGGCTCGCGACCCAGGCCTTCGCCGACTGAGGCGGCCTGCGCTACCCTCCCCTGGACCGACCGGGGAGGCTGGTGGCATGCATGAACGCGGGCCGGATGGGGCGGAGCGGCTGATGCTGCCCGATGCCGCCAGCATGGGCGGCGGGATCCCGAACAACCGCCGGCTGCCGGTGCTGCTGCACCGCGGCGCGCTGCCCGGCGGTGACCCGGCCGCCGCCGAGGCGCTGTTCGCCCGCCATGGCTGGCCGCCCGCCTGGCGCAACGGCATCCACGACTTCCACCACTACCACCCGAACGCGCATGAGGCGCTGGCCATCGCCCGCGGCCAGGTGCGGGTGCGGCTGGGCGGCGAGCATGGCGTGACGCTGGACCTCTCGGCCGGCGACGTGGTGGTGCTGCCGGCCGGGACCGGGCATCGGAACCTCGGTCAGTCCGAGGACCTGCTGGTGGTCGGCGCCTATCCGCCGGGCGACCCGCCCGAGCAGTTCACCGGCCGCCCCGGCGAGCTGGCGCGGGCCGGGCACGCCATCCCGAAGGTGCCGGACCCGCCCTGCGATCCGGTCACCGGGGGGCCCTACCCGGTCGGCTGACGCCTTCGCGGGCGCCGGCGGCGCCGCGACCTGCCGGCCCTGGCCCTGCCGTCAGGCCCCCGGCCCGATCGGCTCCACCTCCACGCGGTCGCGCGCCCGGATGGTGTAGCGCCGCCCCCGCCAGGCGACGCGCCGCCCGATGCAGGAGCCGAGGAAGGCCGCGACGAAGGCCAGATGCGCCAGCGGCAGCAGCAGCCGGTCGCGCGCCATCCCCGCCCGCAGCGCGGCCGCCGCGCCGGCCGGCAGCACGCGGCGGCCGATCTCGGCGCGCAGCGAGGCGCGGGCCTGCTGCAGCGCCACCGCGGCCGCCACCGCCGCCAGCGCCGCCGCGCTGCCCCCGGCCGCCGCGGCGAGCACCACCGCGCCCGCAAGCGTCGGCCCCAGCAGCGCCACCCCGGCCCCCGCCCAGGCGAGCGGGCGGTAGACGCGGACCATCACGAATTGCCGCCGCCCGAAGCGCAGCAGCCCGCCCCAGGACATCCGCACCGGGCTCGGCACCAGCACGCGCCGCGTGGTGAAGGGGGCAAGCCCGCCGCGCTGCGCCGCCCGCGTCAGCGCCATGTCGTCCGAGACCGCGCCGGCCCAGACGCCGGGAACGTCCAGCCGGCGCAGCGCCGCGGCCGAGATCGCCGTCGAGCCGCCCCAGAGCAGGTTCAGCCAGCGCGGCCGCCCGAAGCTGGCCGGGCCGCGATCGGCAATCGCCCCGAGCCGCGCCGGCAGCCCGCCCATCGGCAGCCACCAGCGGTAGCCGGCCGCCAGCTCCGCGACGCCGAGGCGCACCGGCCGCGTCAGCTCGGCCAGCCAGGAGGGCGGCGGCAGGGTGTCGGCATCCAGCGTCGCCACCACCGCCTCCCCGGCGCGCCGCGTGGCCAGCGCGGCCAGCAGGTTGTGCACCTTCTGGGCACGGCCCTCCGCGGCGCCGGCCAGCACGGACGAGACGCGGGAAGGGTCCATCGCCGAAAGCCGGAAGGCCGGGTCGACGGCATCCTCGAAGGCCAGCACCACGCGCCAGGGGCCGGGATAGTCCTGGGCCAGCAGGGCGCGCAGGCAGGCCTCGGGCTGGGCTGCCTCCGCCGCGTCGCGCGCCTGGATCGGCAGCAGCACCAGCACCGGCGGGAAGGGCCCGGGATCGGGCAGCGGCGCCGCGGTCAGGCCGCGCAGGTAGAGCCAGGTGGCCAGCGTGCCGAACACCCCGCCGAGCAGCCAGGCGGCGGCGCAGGCGGCCTCGAACCCGGTCACGCGCGGCGCGTCACGGCGGCGGCTCCAGCGCCGCCTTCATGCCGCGCAGCCGCCACAGGCCCCAGGCGAAGACGCCGAGGAACATCGCCACGCCGACCAGCACCGGCCAGACCAGCCCGAAGGCCTGCCCCGCCGCGCCCAGCGCCAGCGCGCCGAGCGCCGGGCAGGCGCGCGTGATCACCCCCCACAGCGCCAGCATCCGGCCGCGCAGCGCCGGGTCCGTGGCACTCTGCACCAGCGTCTGCACCGCGATCCCGTGCACGGAATTCGACGCGCCGATCAGCATCGCGCTGACCATGCCGAGCGGGAACCAGCCGGTCGCGACGAAGCCCAGCGTCGCCGCCGCCCAGGCCAGCCCGCCCCAGACCGCCATGGCGGTCGCCCCCGCCACCTTGCCGCGCGCCGCGACGGTCAGCCCCGCCACCAGCGCGCCCACGCCGAAGCAGGCGGTCAGGATGGCCAGCGATTCGGCGCCGCGGCCGAAGCGCAGCTCCACGAAGGGGGGCAGGATCTCCTGCACCCCGCGCAGCAGCACCGCCGTCAGCGCCGCGTAGAGCAGCAGCGGCCCGAGCCCCGGATGGCGGGCGGCGTAGCGCAGCCCCTCCGCCACCTCGCCCCAGATGGAGCCGGACGGCGCATGGCCGCGGCGGTCGGCGGCGGCGACCGTCAGCATCAGCAGGCTCGCGCAGGCGATCACGTAGCCCACCGCGTTCCCGGCGATGGCGGGCACCACGCCCCAGATCGCGATGACCGGGCCGGCGATGGCCGGGCCGATGAAGCGGGCGACGTTGAAGGTCAGGCTGTTGGCGGCCACCGCGGCCGGCAGCTCGGCGCGCGGCACGATGCCCGGCATCAGCGTCTGCCGCACCGGCTGGGCGAAGGAGGCGGCGATGCCGCCCAGCACCTCCAGCACCAGCAGCGAGCCGATGGTGATCTGCCCCGCCGCCGTCAGGCCGGCGACAAGCGCCGCCTGCACCGCGATGGCGGCCTGGCTGGCGAAGGCGAGCTTCACCCGGTCGAGCCGGTCGGCCGCCGCGCCGGCGAAGGGCGAGACGACGACCGCCGGCGCCAGGTCGCAGAAGGCGACCATCCCCACCCAGAAGGCGCTGCCCGTCAGTTCCCAGGCGAGCCAGGCCACCGCGATGCGGTGCATCCAGAGGCCGGTCCAGGCGGCCAGCGAGGCGCCGAAATAGATGCGGGCGTTGCGGTGCGACAGCGCCCGCGAGAGGGCCCCGAAGGCCGGCACCTCAGCGCCCGGCCCAGGGCGCCGCCGGGCGCGCGGGGCGTCGCGCCGCCGGGCGCGCGGGGCGTCGCGCCGCCGCCGCGGCGCAGCCGATCGCCGGGGCCGGATCGCCGCGCCCGGGCGCGCGGCCAAGCTGCCGGTGCGTCCCAGGCCCGGCCGGTTTTCGTCCTTCGGCGATGGCGTCCATGGTCAGCGCGGCGCGCCGCGCACGCAATCCGCGGCCAGCCGGTCGCGCGCCACCTGCTGGCCCAGCCGGTCGGATTCGGCGCGCGACGGCGGGGTGGCGCTGGCATTGCCGTCGCGGCGGTTCTCCGCCTCGTCGGCGCGCATCAGCTGGCCGCGATCCTGCCATTGCACCACCCGCGTCGCTTCCTGTCGGCAGGCATCTTCGCGCGAGTCGCGGGCAGCCTGGCCGCCGCCGAAATCGACCGGCCTGGCGCAGCCGGCCAGCGCCAGCAGCAGGAGGAGCGGGGCGGCAAGGCGGGCCATGGCGTGGGTCTCGCGCTCGGGTCGGGGGCAGCCGGCTGGTGGCCGGCGCGGGTCAGGCCGGCGCCGTCAGCCGCCGGGACAATAGACCCCGCAGCGCCTCCGCGTCGAACCGGGCCCCGGCATCGAGCGGCATGGCGGCGGCGGCGCGCAGCAGGGCGGGGTGCATCTCCACGCCGTCCGACGTCACCTCGAAGAAGCGGGCGAGCCAGGCGGCGCGCGCCATCACCTCGATCAGCGCGAGCAGCCGGAGGCAGAGCGCAAGCCCGGCGCGGGTGGAGAGATCGGCGCCGCGGTCCACCGCCTCCGCCCAGCAGCGGGCATCGGCGTCCGCGATCGCGAGCACCGTCGCCTCCCCATCCGGGTGGCGGAAGACCAGGGTGCGCGGCGGGCCCCAGTGCCCGGCGGCGGCGCCGTCCCGCGCGGCGCGCCAGGCGGCGAGCAGCGCTTCCGGCCGGACGGCGGGCAGCGACTCGGGGGGATGGGGGACGACATAGGCGAGCGCGCCGGACGCGTCCTCGGCCACGTGGATCGCGCTGCCTGGGGTGGCGGGGCCGTCGGGATCGGGCATCCGGGCAATGTGGCGGCGGCCGCCGCGACTCGCCACCGCCGATCCGCCCGGGCAACGGCGAGGCCGGGCCGCGACCGGCAGCGCGGCGGCGCCAGGCGGCGGCGGGCGCCGGCCGCGTCCGCGCGGGCCCGGCCGCTGCGCAAGGTGCCGACGCGCGGGAGCCGCCCCGCCGGCCCGCGCCGCCTCGCCGCGCCGGCCGGCCTTGCGCCGGGCGGCCGCGCGGGTTCCGATGCCGCGCCGCCCGAGGGATGCCGCCCGCCATGACCGACCCCGCCCGCCTGACCGCGACCGACGCCGCGCGGGCCATCGCCGCCGGCACGCTGACGCCGGCCGCCCTGATGGAAGCCTGCCTGGACCGCGCCGCTTCGCGGGAGGCGGCGATCCGCGCCTTCGCCCATCTCGACCCCGCCCAGGCCCGCCGCGCCGCCGCGCGCGCCCGGCCCGGCCCGCTGCACGGCATCCCCCTCGGGGTGAAGGACGTGCTGGACACCGCCGACATGCCCTCCGCCTATGGATCGCCGATCTGGGCCGGGCACCGGCCGCGGGCGGATGCGGCGGCGGTCGCCGCGGTGCGCGCCGCCGGCGCGGTCGTCATGGGCAAGACCGTCACCACCGAATTCGCCAGCCGCCACCCGGGCGCCACCGCCAACCCGCACGATCCGGGGCATACCCCGGGCGGTTCTTCCTCCGGCTCCGCCGCCGCCGTCGCCGACTTCATGCTGCCGCTGGCCTTCGGCACGCAGACGGCGGGCAGCATCGTCCGGCCGGCGGCCTTCTGCGGCATCGTCGGCTTCAAGCCGAGCTTCGGCACGCTGCACCGCGCCGGCATGAAGATCATGAGCGAAAGCCTGGACACCATCGGCATTCTGGCGCGCAGCGTGGCCGATTGCGCGCTGGCGATCGGGGCGATGAGCGGGCGCGACCTGTCGGCGCCCTGGGGCGGGATCGAGGCCAGGCCGCCGCGCGCCCCGCGCCTCGGCCTGACGCTCGGGCCGGAGCCCGCCAAGGCCGCGCCAGAGACCATCGCCCTGCTGCACCGCGCCGCGGACGCCGCCCGCGCCGCCGGCGCCGAGGTGGTGGACTTCGCCCTGCCCCCCATCCTGCTGCGCGCCGCCGAGCTGCACCCGGCACTGATGAACATGGAAAGCGCGCAGGCGCTGGCGTGGGAACTGGACGCCGCCCGCCCGCAATGCTCCGCCGTGCTGCTCGAGAAGATGGACTGGGCCCGCAGCCAGCCCGCCCCCCTGCTGGACGAGGCCCGCCGCGCCCAGACCACCGCGACCATGGCCCTCTACGGGCTGATGGGCGACATGGACGCCCTGCTGACCCCGAGCGCCCCCGGCGAAGCCCCCGGAGGCCTGGACTGGACCGGCGACCCGGCCTTCAACGCCCTGTGGACCCTGCTGCAAGGCCCGAACATCACCATCCCCGCCGGCACCGGGCCGACCGGCCTGCCGCTCGGCGTGCAACTCGTCGGCCGCCCCGGCGAAGACCGCGCGGTGCTCGGCTGGGCGCGGTGGCTGCAGGGGGCGCTGGGGTAGGCGCTGGTTGCCCGGGGAGGGCGCTGCCCTCCCCGATACCCCACCCGCCAGGGGCGGGCCGCCCCTGGACCCGGCATCAGTTGGTCGTTGGTTGGGGAGGGGGCCTCGCAGGTTCACCAGCGGAACGGGCGCGCGTGGCCCCCTCCCCAACCAACGACGAAACTCACGGCTGGGGTCCGGGGACCGCCACGGTCCCCGGCGGGGAGGGTTCGGGAGGGGCGGCGCCCCTCCCGAGGAGCCACCGGCGCCCACCCCCGCGCCCCCTGCCGCTACTTCCGCCCGGCGAAGTCCGGCAGGGTCTTCAGCGCGTCGGTGGTGTCGAAGTCGCGCAGCACGGCGTCGTCGGCCATCTCGATGTCCACCAGGCGGTCGGCGTGCTGGGTGGCCAGGTGGCGTGCGCCGACGTCGCCGGTGATGCCGAGCATGGCGGGCAGGAATTCGCGGCTCCACAGCATCGGGTTGCCTTGCTTGCCGCGGTAGGTGGGCTGGATGATGGCGCGGCCTTCCTCCGGGTCGAAGGCGGCGATCAGCCGGTCCAGCATCTCGCCCGAGACCAGCGGCATGTCGCCCAGGCAGACCAGGATGCCCTCGGCATCGGGCGGCACCGCGCGCAGCCCGGCCTTGAGGGAGGCCGAGAGCCCTTCCCCGTAGTCATCCGCATGGGCCAGCAGCACCGGGCGGCCGGCGAGAGCGTCCTCGACGCGTTCGCGTTCGTGGCCGGTCACCACGATGACCGGGCTGGCGCGGGAAGCGAGGACGTTGTCCACGACGCGGGCGATCATCGGCGCGCCGCCGCGGTCCGTCACCAGCAGCTTGTTGAGGGGCGCCATGCGGCGCGACCGGCCGGCCGCCAGCACCACCGCGCAGACGCTGCGCGCGCGGCGCGGCGCGATCGCGGGGGGCGGCGTGCGCGGGGCTTCCTCGCGCGGCAGGGGGCGGGTCTCGATTTCCTTCAGCAGGCCGCCCACGCCCATTCGCATCACGTCGCGCGCGGTGACGCGGCGGCCGGCGAAGATGCGCGCCAGCACCCAGTCGAAGCCGTTCAGCTTCGGGCTGCGCGCGCAGCCGGGCAGCACCATCGCCGGGATCTCGCCGATCCGGCCCAGGCAGATCAGGTTGCCGGGATCGACCGGCATGCCGAAATGCTCGATCACGCCGCCGGCGCGCACGATCGCGGCGGGGCCGACATCGCGCCGGTCCACCACGGCGGATGCGCCGGCCACCAGCAGCAATTCGGCGCCGGCCTTGCGCAGCCTGGTCAGCGCCTCGGCCGTCGCGGCCTCGTCGTGCCGCACGCGTTCCACCGGAAGCAGCGATCCCAGCAGGCCGCGGATGCGCGCATCCGTCGCCTCCACCGCGCCTTCCATCACGCTTTCCTTGATGCCCGGCAGCTCCGTCAGCACCAGGCCGACCTTGAGCGGGCGGAAGGGATGGATGGCGATGGCGGGGCGGGACTTCGCCAGCGCCTCCGTCACCTGCAGCACGCGGCCGGGGACGGCGAAGGGGATCACCTTGATGGTCGCGATCATCTCCCTCGCCGCGACCACGCTGTGGTCGGGCAGGGTCGCGACGGTCAGGCTCTCATCCACCTCGTTGACGCGGTCGATCGCGCCGGCATCGACGGTCAGCAGGCCCGCGCTGTCCGCCAGCAGGTTCACCCGCCCGGTGGAGGCGCGGGACCGCGTGACCAGCGGCGCCATCAGCGCGGTCGCGAGCCGATCCGCCGCCTCGTCCTCCGGCACGTCGCCGGCTTCCAGCCGCGCGGCGATCACGTCGCGCCGCCCGGCCTCCCGCAGGGCCGCGATCGCGGCCTCGTCCAGCACGGAGCCCTTCTTGATGACGCGGCCGGGCAGGCGGACGGTGTGGGCCAGGATGGCGCCGCGCGCCTCGTCGAGCGGGGTGGGGCCGAAGATCACGATGCCGCCTTCCCCGCCCCGCGGCGCACCGCGACCACCTGCGCCAGGATGGAAACCGCGATCTCGGCGGCCGTCACCGCGCCGATGTCGAGCCCGACCGGCGCATGGATGCGGGCAAGCTCCGCTTCCGTCAGCCCCGCCTCGGCCAGCCGGGCCAGCCGCTTCGCATGCGTCCGCCGGCTGCCGAGCGAGCCCACGTAGAAGGCCGGGCTGCGCAGCGCGACCTCCAGCGCCGGGTCGTCCAGCTTCGGGTCGTGGGTCAGCGTGACGACGGCCGTGCGGGCATCGGGGGCGAGGGCCGCCATCGCCTCGTCCGGCCAGTCGGTGGAGATGGCGACGCGGTCGCCGAGGCGCTCCTCGGTCGCGAAGGCGCGGCGCGGATCGACCACCGTCACCGCATAGCCGATCGCGGCCGCCATCGGCACCAGCGCCTGGGCGATGTGGACGGCGCCCACCACGACCAGGCGCAGCGGCGGGTTGTGCGGGTGGACGAACCAGGTGGCGCCCTCGTGCTCCGCGCTGCGCGCGGCATCCGCGGCCAGGGCGGCCTGCGCGGCCTCGGCCAGCGGGGCGGGGACGTCGTCGCCCGGATGCAGAAGCTGCGCGCCATCCGTCAGGCGCGTCAGCAGCGCGACGGGGCGCTTGGCGGCGCGGGCGGCTTCCAGCCGGGCCAGCGTGTCCGGCGTCACCCGAGCTTCTCCACGAAGACCTTCAGCTTGCCGCCGCAGGCCAGCCCGACTTCCCAGGCGCGCTCGTCGCTGATGCCGAAATCCAGCAGCTGCGGCGTGCCGGTCTTCATCGTGGCCTGCGCGGCATCCGCCACCGCGCCCTCGATGCAGCCGCCGGAGACGCTGCCGGCGATCCGCCCCGTCTGCGTCACCGCCAGCCGCGACCCCGCCGGCCGCGGCGAGGAGCCCCAGGTCTCCACCACCGTCGCCAACGCCACCGTCTCGCCCTGCGCGCGCCAGGCGCTGGCGACCGCCAGGATGTCCTCGACCTTGTCGGTCTGCATGGCCCGGTTCCCCTGCGCACGGCCGCGGCCGCGCAAGTCCCCTACATAGGCGAGCCGGACCCGCTTGGGTATGCCGGGCGCCGGGCCCGGACCTGCATGGGCAGCGCATCCCCCGGCCGCAGGGTCAGCCGCGCGACCGGCATCACCTCCACCCCCGGCACCAGCTCCAGCTCGACCGCCTGCATCAGCGTGGCCAGGCAGATCACCGCCTCCGCCAGGCCGAGCTGCACGCCGGTGCAGACCCGCGGGCCGACGCTGAACGGGATGTAGGCGTGCCGCGACGGCCGCGGCGCCCCCGGCATGAAGCGATCGGGGATGAAGGCATCCGGCTGGTCCCACAGCTGCGGCCGGCGATGCAGCAGCCAGGGCGAGACCAGCACCACCGCGCCCTTGCGCACCTCCCGGTTCGCGATCCGCCCCGGCGCGATCGCCTCGCGCGACAGGAAGGGGACGGGCGGATAGAGCCGCATCGTCTCCTCCACCACCGCCCGCGCAAACGGCAGGTTCGGCAGGTCCTCCAGCGTCGCCGGCCGGCCGCGCAGCACGGCATCCAGCTCCACCCGCAGCCGCGCCGCGCTGCGCGCATCCTGGCTGAGGATGAACAGCGCCCAGGACAGCACATTCGCCGTCGTCTCGTGCCCGGCCATGAACAGCACGATCGCCTCGTTGCGGAAGGCCCGGCGGTCCATCGGCGCGCCGGTGCCGGGCACCTCGGCCTCGGCCATGGCGCGGATCAGGCTCGCCTCCCCCGCCCCGCCCTCCAGGATGTCGGCGATCAGCCGATCGACCACCGCATGGATGCGCGCGGCCGCCGCCCGCGTGCGCCGCCCGACCGGCCGCGGCACCCAGTCCGGCACGCGCAGCAAGGCCAGCAGGTCCGTCTGGTCCACCAGGCGCTGATACTCGGCGAAGGCCGCGACCACCGTCGCCGCCGCATCCCGCCCCAAGGCCCGGCCGAAGATCGCCCGGCAGATGATCTCCGCCGTCAGCCGCCCCATCTCCGCCAGCACGTCGAGCGGCCGCCCCGCCGGCTGCTGCAGCCACGCCGCGGCACACTCCGCCGCCGCCTCCGTGATCGCCGGCGCCAGGGCCGGGAGGCGCGAGGCATGCGTCACCGGCGCCACCACCCGCCGCCTCTCGCGCCACACCGCGCCATCCGAGACGAACAACCCATCGCCCAACAACGGCTCCAACGCCCGCCGATGCGGCGGCGACTTGCGCTGGAACGCCTCATGCTGCTCCACGAAGGCCTGCGCCACCGTCCCCGGACTGTTGCAGATGACGACGTCCAG
>JAIYDD010000132.1 GCA_027487675.1 Acetobacteraceae bacterium | reverse complement strand
TGCGGGATGACGTTGAAGGCGATCTGCTTCGGGAACTGCTCGGCCGGCGGGGTCTCGTTCACATAGACGCCGCGGGTCTGCGCCCACAGCTCGTCCATCGCCTCCTTCCCCGCGCCGGACACCGCCTGGTAGGTCGCCACCACAACCCGCCGCGCCCCGCCGAGCGCATGCAGCGGCTTCAGTGCCAGCGCCAGCTGGATCGCGATGCCGCAGGGGCTGGCGACCAGGCGCTTGCCGCGGGCGCGTTCCAGCGTGGCGGCATTCACCTCGGGCACCACAAGCGGCACGCCCGGCTCCAGCCGGAACCGCGCCGAGAGGTCCACCACCCAGGTCCCGGCATTGGTCGCGCGCTGGACATGCGCGGCGCTCACCGCCGCGCCGGCGGCGAAGATGGCCAAATCCGTGTCCGAGAACTCATGCGCGTCGAGGCCCCGCACGCGCAGCACCTGGTCGTCGCCGTAGGACACCGGCTGCCCGCCGCTGCGGCCGGGCACCAGGGCGGCGACATCCTCGGCGGGGAAACTGCGCTCGGCGAGGGTCTTGAGGATCTCCCGCCCGACGGCGCCGGCGGCGCCGATCACCGCGACCCGATAACCCATGGGGTGCTCCCTGGCCGCGACCCGCGGCCGATCTGCGGGGCAGGTAGGGCGGGCGGGGCGGCGGGGCAACCGCGGGCGCGGGGTGTTGCGCGCCGCGCCCGACGGGTGCGCCGCCCGTGGCGGAGGCCAGCGACCCTCCCGCCGACCGCGCTGCCGGCCGTGGCGGCACGCCGGGCTGGACTTCCCGGCGCGTTTCAGAACATAATCAGAACGCGTCGGCACGCCGACGCGCCCGCTCCTTGAAACCGCGCATCCGTTGTCCCGGCATCGCCCGACTCGCGTCCCAAAGGGCGTCGATTCGCGATAAATGGCCAAAAAGCCAAAGGACATGTGGTCTGCTGGCGCATTAACCTCCACAAAACAGCGGCTTGGCAGATCCTTCGCAGCCCGCACGCCCGGCCAGACACGGAAATCGTGGATTCCAAAGTACCAAATGGCCAAATGACCAAAGTCGCCCATGCCGGCCAGTTGCCCGGCGCCTTTCCGCTCCCTCCGCGGGGGGGCGCCGGCGGCATGGCCGACCGCGCCGGCACCCCAACCCCAGCGCGGCCCGCCCGCCGCCTCACATCGCCCGCACGGCCCGCAGGAACCCGCCGGACTTCTCCCGCAGCGTCGCCGCCTGCCCGGCCAGCGTCGCGCTGTCGTCGCGCATCGTCCCGGCCGCGCCGCCGGTGGCTTCCGCGGCGCCCCGCACGCCCTCGATCCGGCGCGCCACCGTCTCCGTCGCCTCCGCCACCTGCGTCGCGCTGCGGGCGATCTCCTGCGTCGCCGCGCCCTGTTCCTCCACCGCCGCGGCGATCGCGGTGGCGATCTCGCTGGTGCGCTCCACCGTCGTGCCGATCCCGCGGATCGCCGCCACCGCCTGTGCGGTGGCCTGCTGCATCTGGCCGATCTGTGTCGCGATCTCCTCCGTCGCGCGCGCCGTCTGGCCGGCCAGCGACTTCACCTCGCTCGCCACGACGGCAAAACCCTTGCCCGCATCGCCCGCCCGCGCCGCCTCGATCGTCGCGTTCAGCGCCAGCAGGTTGGTCTGCCCCGCGATGTCGCCGATCAGCCGCACCACGTCGCCGATCCGCGCCGCCGCCTCCGACAGCCCCTGCACCGTCGCATCGGTCGCGCGCGCCTCCGCCACCGCGCGGCCCGCGACCTCCGCCGCCTCGCCCACCCGGCGGGAGATCTCGGTGACGCTCGCCGCCATCTCCTCCGCCGCCGCCGCCACCGACTGCACGTCGGCATGCGCCCGCCCGCCGGCCGCGGCCACCGCCGCCGCCTCCTCGCCCGAGGTCGCCGCCGACGCCGAAAGCCCGGCCGCCGAGGCCTGCAGCCGCTCCGCGCTCGCCGCCACCGCGTCGATCACCGCCGAGACCTCGCGCTCGAAGCTGTCGGCCAGCCGCGCCTGCTCGGTCGCCAGCGTCCAGGACAGCATGGCGGAGGCATAGTCGCCCGCCGCGTCGCGGATGGCGGAGATGCGCAGGTCCA
The DNA here is from genome assembly GCA_027487675.1 of Acetobacteraceae bacterium. Classification (GTDB taxonomy): domain Bacteria; phylum Pseudomonadota; class Alphaproteobacteria; order Acetobacterales; family Acetobacteraceae; genus Falsiroseomonas. Next base: position 66,761 of record JAIYDD010000132.1, on the reverse strand, counting down.
GCACCTCCTGGCCCAGGCGGATCCGCGCCCGGTGCGGCAGCCGCGCCGGGTCGGACAGGATCGCGTGCTGGCGCTCGGGCCGCGCATGGAAGATGTCGATGCTCCTGCCCAGCATCTCCTCGGGCGGGCAGGGCAGGTGCTGCGCGATGCTGCCCAGCAGCCGCTTCGACTCCGCGTTCATGTAGCCGATCCGGAAGCCGTCCTTCGGATTCGCGCTCATGATGCCGGTCGGCAGCTGTTCCAGCATCTGCTGCTGCGCGAAGGCGCGGCCCACCGTGCCGCGCAGCTCCTCCACCGCCACGGCGATCGCGCCGATCTCGTCGCCGCGGCCGCGGTCGGTCACCGCCACCGCCGCATCCCCCGCCGCGATCGCGCGCACCGTCGCCGCCAGCCGCCGCAGCGGCGCGCCGATGCTGCGCGCCAACAACAGGGAGGACAGCACCAGCACCAGCGCGATGCCGAGGCCCGCCCAGGTCGCCAGGCTCTTCACCTGCCTCGCCGTCTCGACCAGCGTCGCACGCTCCACGCCGCCCAGGCGGATGCTGGCCTCGTTGATCCCGGCCAGCACTTCGCTCAGCGCGGCAAAGGCCGGCGCCACCTGCTCGCGCTGGATGCGCCCCGAGACCTCGCGCGCCGCCAGCACCTCCTCCGCCGCCAGGGCCAGCGCCGCCGCCCGCTCGTTCAGCCGGCCGAGGTCGCCGCGCAGCCGGTCGACCACGTCCATCGAGGCCAGCCCGCGCCCATGCACCCGCACCTGCGCGATGCCGCGGCGGATGCGCCGCACCTCCGCCTCCTCGCCCGTCGCGAACAGCCGCTGCACGCCGAGGCGCAGCTCGTTCACCGCGCCATGCACGGTCATCGCGCGCTGCCGCACATCCTCCTGCTGCTCGCCCTGCAGGTCGAAGCCGATGGTGGCGGAAACCGCCTCGAACACCGCATCGTAGTCGCCGGACTGGCCGAGCAGCCGCGCGTCCCGCACCTCGATCAGCCGCGCCCGCTCCGCCGCCAGCGCCGCCACCGCCGCCCGGTAGCGCTCCGCCGCCTCGCGCAACGGGGCGGCGGCCGTCAGCATGGCAGGGTGGCCATGGGCCGCGATCCCGGACTGCAGCTCGCCCAGTCCCTGCTCGAGCTGCGCCATCAGCCGCTCCCGCGCCGGCACCTGGCCGGCGGCCTGCACCGTCATCAGCAGGTCGCGCTCCAGCACCGCCAGGTCCCGCAGCGCCGCCATGCCGGCATCGATGCGGTCGCGTGCCGCCTCCGCCTGGGCCTGGCGGTGCTGGGCATCCAGCACGTTCGCCATCTCGATCCGGACCAGCCCCACCAGCCCGGCCAGCAGGCAGAGGGCAAGGGCGGCGGAGGCCGCAAGCTTGCGGCCGACGGACAAGCTCGGAATTTTCGGCATGTTTTCACCGGAAGGCTGTTCCGGAAAGCATCATGCCGCCCGGGCCTTGCCGCCTGGTGAATGGCCGGCGCCGCCCGCGCCCGGCCCGCGCGGGCGGTCCCGGGTCAGGCCTCCGCGCCTCGCCGGCCGCCGGTCAAGGTGCCGTCCCGAAGCCTGGCCGGGATCCGGGCCCGGCCATCCCTGCCCGCCGTGACCATCGGCCGCGTCCCGCGCAGGCCGATGCCGCCGGGTATCGGCGTGCCGTCTCCCGTCCCGAGGCGCCCTGCCGGCGATCCGATCGCGGCCGGCGCAGGCGGGGGCGTGGCCGCGCCGACGGTCACGCCGGCCGGGGTCAGGCCTGGACCAGGCTGTCCGGCACCGCCTGCCCGACCTCGCGCAGGTAGCGCGCGGCGCCGGGGTGGAAGGGCAGGAAGCTGTTCTTGGTCCAGTTCTCGGCCAGCGTCTCCGACGCCGCGGCGATCGCCTGGCGCAGCCTTGCGTTCTGGCCGAGCACCGACTTGGTGATCTCGTAGGCCAGGTCCTCGGGCAGCGTCCGGTGGGCGATGGCGAAGTTGTACATGCCGACGATGCGCAGCGGCCGGTCCTGCTTGCGGTAGGTGCCGAGCGGCAGCGTGCCGGCGGCCAGCTCCGGATACTGCGTCGTCAGGCGCCGCACCTCGTCCTCCGAGAAGTCGAGGTAGTTGACGTCCGCCTGCACCTCCAGCTCGGAGAAGGCCGGGACCGGCACGCCGGAGGCGAAGACGAAGGCATCCAGCAGCCGGTCCTGCAGCTGCCCCGCCATGTCGGAGGCCGAGCCGAAGCGGATCGCCGAAGGCCGCACGCCCAGGTGGTTCAGGATCAGCGGGTAATAGGTGCCCGGCGTGCCGCCGCGCGGCCCGACGCCCACGCTGCGCCCGTTCAGCTGCGCATGGTTGGTGATGCCCGACGCCCGCAGCGCGATGCCGTGGAAGGGCGTGTCGTACATCGGGAACAGCGCGCGGATGTCGCGGAAGCGGTTGCCCTGGGTCCAGTCGCCCTGGCCGTTCCAGGCCTGCAGCGCGACGCCCATGGTCACCATGCCCAGCTCCACCTCGCGCCGCTGGACCAGGATGATGTTCTGGTTCGGGCCCTGGGTGGTGCGGTAGGAGATCTGCACCCCCGTCGCTTCCTGCGCCAGCTGCCCCCAGGCGGGCCCGTACAGCGCATAGGTCCCGCCCGGCGCGGCGGTGCCCATGTTCAGGCTGCGCGGCCAGGCGGCGTTGCGCGGCTGCGCGGAGGCCGCGCGCAGCCCGAGCAGGGCAGGGCCGGCCAGGCCGAGCCCGGCCAGGACGAGGCGGCGTTCGATGATGCGGCGATGCATGACGTCGGGCTCCCCGGTCTTTTCGCAAAGCGTCGTTGCGCACACCTAGCCCTGTCGCGCGCCGTGCGACAAGCCGTGATGACGCCGCTGCCATCCGGGGCGCCATCCGGGGCGCCATCCCGGGCGCCATCCCGGGCTTGCGCGGACTCGGCCGCCGGCCACATCACGGGCGCGCCATGCTGCATCTCATCAAGCTCTGCGTCGGGGTGAAGGATCCCGCGGACCTCGCCGCCTGGCAGGCGCTGCGGGCCCGCCAGGACCCGCCGCTGCGCCACCAGACCCGGATGATGCCGAAGCGGGTGGAGGAGTTGCTGGAAGGCGGCTCGCTCTACTGGGTGATCGGCGGGGTGATCCGCCTGCGCCAGCGCCTGCTGGACGTGCGCGACGATGCCTGGGACGACGGCTCCCCCTGCTGCGGCCTGGTGCTGGACCCCGAGCTGGTGCCGGTCGAGCTGCGCCCCCAGAAGCCCTTCCAGGGCTGGCGCTACCTGGACCCCGCCGCCGCGCCGCCCGACCTGCCCCGCGGCACCGTGCCGGCCGCCGGGCTCGAGAAGCTGCCGCCGGCGCTGCGCGACCAGCTGCGGGAGCTGTGCCTGATCTGAGCCGGCGCGCGGCGTCCGGACGCCGGCCCGGCCTGCCCGGATGCCGCACGCGCCGCGGGCCTGGGTTGCGCAGCCTGGGCGCGCCCGCCATCGCCGGTCTCCGGGCGCCGCGGGGTCCGTTCCCGCTCTGGTCACCGCCGTGCCGCCGGGCCACATCCGCGCGATGACCGCCCCCGCCCCATGCCGCCCCGCCCGACGCTGCGCCTGACCGCGCCGGAGGATGCGCTGGCCGCGCTGCGCGCGCTGCTGCCCGGCCCGGTCGCGCCCTGCCGGCTGCCGGTGGACCAGGCGCTCGGCCTGGTGCTGGCCGGGGATCTCCGCGCCGCCTGCCCGGTGCCCGCCCGCCCCCTGGCCCGCCGCGACGGCTGGGCGGTGGAGGCCGCGGCGACCCTCGGCGCCGGTCCCTATGCGCCCGCCCCCCTGCCGGCGCCGCCCGCGCCGGTGGCGGCCGGCGAGCCGCTGCCCCCCGGCGCCGATGCCGTGCTGCGCGACTTCGACCTGGAGGCGGCAGGCCCCCTCGCCGCCGCGCTGCGCCCCGCCGCCCCCGGCGAGGGCGTCCTGCAGCCCGGCGAGGCGATCGCCGCCGGCACGCTGATCCGCGCCGCCGGCCAGCGCCTCGGCCCCCGCGACCTGCCCGCCCTGGCGGCGCTCGGCCTGGCGGAGGTGGCGGTGCGCCGCCCGCGCCTGGGCTGGATCGCGACCGGGGCGGAGATCGTCGCCGAGCCGGCGCGCGACACGCTGCGCCCGCTGCTCGCCGCGCTCGCCGCCGGCGCCCTTCTCTCCCCCCTGCCGTCCTGCCCCGACGACCCGGACGCGATCGCCGCCGCGCTGCGCGAGGCCGCGCCCCGCCACGACCTGCTGCTGCTGGCCGGCGGCAGCGGGGAGGGCGCCTCCGACCGCTCGGCGGAGGGCCTGGCCCTGGCCGGCCGCGTCGCGCTGCACGGCATCGGCATGCGGCCCGGCATGACGGCCGGCCTCGGCCAGGTGGCCGCGACGCCGGTGCTGCTGCTGCCCGGCCTGGCGGAGGATGCGCTGGCCGCCTGGCTGCTGCTCGGCCGTCCCGCGCTGGCGACGCTGGCGGGCGCCGCCCCGCCGACGCGGATGCGCGCCCGGCTGGCGGCCAAGCTCGCCTCCGCCGTCGGGCTGCTGGACTGGGTGCCGGTGCAGCTCGACGCCGAGGGCCGCGCCCATCCGCTGGCCATCGGCGCGCTGCCCGCCGGCGCGCTCGCCGCCGCGGACGCGGTGCTGGCCATCCCCCCCGGCGCCGAGGGCCATGAGGCCGGGGCCGAGGTGGCGCTCGACCCGATCTGGACCGCCCGATGCCCGTGACACTTGATCCCGGCCTGCTGGCCCGCATCCGCCGCGCCGCCCGCCAGGAGCAGTTCCTGGAGGTGATCCCGGCCGAGGAGGCGATGCGCCGCTTCCGCGCCGCGCTCGACCTCTCGCCCCTGCCGGCGGAACGCGTGGCGCTGGCCCAGGCGCTCGGCCGCGTGGTGGCGGAGACCATCGCCGCGGCCGCCGACGCGCCGCCCTTCGACCGCGCCTCGGTGGACGGCTTCGCGCTGCGCGCCGCCGACAGCGCCGGCGCGACGGAGGCCGCGCCGCGCCGGCTGCGCCTGAACGCCGAGGTGCTGGCCTGCGGCGTCGCCCCGGCGATCGAGGTGGGCCCCGGCACCGCGACCGCGATCTCCACCGGCGGCGTCATCCCGCGCGGGGCGGACGCGGTGGTGATGATCGAGCAGACCGACCTGGCCGAGGGTCCTGAAGGCCCGCAGGTGCTGCTGGCCCGCGCCGCCGCGCCCGGCCAGTTCATCGCCCATGCCGGCAGCGACATCGCCCGCGGCGAGACGGTGCTGCGCGCCGGCACGCTGGTGACCAGTCGGGAGATCGGCATGCTGGCCGCCGCCGGCCTCGGCGAGGTGCCGGTGGTGCGCCGGCCGCGCGTCGCGGTGATCTCCACCGGCGACGAGCTGCACCCGCCCGGCACGAAGCTGCCGCCGGGCGGCATCGCCGACAGCAACGCCGCGATCCTCTGCGCGGCCGTCGCCGAGCATGGCGGCGAGCCCCTGCCGCTCGGCATCTTCCGCGACGAGGAGGCGGCGCTGGCGGACGCCGTGCGGCGCGGGCTGGCGGCGGCGGACCTGGTCGTGATGTCGGGCGGCACCAGCAAGGGCGCGGGCGATGTCTCGCACCGGATCCTGGGCGGGCTCGGGCCGCCGGGCATCCTGGTGCATGGCGTGGCGCTGAAGCCGGGCAAGCCGCTCTGCCTGGCGGTGGTGGGGCGGCAGCCGGTGGTGGTGCTGCCGGGCTTCCCGACCAGCGCGGTCTTCACCTTCCAGGACTTCGTGGTGCCGGTGATCCGCGCGCTGGCCGGCCTGCCGCCGCGCGAGGAGGCGGAGGTCCCGGCGCGGCTCGCGGTGCGCACGCCGAGCGAGTTGGGCCGCACCGAATACGTGATGGTGTCGCTGTCCGCGGACGCCGCCGGCGACGCGCCGGGGCACGCGGAGGTGGCGGGGCTGGTCGCCTGGCCGCTGGGCAAGGGCTCGGGCAGCGTCACCGCCTTCTCCCAGGCGGACGGCGTCTTCGCCATCCCGGCGCTGGATGCGGGGGCGGAGGCCGGGCAGGCGGTGCGCGTCCGGCTGATCGGCGGGGCGCTGCGGCCGCCGGACCTCACGCTGATCGGCAGCCATTGCGTCGGGCTGGATGCGCTGCTGGATCTGCTGGCGAAGCGGGGCCTGCGCGGGCGGACGCTGGCGGTGGGCAGCCTGGGCGGGCTGGCGGCGGCGAAGCGGGGGGAATGCGACCTGGCGCCGGCGCATCTGCCGGACCCGCGCGGCGGCGCCTACAACACGCCCTTCCTGGCGCCCGGCCTGCGCCTGGTGCCGGGCTGGCGGCGCATGCAGGGGGTGGTGTTCCGCCCCGGCGATGCCCGCTTCGAGGGGCAGGAGGGGCGCGCGGCGGTGGCGCGTGCTGCGGCCGATCCCGCCTGCCTGCTGGTGAACCGCAATGCGGGCTCGGGCACGCGCATCCTGCTGGACGGGATTCTGGGGGGGGCGCGGCCGGCCGGCTACGCCAACCAGCTGAAATCGCACAACGCCGTCGCCGCGGCGGTGGCGCAGTGGCGCGCCGATTGGGGGGTGGCGATCGCGACGGTCGCTTCCGCCTATGGACTCGGCGTCCTGCCGCTCGCCGAGGAGCATTACGATTTCTTCCTGCCGGAGGCGCGCGCCGGCCGCCCGGGCGTGCGGGCGTTCCGGGAGGTGCTGGACTCCGCGGAAGGCCGCGCCGCGCTGGCCGCGCTGGGCTTCGGCGTGGCGTAGAGCGTGATCGCCGAAGGGCGTAACGTCCGAAGGCGTGAATCACGCGACGAAACAACAAGCTGGACCGTGATCAGCGATTCTTTCTTCGCTGATCATCGTCTAGCGCCGCGGCCACGCGGGGCGCGCGTTGTGGCGCGCGGGCGGCGCCTGCCATGCTATGTCGTCGCCGCACAGCCTTCCGCCGGGCCGCGGCGGCCGCCGAATCCGGCGCGCGGCGGGGATCGCCACCTCCCGCCCCCGCGCCGCCCGCCGGCCCGGGGCGCGGCCGACCGACAGGAGACATCGGCATGCCGATGGCGCAGCCCATGCCGGAGGACCGGTTCTGGTCCATCATCGGGCAGGCGGCCGGCCCAGGTGGCGACGAGGCCGCGCAGGCCGAGGCCTTGGGCGCTGCGCTCCGCCGCCTGCCGCCCGACGACATCGTCGCCTTCCAGGCGGCTCTCGTCCGCCAGGTCGCCGGCGCCTATCGCTGGGATCTCTGGGGCGCGGCCTATGTCATCCATGGCGGCGCCGGCGACGATGCCTTCGACTATTTCCGCCATTGGCTGGTGGCGCAGGGACAGGCGGTGTTCGGCCGCGTGCTGGCCGATCCGGACGGCCTGGCGGAACTGCTGCCGCCGGACCGGTCGGCGCCGCTGATGGCGGAGGAGATCGGCCATGTCGCCATGACCGTGTGGGCGGCCATCACCGGGCGCCGCCCCGCCGAGATTCTCGCCCGGATCGACCCGGCATGGCTGAGGCTGCCGCCCGCCCCGGCGGGCACGCCGTTCGCGGAAGACCCCGACGACCTCGCGCGGCGCTACCCGAGGCTCTGGGCGCGGTTCGGCGAAACGCCGCTGGGGTGACCGGACCGGGCCTGGGCGCCGCATTGGGCGCGCCGCTACCCGGGCTCGGCATACCCCTCCGCCACCGCCTCCTCCGCCCAGGCCAGCGTCGCCGCGTAGTCGGCATGGGTGACGGGCGAAAAACCCGCCAGCAGCAGCGGCTCCGCCAGGGGCGCGAACCAGGGCCGGGACGCCGCCGCCAGGCAGGCCTCCCGCAGGCGCTGCGCGGCCTCCGGCGGCAATCCCGGCGCGGCGACGAAGGCGGGCATCGGCGCGGTCGCCGTGCTCTCCAGCACGCGGATGCCGGCGGCCAGATCCGGCCGGTGGCGCGCCAGCAGCGCGTGCCAATAGGCATCGAGCGGGCCGATGTCGATCCGCCCCTCGATCACCGCATCCAGCACCGCGCGCGCGGTGATCAGGTTGCCGCGCACCTCGGCATACAGCTTCGCGCCACCCCGCGCGCGGCGATGCGGCAGCAGGTGGCGGCGCAGCACGTTGAAGCCGGATTGCGAATGGCTGACGGTCCAGCCGAGGCGATGGCCGAAACTGTCCTCGATCCGCGTCCAGTCGCTGTCGGCGCGGACGATCAGGTCGCTGCGGTACATGGCGCGGCCTTCGGCCCAGGGCAGCGCCGGGATGGGGGCGGCGATCGGCACGACCTGCGCGATGCCGAGCGCGATCGGGAAGCCGCACATCTGCACGAGACCGAGATCGGGGCGGCGCCACAATTCTTCCAGCGGCCGCGGCGCGGGATAGGCTTCGTAGTCCAGCGGCACCTCGGCGTCCCGCGCGATGGCGGCGATGAGCGCCTGCCAGGCGGCCTCCGCCCCCGGCGAGACCGCATACATGCGGGCATTGGCGATGACGCGTGTCATGCGGCGGCCCCGGCCAGCGCGAAGGGGAAGTGACAGCGCGCCAGGCGGCCCGGCGCGATCTCGGCCAGCTTCGGCGCCTCGGCCGCGCAGCGCGGCTGCGCGACGGGGCAGCGCGTGTGGAAGCGGCAGCCCGGCGGCGGGCGCAGCACGGAGGGGATCTCGCCCTGCAGCAGGATGCGCGGGCGCCGCGGGCCGCCATGCAGGGCGGGATTGGCCGCGACCAGCGCGGCGGCGTAGGGGTGCGCGGGGCGCGCGAACAAGTCGCGCGACGGCGCTTCCTCCACCACCTGGCCGAGATACATCACCGCGGTGCGGTCGGTGATCCGCCGCACGACGTTCAGGTTGTGGCTGACGACCAGCCAGGTCAGGCCGAGTTCCGCGCGCAGGTCGAGCAGCAGGTTCAGCAGCTCGCCCTGCACCGAGACGTCGAGGCCCGCGGTCGGCTCGTCCGCCACCACCAGGTCGGGCTGCATCACCAGCGCGCGCGCCATGCCGATGCGCCGCGCCTGGCCGCCGCTGACCTGGTGCGGGTAGCGCGTGGCGATCTGCGCCGGCAGGCCGAGCCGCGCGAGCAGGCCGGCGAGCCGCGCGCGGCCTTCCGCCAGCGGCAGGCGGTGGATGCGCAGCGGTTCGTCCAGCGCCGCGCCGATGGTCATGCGCGGGGAGAGCGAGGCGACGGCGTCCTGCAGCAGCATCTGCGCGCGGCGGTGATAGCCGCGCGGGTCGCGCCGCTGCCAGGTGCGCTGTTCCTCGCCATCGAACAGGATGCGGCCGGCGCTGTGCGGCACCAGGCCCATCAGCGCGCGGCAGAGCGTGGTCTTGCCCGAGCCCGATTCGCCGACCAGGCCGAGAATCGTGCCGCGCGGCAGCGCCAGCGTCACGTCGTCGAGCGCGCGGACGCCACCGGCGAAGTCGACGCTGACGCCTTCCAGCGCGGCGAGCGGCGCGGTCATGGCACGGCCCCGGGGAAGTGGCAGGCGGCGCGGCGGCCGGGCGCGATGTCGCGCAGCAGCGGTGGCTCGGCGTGGCAGCGCGGCTCGGCGCGGGCGCAGCGGGGGGCGAAGACGCAGCCTTGCGCAGGCGCGACGGGGTCGGGGACCTCGCCGGGGATGGAGGCGAGGCGGCCTTCGTCGCCAGCCTCGATCTCGCAGGCCAGCAGGGCGCGGGTGTAGGGATGCGCGGGCGCGGCGAGCACGGCGGCGGTCGGGCCGGTCTCCACCACCGTGCCGGCATACATCACGCAGAGATCGTCGCAGAGCTGCGCGACGAGCCCGAGATGGTGGCTGATCAGCACGATGCTGCCGGCGATGTCGCGGCGAAGATCGTCGAGCAGGGCGACGATCTGCGCCTCCACCGTCGCGTCGAGGGCGGTGGTGGGCTCGTCGGCCAGCAGCAGTTCGGGCTCGGCCAGCAGCGCCATGGCGATCACCACGCGCTGGCGCATGCCGCCCGAGAGCTGGTGCGGATAGGCGGCAAGCCGCGCGCGCGGATCGGGGATGGCGACGCGCGCCAGCATCGCCTCGGCCTTCGCCAGCGCCTGCGCGCGGGTCAGCCCCGGGGCGCGGCGGCGCGCGACATCGACCATCTGCGTGCCGATGGTGAAGACCGGATTGAGCGCGCTCATCGGGTCCTGGAAGACCATGGCGATGCGGGTGCCGCGCAGCGCCGCCATGGCGGGTTCGGGCAGCGACAGCAGGTCGGTGCCGGCGAGGTCCACGCTTCCTTCCAGCCGTTCCAGGTTCGGCGGCAGCAGGCGCAGCAGGCAGGACGCCAGGCTCGACTTGCCCGATCCCGATTCGCCGACGACGCCCAGGATGCGGCCGCGGCCGATGTCGAGATGGATGTCGGAGAGAATGCGCGCCGGTCCGCGCGCGGTGCGGGCCGTCATCGTCAGGCCGCGGATGCGGAGCAGCGGATCGTCCATCGCTCAGCGATCCCGGCCGAGGCGCGGGTCCACGGCGTCGCGCAGCGCTTCCCCGAACAGGGTGAAACCCAGCGTCGCCACCGCCAGCGCGCCGGCGGAGACCAGGACGGGGATCCAGCTGTCCGAGAGGTACTGGTAGCCGTCCTGGATCAGCACGCCCCAGGAAGCGAGCGGTGGCCGCACGCCGAGGCCGAGGAAGGAGAGGCCGGCCTCGATCGCGATCACGACGGGGATGTCCATGCTGGCCAGCACGATCAGCGGGCCGAGGATGTTGGGCAGCACATGGCGCAGCAGGATTCTTCCGAGCGAGGCGCCGAGGATGCGCTCCGCTTCGAGAAACGGCGCCGATCGCAAGGCCAGCGCCTGCGCGCGCGCGACGCGTCCGAAATGCGGCGTCAGAGTCAGGCCCACGATCACCACGACGACCAGCGTGGAAGGCCCGAACACCGCGACGATGGCGAGCGCCAGCACCAGCGAGGGGAAGGCGGCCACGATGTCGAACAGGATCAGCACCGCGGCCTCCCCGCGCGGCGGCAGCCAGGCCGCCAGCAGGCCGAGCGTGGTGCCCGTCACCAGCGCGATGGCGATGGCCGAGAGCGCGACCGCCATCGCGACGGAAGCGCCATGCACCAGCCGCGAATAGAGATCGCGGCCCAGATGGTCCGTGCCCAGCCAATGCGCGGCGGACGGGCCCGCGAAGCGGTTCAGGATGTCGAGCGCGTCCGGGTCATGCGTCGCGACCCAGGGCGCGAAGAGGGCCGCGACCATCACCAGCAGCACGATCACGGCGCCCAGCGCGCCCGCAAAGCTGCGGCAGGCGGCGCGCAGCACCGCGGCGGCATCGCGCAGCGCCTTCACCGCGCCGCGCCGCCCCGGCCCTGGTCGCGCAGGCGCGGATCGATGGCGGCGTAGGAGAGATCGACCAACAGGTTCACCACCACGAACAGCACGACGACCACCAGCACCGAGCCCTGCACCACGGGGAAGTTGCGCACCGAGATCGCATCGTAGATCAGCCGCCCGAGGCCGGGCCGCGCGAAGACGATCTCCACCAGCACCGCGCCGCCGAGCAGCCGCCCGATGCCGAGGCCCAGGATCGCGAGCGTCGGGATGCAGGCATTCTTCAGCGCGTATTTGTAGGTGACGATGCGCTCCGGCAGGCCATAGGCGCGGGCGGTGCGGATATAGGGCTCGGCCATCACCTCCAGCATCGAACTGCGCACCAGGCGGGCGATGAAGCCGATCCAGCCGAGGGCCAGCGCCAGGGCGGGCAGGATCAGCCGCTTCGCCTGGTCGATCGGGTCCGATGCATCGCCGCCGCCCAGCACCGGCAGCCAGTCGAGCCAGAGCGAGAAGACCAGCAGCAGCAGGATCGCGACGACGAAGGAGGGCACGGCGATGAAGGCGACCGAGAGGATCGCCAGCACGTTGTCCGCGACGCTGCCGCGATGGGTCGCGGCGAAGATGCCGAGCGGCACGCCGGCCAGCACCGCGAGGCCGATGGCGCTGAAGGTCAGGATCACGGTGGAGGGCAGCACCGAAAGCACCAGCCCCGCCACCGGCCGCCCCGACAGCACATCGACGCCGAGATTGCCGGTCAGCACATTCGACAGGAACAGCCACAGCCTTTCGTGCAGCGGGCGATCGAGCCCCATCTCGCGCACGAAGCGCGCGGCGAATTCCGGCGTCGCCTGCGGGCCGAGCAGGGTGGCCGCCGGATCGCCCGGCACCAGCGCCGACAGCGCGAAGAGCAGCAGCATCGCGCCGAAGACGATCAGCAGCGAGGTCAGCAGCCGCCCTGCGAGATACCGCGCGCCGCCCGCCCCCATCCCGGTCAGGCGGCCGTAAAGCCGTCGTACTGCCAGTCGAGCCAACCCGGCACGGAAGCCGGGCGCAGCCAGGACCGGTGCGCGACGAAGGAGACGTTGTTGGTCAGCCAGACGAAGGCCGCCGAGCGGTCCATGAGGCGCTGCGCCTCGATCGCCAGCTGCACGCGCCGCGCGGGGTCGAGCTCCGCCGCCGCCTGCTCGAACAGCCGGTCGAATTCGGGATCGGCGAAGCGCTGCCAGTTCCAGGCGCCGATCTGGGACGAGACGAACCACTGCATGAGGAAGTTCGGGTCGAGCTTGCCGTTGAACACGGTCATGTACATCTCGATGTCGCGGCCGGCATCGCCGCGGCCGGCGGACCAGAAGCCGCCGCCGTCGCGCGCATCGACCTCCACCGTGACGCCGATCTCCTGCAGCAGCGCGCGGGCGACCAGCGCCATGTTCTGGAAGGCGGGCTGGTTCAGCACCAGCAGCTTCAGTCGCAGGTTGCGCGCGCCGGCTTCCGCCAGCAGGCGGCGGGCTTCGGCGACGTTGCGGCGATAGACGGGCGCATCCGGCCAATGGCCCGGGATCGGCGCGGGGATCAGCGCATTCAGGCGCGGCGCGCGGCCGTTGTAGCCGGCGAGCAGCATCTGATCCACGTCGAGGCCGAGCCGGATCGCCTGCCGCACGCGGATGTCGTTGAGCGGCGGCTTCTCCATGTTCATGCCGAGCCAGATGTATTGCAGGCCGGGGCGTTCGCTGACCGTCAGCCCCTGCGCGTTGCGCAGCGGCTCCGCGACGTTGGGCGGCAGGATGGCAAAGTCGAGCTCTCCGGCGCGCAGCGCAAGCTCCGTCGCGCGATGGTCGGGGATGAAGCGCACCGCGACCTCGGCGAAGGCGGGGCGCGTGCCCGTGTAGGTCGGGTTGGCGCGCAGCACCGCGCCGCGCTGGCGTTCCAGCGACGCCAGCTGATAGGGGCCCGATCCGACGGGGCGGATGTTGTGCTCCACGCCGCGGCTCTCCACCGCGCGCTTGCTGACGATGCAGCCCGACACATCGGCGAGCGCGATGCCGAACAGGCCCGCATTCGGGCGCGAGAGCACGATGCGGCCGGTGTACTGGCCGGTGACCTCCACGCGCTCGAGGCCCGTCCAGTCGGCGCGATAGGGCGAGGGGCGCGCGCCCGCCGCGGGTTCCAGGCCGACGCGTTCGAAGGAGAACTTCACGTCCTCCGCCGTCATCTCGCCGAAGCCGTCGGTGAACATCTGGCCGGGCTTCAGGCGGAACTCGATCAGCGTGGGGGAGACCTGCGTGACCTCCGCCGCCGCATCCAGCTCCGTCTCGCCGGAATTGGCGCGGTGCTTGATCAGGCGCTGGTAGACGACGCGGATGATGTTGCCGTCATGCGGGCCGGTGCGGAAGCCGGGGTCGATCACCTCCGGGTCGCGTTCGACGCGCACGGCGATGTTCTGGCGCGGCGCGGATTGCGCGCGCGCGGCGTCGATGCCCGCACCGGAGGCCAGGCCGAAAGCGGCGGTGCCGGCGAGCAGGCGCCGGCGGTCGATCGCGGTGGTCATGGCAAGCCCCTCTGCTTCCCGGGCCGCGAGCAGGGCTGCGGCCGTGTTCCCGTCATGTGAAACCGTGCGGCGCTGCAGGGCAAGGGGCTTCGCGGCGGCGTGTCAGGCACCCTCCGCCATCGTGTCCAGCACCTGGGCCACCGCTTCGACGTCGAAGGCCGATTCGCGATCCTCGGCCAGCGGGGCGACGCGCGCGCGGATCGCCGCGTGCAGCGTCGCGGTGCCGGCGCCGAGCGGCGCGATGCCGCGCAGATCCACCGCCTGCGCCGCCGCCAGCGCCTCGATCGCCGCCAGGTAGCGCAGCGGCGTGATCTGGCGTTCCAGCTTGCGCACGGCGTGCAGCGTCAGCGGCGCCAGGTCCTCGGCCGTGTCGGACACGGCGAGGATCTCGGGGCCGGCGGGCGTCGCCTGCAGGCGGATCTCGGCGCAGAGATCGGCCGCCACCTTCTGCAAGGGCACATAGCCCGCCGAACCGCCGCCCGCGGGCGAGAGATAGGCCGGCAGGCCGGAGAAGCGCGCCGTCATCAGCTTGGCGATGCGCAGCCCGCTGGCGGATGCCGCATGCGCCAGCGCGGCGGCCAGCGCATCCAGCGCCAGCGTTAGCGCCGGCGCGTGGAAATTGGGCGAGGACAGGATCTCGCCGCTGTCCACCAGCACGGCGGGCGAGGTGGTGGCGCCGTTGATCTCGGTCTCGACCAGCGTTTCGGCGTCGCGCAGCGCCGCGAAGGCCGCGCCCATCACCGGCGCGGCCAGGCGGAAGCACAGCGCGTCCTGCAGGTTGCGGCTGACGCCCGGCGTGTTCAGCGCGCTGCCTTCCAGCAGGCGGCGCAGCGCAGCCGCGGCCTCCGCCTGGCCCGGCGCGGGGCGCAGCGCGGCCAGGCGCGGATCGTGGATGGCGGGATTGGCCGCATAGCCTTCCATCGCCAGCGCCAGCACGGCCATGTGCAGGCGCAGCCGCGCGCCGATCGCGTGCAGCGCCATCGCCGCGGCGGCGGAGGTGGCGGCGCCGTGGCTGACCAGCGCCAGCCCATCCTTCGGCCCAGGCACCAGCGGCGCAAGGCCCGCTTCCGCCAGCGCCTGCGCGGCGGGCATGCGCTGCCCGTTCAGCCACGCCTCGCCGCGGCCGATCATCGCGGCGGCCATGTGGCCCATGATGCCGATGTCGCTGGCGCCGATGGAACCCAGCCCCGGCAGCACCGGCACCACCCCGCGGTTGAACATCGCCAGCAGCAGCTCTGCCGCGGGCAGGGAGATGCCGGTGGCGCCGCCGGCGATCTCGGCCAGCCGGCACAGCATGGCGGCGCGGCAGGTGGCCTGCGGCAAGGCGGGGCCGACGGCGATGGCGCGGCCGCGGATCAGCGCGACCTGGAACGCCGCCACCTCCCCCTTCGCGATGCGCGTCCCGAGATTGCCGCCCAATCCCGTGTTCAGGCCGTAGACCGGCTGCTCGGACGCCGCGTGGCGCGCGACCACGACCTCGGCGGCGCGGATGCGGTCCAGCGCCGCGGGGGCGAAGGCGGCGGTGATGCCGGGGGCGCCGGCGCGCACCACCTCCGTGACGCAGAGCGGCGCGGCGCCGAGCAGGATCATGCCCGCCGCGCCAGCGCGGCCATCCGCGCCGGCAGCTCCGCCACCAGCACGGCGCGCGCGGCCTCCGTCATGGAGGGCCAGGCCTCGATCTCCGCGCCGCTGCGGCCGCAGCCGAGGCAGAGGCCGGAACGGGGATCGAGGGTGCAGGTCTTGCGGCAGGGGCTGGGTGTCACGCCCGGCAGGACACCACGGCGCGGCGCGCCGCGTCCAGGCTCAGCGCCGGCGCCAGGCCTGGGTCAGCCGGTCCACCGCGCCGCCCATCGCCACATGCAGGATCTTCACCGCCGCCGTCGCGGCCAGGATGGTGCAGGCCATGGCGGCGGCCGCGCTGGCCTGCCCCGCTTCGTCCATGTGCACCACGGCGACGGAGGCCGGCTTGGTGTCCGGGCCGTAGAGGAAGATCACCGCGCTGACCGTCGTCATCGCATTGACGAAGAGATAGACCCAGATGTCCAGGATCGCCGGCAGGCAGATCGGCACGGTGACGCGGCCGAAGGTGGTCCAGGCCGGCACCTTCAGGCTGCTGCCCACCGCCTCGAATTCCGGGTCGAGCTGGCGGATGGCGGTGGCGGCGGTCAGGTGCCCCACGGTGTAGAAATGCACCAGGCTGTTCAGCACCAGGATCGCGAGCGTGCCGTAGATGATGCCGGCCGGATTGGCCGGGTGGTTGAAGAACAGGATGAAGGCGAGGCCCAGCACCAGGCCCGGGATGGCCAGCGGCGCGGTGGCCAGGAAGCCGACGGCGCCGCGCAGCAGCCGCGCCCCGCGCGTCGCCTGCGGCGCGCGTTCCAGCAGGTAGGCGACGACGAAGACGATGGCCGCGCCGATCGTCGCCGTCAGCAGCGACATCTCGATCGAGGTCAGGAAGGCGCCCCAGCCGGAGGCGTCGAAGCGCGAGAATTCGTAGTTGTCGAGCGTCAGCGACAGGTTCCAGGGCCAGAAGCGGATCAGCGATCCCCAGGCGGCGACGCCGACGATGCCGAGCAGCAGCGCGGCGACGGTGATGCACAGGACCAGCAGCGGCAGGTCGCGCGCGCGGCGCGGGCGCGGGATGTAGGGCGTCGCGCGGCCGGTCAGCGTGCCGGCGCGGCGGCCTTCCGCCCAGCGCTGCAGGGCGAAGGCGGCGATGGCCGGCAGCAGCAGCACCATGCCGACCACCGCGCCCATGTTGAAGTCCTGCAGCCCGACCACCTGCTTGTAGACATCGGTGGCCAGCACCTGGAACTGCCCGCCGATCACCTTCGGGATGCCGAAATCGGTGACGACCAGGGTGAAGACGACGACGCCGGCCGAGACGAGGCCATAGACGGCGCCGGGCAGCGTCACGGTCAGGAAGATGCGGAAGCGGCCGGCCTTCAGCGCCTCCGCCGCCTCATAGAGCCGCGCATCGGCGGTGGAGAGTGCGACGGAGAGGATGATGGCGGCGGCCGGAAAACAATAAAAAACCTGCGCGGCGACGATGCCCCAGGGGCCGTAGATGTTCTCGCCGAACAGCATCCAGCGCAGCATGCCCTGGTTGCCGAACAGGTAGATCAGCGCCAGCGCCGGCAGCAGCGAGGGTGCCAGGATCGGCACCAGCATCACGGCGCGGAAGATGCCCTTGAAGGGGATGCAGGACCGCGCCAGGGCATAGGCATAGGCGAAGGCCAGCGGTACGACGAGGATGGTGGTCACCGCCGCCGTCCAGACGCTGTTCCAGACGGAGCGCACCAGCGACGGCGTGGTGACATAGGTCGCGAAGTTGGCCAGCCCGACGAAGCCGCCCTGCGCATCCTGGAAGGCGCGCGCCAGCAGCATGCCCATCGGCAGCGCCAGCGAGATCGCCAGGAAGGCCAGCGCCAGCCACAGCCCGGCCTGCATCAGCCGCTGGTCGAGCGAGGCGGCGATGCGCACCGGCGGGCCGGCTGGCGCGCCGCGCGGCGGGCGCGGCTGCGGCAGCCGTTCGCCCAGCACGGCGTCACTCATCGGCGCGGAACACCATGATGCGGTCCGCCGGCATCGCGGCCGGCAGCAGCGCGCCCGGCAGCGCGCCGAGCATCCGCAGCGCCTCCGGCGTCACATCGGCTTCGAGCTTCAGCTTCGGCGCTTCCAGCGCGACGCGGCAGAGCGCGCCCAGGAACTCGACATGCGTCACCTCCATCTCCACCGCGCCGGGCATCGCGGCGGCGGCGGGGCCGAGGCGCACATCCTCCGGCCGGGCGAAGCAGCGCACCGGCGTGCCGAACAGCAGGCCGCGCGCGGCCTCCGCCGGGATCAGCCGGCCGGCCGCCATCACCGTGCCCGGCGTCGCCTCCACCACCGCGTCGAAGCCCGAGGAGCGGCCGACGAAGCCGGCGACGAAGGCGCTGGCGGGGCGGCGATAGACCTCCTCCGGCGTGCCCACCTGCTCCACCAGGCCGCGCGACATCACGACGATGCGGTCGGAGACGCCCATCGCCTCCTCCTGGTCGTGCGTCACCATGATGGTGGTGACGCCGAGGCGGCGCTGCAGGCCGCGGATCTCCTGCCGCAGGTGCAGCCGCACGATGGCATCGAGCGCGGAGAGCGGCTCGTCCAGCAGCAGCAGCCCGGGCTCCGGCGCCAGGGCGCGGGCGAGTGCCACGCGCTGCTGCTGCCCGCCGGAGAGCTGCGCGGGATATTTCGCCACCTGGTCCGCCAGGCCGACGAGGTGCAGCAATTCCCCGACCCGCGCCTGGGCACGCTGCTTCGGCCAGGACGGGCCGCGCAGGCCATAGGCGACGTTCGCGCCGACGGTCATGTTCGGGAACAGTGCGTAGGACTGGAAGACGATGCCGAAATCGCGTTCCGCCGGCGGCAGGCCGGTGATCTCCCGCCCCGCCTGCCGGATCACGCCGGTGGTGGCGGGATCGAGGCCCGCGATGGCGCGCAGCAGCGTCGTCTTGCCGCAGCCCGAGGGCCCGACGAAGGAGACGAATTCGCCCTCCGCGATCGTCAGGCTGACGTCGCGAAGGGCCACGAACGTGCCGAACTGCTTGCCGAGGCTGACGACCTCGAGATAGGGGGGCCGCGCCGCGGCGGCGCCAGCCCCCCGTTCCGCCACCGCGGTCTCGTCGCGCATCAGCGCGGCGCGGACTTGCCGTCGAAGCGGCTCGCCCATTCGCGCAGGATGCGCTCGCGCTGGCCGGCGATCTCGCGGAAATCCGCGTTCACCAGGCGCTGGGCGAATTCGGCCGGGTAGCCGCGCACGGTGGGCTCCACGCCGGGCAGCGCGAGAAGCGCGTAGTAGCGGCCATAGAGCTCCATCGCGGGGCGGGAGACGGCGAAGTCCGCCAGCCGCCGCGCGGCGTCCAGGTTGCGCGTGCCGCGCATGATCGCGGTGGCTTCCAGGTCGAAGCCGACGCCGTCCGTCGGGATGATGATCTCGATCGGCGCGCCCTGGTTGCGCAGCGCGACGGAGCGCATGTCGAAGGAGAGGCCGACGGCGTATTCGCCGCGCGCGGCGTTGTTGCAGGGCGCGCTGCCGGAATGGGTGTAGACCTGGATGTTGTCGTGCAGGCGCGTCATGTACTGCCACGCGTTCTGCTCGCCCATCGCGCCGATCCAGCCGGCCAGCGTCAGGAAGCCGGTGCCGGAGGAGTTGGGGTTCGGCATCACCACCTGGCCGCGGAAGCGCGGATCCAGCAGGTCGGCCCAGGTGGAGGGGCGCGGCAGGTTGCGCTGCTGGGCGACGACGGTGTTGAAGCAGACGGCGGAGACGAAGGCGTCCATGCCCGTCCAGGTCATCGGGTTGCGGTCGCTGCGCATGTTGGGCCGCAGCGCCTGCGCGCCGGCCGGCGTGTAGGGCTCGAGCATGTCGAGCGCTTCCATCTGCAGCAGCGAGAAGACCGAGAGGCCCCAGACGATGTCGGCGCGCGGGTTCTGGCGCTCCGCGATCAGGCGGGCGGTGATGACGCCGGTGGAATCGCGCACCCAGGCGATCTCGATGCCCGGCACCGCGGCCTCGGCGGCCTGCTTGAAGGGGGCGAGCTGCTCGTTCTCGAGCGCGGTGTAGACGGTCAGCCGGGTGCGCTGCTGGGCCTCGGCCGGGGCGGCGAGCGAAAGGCCGAGCGCGAGGCCGGTGAGCAGGAAGGCGCTGCGACGCATCTTTGGGGTGTCCTTGGACTGGCGGCGGGCAAGCCGTAGCGCGCGTCCCGCGACATCCCTGTGACGTATATGTTGCAGTTCCGCGTCAGCGCGCGCGGGCGCGCCTGCCATGCTGCTTGCGCCGCCCGGGCGCGCCGCCTATCCCTGGCGGGGCCACGGGGGCGTGGCGAAATGGTAACCGCAGAGCACTCAAAATGCTCCGGCCTCACGGCCTTGCCGGTTCGAGTCCGGCCGCCCCTATCGCGCAATCAGTGTCGCCGCGGCGCCCGTGCCCGCAGCGCGACCGGCACCAGCCCGCCGGGCGCACCTCGCCCGCCGCCCGGGCGGCCTGGCCTGCCCTCCGGCCCCAGGCTCATCACCGCGCCGGCCAGCTGCGCGCCACCGAAGGTGAGGCCGACGAAGAACCAGAGCAGCGCCGCCGGCCACCAATGTCCCGCCGCGCCCAGCAGCAGCGTGCCGGCCTGCCCCGGATTGGTGAGGATCAGCCCGCCGACCAGGAGAGCGGAGAGGCCGAAGCCCGCCGCGGCATGGCACAGGACGAAGCGCAGCAGCGTCGGCATGGGCGATCATCCTTCCCGGCCACCGCACACAGGTGGTGGCCAGCCCGGCCGGAACCAGGGGTCAGCCCCAGGGATTCCGCCGCCCGCGGCCCGACCAGGGACCCGGCTGCGGGCGTGCCGCTGCCGGGCGCGGTGCGACGGGAGGGCCCATCCGCCCGGCCATCTGCTCCAGCGCCGCCACCCGGTTGCCGGTGCTTGGATGGGTGGAGAACAGGCCGTCCATCCGCAGCCCGGCCAGCGGGTTGATGATGAACAGATGGGCGCTGGCCGGGTTGGCCTCGGCCGCCTCGTTCACGCGGCCTTGCTTGT
Organism: Acetobacteraceae bacterium; assembly: GCA_027487675.1. Classification (GTDB taxonomy): domain Bacteria; phylum Pseudomonadota; class Alphaproteobacteria; order Acetobacterales; family Acetobacteraceae; genus Falsiroseomonas. Next base: position 46,524 of record JAIYDD010000132.1, on the reverse strand, counting down.
AGGCTTCCAGCCGCCGCAAAGCGCCGGCCAGCGCCAGCGGGTCGCCGGTGATCCCGGCCGCGGCCTTGTCGGCCTCGTATTCGCGGGACCGGCTGACCGCCATCTGCACGATCATCGCGGCGATCGGCGCCAGCACCACCAGCAGGATCATGCCGATCGGGCCGAAGGGGTTCGACCTGCCGTCCTGTCCGCGGCCGCCGAACAGGAAGCCGAACTGCGCCAGCATGCCGATCGCGCCCGCCAGCGTCGCGGTGATGGTCATGATCAGCGTGTCGCGGTTGCGGATATGCGCCAGCTCATGCGCGATGACGCCGGCCACCTCGCGCTCCGGCATCAGGTCCAGCAGGCCGGTGTTGAGCGCCACCGCCCCCTTCTCCGGGCTGCGGCCGGTGGCGAAGGCGTTGGGCTGGTCCTCGTGGATCACGTAGAGGGCGGGCATCGGGATGCCGGCGCGCGCGGCCAGGTCCGCGGTCATCTGGTAGAGGCGCGGCGCGTCCTGCGGCCCGATCGGCTGGGCGTTGTGCATGCCCAGCACGACGCGGTCGCTGTTCCACCAGGCGAAGATGTTCATGCCGCAGGCGACGACGAAGGCGATCAGCATGCCCTGCTGGCCGCCGATGGCCGCGCCGAGGCCGACGAACAGTGCGGTCATGCCCGCCAGCAGCAATGTCGTGCGCAGGTAGCCGCCCATTCTTCGCCGCGCCTCCGCAATCGGGTGTGGAGCCCCTAGATGTGCGCCATGACCGACGCGAACCAGGGGGGCGCCGCCCCCGACCAGCCCGCCACCCCCGCAGCCACCCCGGCGGACCTGCCGAAGAAGCCCGCGCCGAAGGAAGTCGGCGGCCCCGTGGGGCCCGAGCCCACGCGCTATGGCGACTGGGAGAGGAAGGGCCGGGTCAGCGACTTCTGACGCCAGGCGGGCGCCTGGTCGGTCCGGGCAGGCGCGCCGGGCCGCGGGCAGCACCCGTGCCGGGGGCGTAGATGCGCGCCCGGCGGGCTGGTCAGGGGGCCGCGATGCGGCGTGCCGGTCGGGCCGTGCGTCGTCCCCCCGGGCTGGCTTGGGCGCGGCTTGCCGGCCCTGGTCCTGGCTCGACGGGTTCGCCGCGCCGGGGTCTCGCGGCCTCCGTGCTGGACACGACAAACCGAAAAGTTGAGTTGTGGCATCGCGGTTCGCGTCGAGGGTTGCCGCCGCGGTCGGCTGCGACATGGCGCGGGCTGCGGCCTTCCCGCCATGGCCACGCGGCTTGGTGGCCGACGCGACTCGGCCGCGACTCGGGGCGCAGGATGCGAACGTGCTTGTGGCCAGGTCCGGCGGGCAACCCCAACAGCTTGTGGTCCGGCGATGGCCCTGCCGGGGGCAGCGATTCGTTCGCGCGACTCGGGCCAGGTGCCTGATTCGCCACGCCTCACGAAGTCGGCCGGCGGCCTGGATTCACCCTGCGTTCCGATATCGGGGCGAATCGCGAACCTCTCGCTTCCCTAACGAGGTGCCCCTCGCGGGCCCAGCCAGAGCCCGAGCGCCAGGATCCCTGCCGCCGCCAGCAGCAGCGACGCCTCCGTCCCGATCGTCGCCCGCCCCGCCCCCATCACCACCGGGCCCAGCGCCTGGCCCATGAAGAAGCTGAAGGCATGCAGCGACACCGCCCCGCCGCGGGCGTGCGGCGCAAGCTCCGTCACCCGGGTCTGGATGGAGGAATGCACCATGTAGAAGCCGAGCCCGAGCAGCAGGAAGGCGGCCACCGTCGCCTCCACCGTCGGCACCAGGGCGAGCAGGGAGAGCGAGGTCGCGCTGACCGCGCCGCCAGCCATCACCATCCTCGCCTGGCCGAGGCGGGCCAGCATCAACGGCGCCGCGGCGGCGAAGGCGAAGCCGCCCAGCGCGAAGCCGGCGATGGCGATGCCGGCCTGCGCGGCCCCGCCCTGGCCGCGCTCGATCAACAGGGGCGCCAGGAAGGGGAAGATGCCGAAGCAGAGCGTCCCCTCGATGAAGACCGCGACGTAGAGCCGCCGCGCCGCGGCCAGGGAAAGCAGGGCGCGGTACCGGGCCAGCACCTCGCCCAGCGCCGGCAGCCGCGTGGGGGGCGTCGGGTCCCGGTCCCGCATCGCCAGCACGGCGATGACCGAGGCGGTGGCGCAGGCGAGCACCACGCCGCGCCAGCCTGCCCAGGGCGCCACCAGCGCGGCCAGGATGCCGCCGCCGACGGCCCCGGTGAGCCCTGCCACCAGCAGGCGCGAGAGCGCGACCTGCCGCCGCTCGATCGGCACCTTGTCGCCGATGATGGCGATGGCCAGCGGGAAGACCCCGCCCGCCGCCGCGCCGGCCAGCACGCGGAGCGCCAGGAGGGACCAGAAGCCGGGCACGAAGGCCGAGGCGACCAGCGTGGCGACCAGCAGCGCCAGGCAGGCGCGGATGACGCGGCGCTTGCCGATGCTGTCGCCGACCGGGCCGAGCACCAGCTGGATCAGCGCATAGGGCAGCGCGAAGGCGCTGTTCAGCAGCGCGACGGTGGCCGGGCTCTGCTGGAACTCCGCGGCGATCTCGCCCACCAGCGGGTCGAGCGCCCGGCTGGCCAGCGCCGAGGCGAGGGCGCCGAGGCCGAGGATGACGATCAGGCGCGTCGTCTGGCGCGCCTCGGGCGGCTGGAGCATCGGTATATGCTGCGCAATGCGGCGCCTGGCGCAAGCGGGACCGCGCGGGCCCCCGCTACCGCCAAGGGTGTCCGGCGGTGGCGGGGCGCGCGCCCCGGCCCCGATCCGGACCGGCATCGGCCTGGCCGTCGCCAGGCCGGGTCCGCGCCAGCCTTGTCCGGCCCGCCGATCCACGCCCCAGGGTCCTGGCCGCCTCCGGCGTGCACGCCCGGGGCGATCGCGGGTCAGCCGACGCGGTTCTCGATCAGCTCATGCACCACGTTCGGATCGGCAAGCGTCGAGGTGTCGCCCAGCCCCTCCGTCTCGTTGGCGGCGATTTTGCGCAGGATGCGGCGCATGATCTTGCCGGACCGCGTCTTCGGCAGGCCGGGCGCCCATTGGATGGCGTCGGGCGCCGCGATCGGCCCGATCTCCTTGCGGACCCAGGCCACCAGCTCCTTGCGCAGCGCGTCCGTCGGCTCCTCGCCGGATTTCAGCGTGACGTAGCAGTAGATGCCCTGGCCCTTGAGCTCGTGCGGCATGCCGACCACGGCGGCCTCGGCCACCTTCGGGTGCGCCACCAGCGCGCTCTCGATCTCGGCGGTGCCCATGCGGTGGCCGGAGACGTTGATCACGTCATCCACCCGCCCGGTGATCCAGTAATAGCCATCGGCGTCCCGCCGCGCGCCGTCGCCGGTGAAGTACATGCCCTTGAAGGTCGAGAAATAGGTCTGCCCGAAGCGCTCATGGTCGCCGTAGATGGTGCGCATCTGGCCGGGCCAGCTGTCGAGCAGCACCAGGTTGCCCTCCGCCGCGCCCTCGATCAGGTTGCCCTCGTTGTCGACCAGCGCGGGCTTCACGCCGGGCAGCGGCAGCGTCGCCGATCCCGGCTTCTGGGCGATGGCGCCGGGCAGGGGGGAGATCAGGATTCCGCCCGTCTCGGTCTGCCACCAGGTGTCGACGATCGGGCAGCGTTCCTCGCCGACCACGCGGTAGTACCACAGCCAGGCTTCCGGGTTGATCGGCTCGCCCACGCTGCCCAGGATGCGCAGCGAGGCGCGGGAGGTGCGCTTCACCGGCGCCTCCCCGTCGCGCATCAGCGAACGGATCGCGGTCGGCGCGGTGTAAAAAATACTGACCTGGTGCTTGTCCACCACGTCCCAGAAGCGCGACACGGACGGGTAGTTCGGCACGCCCTCGAACATCAGCGTCGTCGCGCCGTTCGCGAGCGGGCCATAGACGATGTAGGTGTGGCCGGTGACCCAGCCGACATCGGCCGTGCACCAGTAGATCTCGCCGGGCTTGTAGTCGAAGACGTATTGGTGCGTGAACGAGGCCCAGACCATGTAGCCGCCGGTGGTGTGCAGCACGCCCTTCGGCTTGCCGGTGGAGCCGCTGGTGTAGAGGATGAACAGCGGGTCCTCCGCGCCCATCGGCTCCGGCGCGCAGGTGGTGGGCTGGGCTGCGCAGGCCTCGTCCCACGTCACGTCGCGGCCTTCCTGCATCGGCACGCTGCCGCCGGTGTTCCGCGCGACGATCACGTGCCTGATGGAGGGGCAGGATGTCAGCGCCTCGTCGGCGTTGGTCTTCAGCGGCACCTTGCGGCCGCCGCGGCGGCCTTCATCGGCGGTGATCAGCACGCTGCATTCGCTGTCCTGGATGCGGCTGGCCAGGCTGTCGGGGGAGAAGCCGCCGAAGACGATGGAGTGGATGGCGCCGACGCGGGCGCAGGCCAGCATGGCGACCGCCGCTTCCACGATCATCGGCAGGTAGATGCAGACGCGGTCGCCCTTCCTCACGCCCATGCCGCGCAGCGCGTTCGCCAGCTGGCAGGTGCGGGCGTGCAGCTCCGCATAGGTCACCTTGGCGTCGCTGTTCGGATCGTCGCCTTCCCAGATGATCGCGACCTGGTCGCCACGCCCGGCCTCGACATGCCGGTCGAGGCAGGAGACGGAGGCGTTGAGCACGCCGTCCTCGAACCACTTGATGTCGACGGCGCCGGACGTGGCGCCGAAATCCACCGCCTTGATCCTCGTCGGCGCCGTCATCCAGGCGATGCGGCCCATCTCCTGCCGCCAGAAGCCGTCCGGATCGGAAGCGGCATGGTCGTACATGGCGCGATACTTCGCGGCATCGACATGCGCGGTCGCGGCGACCGCGTCCTTCACCGCAATGAGCGTGTCTGTCATGCGCTCCCCCAACCTTCCTCGGACGGGCCTGCTTGCCGGCCTGCTCTGCGCCGCAGAAGGACACGGCGCCTTGATGTGCGTCAACCGGGACGCATGCGGCGGCGTCGATGCGTGACGGGGCAGGAACGGCGCGGCGCCGCCCAGACCCGCCAGGCCGGTACCGGGATTTGCGCTGGCGCAAGGACAGGGCGGCGGCGGCCGTGCGGGACTGGCCGCATGCCGTCGCCTCGGGCCACCGCCATGCCGATCCTGCCCCTGCTGCTGGGTTTCCTGGCCCTGACCTTCGCCGTGATGGCGGCCGGCCCGCCGGCGAAGCCGCGTCCCGGCGCCTCGGTCGAGGTGGTGCGCAGCGTCCATCCCTGACGCCGGCGGGCCCGGCGGCCGGGGCGGAACGAAGGCCCGCGCCCCCGTGCCGTCCGACGTCGCTCGATACGGGGACGGCCATGCGTATCCACCATCTCGACCTTGGCTCGTCGGGGCAGCCCGGCGGGCGCCCGACCGCCGGCGTCGGTCGCGGCGCGCTGGCCCGGCTGACCGGTCATGCGCTGCCGAACAAGACGCCGCTTGCTGGGCTGGTGCCGGTCGACGCCGGCTTCCGGCTGCGCGACGTGGCGCGCCCAAGCCCGCGCCAGCCGGCGCTCACCCTGGGGCTGCTGCGGCCGCGGCTCGACCCCGGACGCGACTGCCCGGCGCGGCGCGCTGGGGTGATGCCGCTGGCGGCTGGCGCCAAGAGCGAAACGTCGACTTGGCGGCCGCTGCGGACGCCGGTCGGTCGGCGCGGCGGCGGCGCGACCTTCTGCGGGTTGCGGGCCATGCACAGGATCCCTGGCCTGCCGCCTGGGACGCCGCTCGTGCCGATACCAGGCCACACGCCCGTGCATGGCGGCGGGGATGGAGGCGTGCTGGCCTGGCGTCTGGCGGTGCTGCGAGGCCGGCGTTAGCCTCGCCGGCATGAAGATCCCTGCCCTGCCCTTCACCGTGACCGACTGGTCGGCCGTGCCCGCCACGCGCCACCCCGGCGAGACCGGGGAAGCGCTGTGGCGGACGCTGGCCATCGGCGACCTGCGCGTGCGGATGGTGGAGTATTCGCCCGGCTACCTGGCCGACCATTGGTGCGACCGCGGCCATGTGCTGCTGGTGCTGGAGGGGGTGCTGCACACCGAGTTGCGCGACGGTCGCCGCGTCACGCTCACGCCCGGGATGAGCTACCAGGTCTCGGACTTCGGCGACGCTGCCCATCGGTCGTCGACGGCAACCGGCGCGAGGCTGTTCATCGTGGACTGACCGCGTCTCGCCCCGCCGGCCCGAGATGCCCGCATGCCATCGGGCGTTGGCCCAGGCCGGCCATGTTCATGAAACGCCGGGCCGACGGAGATGGGGGTGGTGGAGCCAAGGGGAGTCGAACCCCTGACCTCTTGAATGCCATTCAAGCGCTCTCCCAACTGAGCTATGGCCCCGTCCCCTGGGAGGCGCGCCGTATAGCCCCGCCCCGGCACCCGCGCAAGCCTCCCGCCGCGCCGCGCGCAACGGCCGCGGCACGCGTTAGCACCTTGTTTTCCAGTGCCAACCGATGCGGCCCACGGCTATTCCGCCGCGGCCCGATCCGCTTTAGGGTCCGCCTCGACAAGGCCAGGGAAGAGGACGCGATGCGCAAGGTCTACCCGGATGCCACGGCGGCGCTCGCCGGGCTGCTCAAGGACGGCATGACCATCATGTCGGGCGGCTTCGGCCTCTGCGGCGTGCCCTCCGTGCTGATCGAGGCGATCCGCGAGAGCGGCGTGAAGGACCTCACCGTCGTGTCGAACAATGCCGGCGTCGATGGCGTGGGCCTCGGCATCCTGCTGGAGACGCGGCAGATCCGGAAGATGGTCAGCAGCTACGTGGGCGAGAACGCGACCTTCGCCAAGCAGTACCTCGCCGGGGAGCTCGAGATCGAGTTCAACCCGCAGGGCACGCTGGCCGAGCGCATCCGCGCCGGCGGCGCCGGCATCCCCGCCTTCTTCACCAAGACCGGCTACGGCACCGCGGTCGCGGAAGGCAAGGAGACGCGGGAATTCGACGGCGAGCACTACGTGATGGAGCGCGGGCTGTTCGCCGACCTCGCCATCGTGCACGCCTGGATGGGCGACCACGAGGGCAACCTCGCCTACCGGAAGACGGCGCGCAACTTCAACCCGATGATGGCCACCGCCGCGCGCGTCACCGTCGCGCAGGTGGAGCACCTGGTGAAGCCCGGCGAGATCGAGGCCGACTACATCCACACGCCCGGCATCTTCGTCAAGCGCATGATCTGCCTGCCCTCAAGCTACGAGAAGCAGATCGAGCAGCGCACCGTGCGCAAGCATGCGGCCGCGGCCGCGGGCCCCGCCGGCAACCCGATGTCGTAACCCAGAGAGCGAAAGGAACGCCCCCATGCCCTGGACCCGCGACCAGATGGCCGCGCGCGCCGCGCGCGAACTGCAGGACGGCTTCTACGTCAACCTCGGCATCGGCATCCCGACGCTGGTGGCCAACCACGTGCCGCACGGCATGACGGTGCAGCTGCAGAGCGAGAACGGCATGCTCGGCCTCGGCCCCTTCCCCTATGAGGGCGAGGAGGACCCGGACCTGATCAATGCCGGCAAGCAGACCATCACCCAGCTGCCGACCAGCAGCTTCTTCAGCAGCGCCGACAGCTTCGGGATGATCCGCGGCGGGCATATCGACCTGTCGATCCTGGGCGCGCTGCAGGTCGCGCAGAACGGGGATCTCGCGAACTGGATGATCCCCGGCAAGATGGTGAAGGGGATGGGCGGCGCGATGGACCTGGTCGCCGGCGTGAAGAAGGTGATCGTGCTGATGGAGCACACCGCCGGTGCGGCGCCGAAGCTGCTGAAGGCGTGCAACCTGCCGCTGACCGGATCGCGCGTGGTGGACATGGTGGTCAGCGACCTCGGTGTCTTCGCGATCGACAAGAAGGGCAACGCGCCGATGCGCCTCGTCGAGATCGCCCCCGCGGTGACCGAGGAGGAGATCCGCGCGAAGACCGAGGCCGACTACCAGGTGGCGGTCCCGGCGTAGCGGGGATCCGGGCGGGCCGGATCGCGGGGGCCTGCCAGAGGCCCTTCCGCGATGGCGTGATCCCTCGCGCCGGCGATCGCGGCGCCGCGGGTCACGCCCTGGCAGCGCGCCGCGGCCGGTGCGGCCTGCGGCGCACGGCCCTCCTCGCCGGTGCGGCGACGGGGATCACTCCCGGGCCGCCGGTCGCCAGACCACCAGGCTGCCCACCGCCTCGCGCCGGGGCAGGGCAGCTTCCAGCGCATCGGCGACGGCCGGATTGTAGCGCGCGTCGAACAGCCAGTTGCCGCGCTGGTGCTGCGTGATCGCCATCGCGAAATGGCCGGACCGGATGCGGTCCACGATCAGCGCCTCGTCCCAGCGGCGCAGGCTCGCGAGCTCGGCGAAGATCGCCGATTCCCACGGCACGTAGCGCCCCGCACGCAGCAGGATGACCATGTCGTCCGACAGCACGGCGCCTTGCGCCGCGCGCACCTGGGCGATCAGCGCCGCGGCCTCGGCCAGCGCCTCCTCGCGGCGGTTGACGCCCGCATGCGGGGATGCCGGGAAGACGCCGAGCTGAACTGCCAGAAGCGCGGCGAAGGCCGGCAGGTGCCAGGCCGGATCGGATCGGCGCATGCCGCCCTGCGCCAGCCGGCCGAAGAACAGCCCTGCCAGCATGGCGCAGGCGGCCAGCCATTCGAGCAGGTAGTTGTCGGCCGAGCCGGACTTCATGATCAGCAGCAGCATCGGCGTGGTGATCGCCGCGTGCAGGGCCACGCCCGCCACCGCGCGGGCCGCGCGGTCGGTGCGCACCGCGTGCCGGGCGCGTCGCAACCAGCGTCCCTCGCCGACGCGCCCGAGAAGCTGCAGCCCGCCCGCGAGCCCGAGCAGCGCCACCACCACGATGACGGCGTGCAGCCCGACCATCACGCCGAGCAACTCCAGCCCGCGGATGTCGAAGCGGTTGATGTTGTGCAGCACGAGGTGGCGCAGGAACCCGCCGTCCGTCGCCAGCATCGCGGCGCCGAGCAGGACCAGCGACATCGCCAGCCCCGCCGCGACCAGCCGCAGCGCGTCGGCGGGCCGCACGGCCAGCAGCACGAGGGTCGCGGCCAGCGGCGCCGCCACCGAGGTCTGCTTCGTGTAGACCGCCAGCGTGAACAGCGCCGCGGCGCCCAGGATCCACCCGCGCCTGCCTTCCGCGCCGAGCGCGAGCAGCAGGCCGCCCAGGGTGAGCGCCAGCGCCAGCATGTCGACGCGCGCCAGCGGCAGCCAGTTCGCGACGGGCAGCGTGCCGAGCAGCGTCGCGGCGGCGACGAAGGCGCCGAAGCCGCGGGCGAAGGCGGCGGTGCCGCGCAGGCCGAGCCAGGCCAGCCCCGCCGCCATCGCCGCCGCGCCGAGCCCTGCCGCGACCGAGATGATTCGCGCCGCCGCGACCGCATCGATCCCGGTCGCGGCCAGCGCGCGGATCGCCAGCAGATAGGCCGGCGGGTAGTGGAAGACGATGAAGGGATAGGTGGCGATGTCCCCATAGGCCCTCGCCCCGGTGACCAGCAGCGCCTGCTGCACCACGATGCCTTCGCCGTAGTTCAGGCTCGCCGGGAAGCCGATGGCCTCCACCGCGGCCAGCACGACCGCCGCGCCACGGAAGAGCAGCACGGCGGCCAGCGCCAGGCATGCGGCCAGCACCAGGGCGGGCACGCCGCCGCCCGAGCCCATGCCGGCAGGATCAGCGCCGCGGTCGCGCACGGACCAGCATCTGCTTGCCCGCCGGCTTCAGCGGGAAGGCGAGATAGGCGCGGATCAGCAGGGGCGAGACCGGCAGGCGGGACTTGATGGTCAGCGGCAGGAAGCGCGGCCGCACCTCCAGGATCTCGTAGCCATGCGCGACGAGGAAGTCGCAGAGGCTGACATCCGAATAGACCGCCACATGGGTGTAGTCGTCGAAGTATTCGCGGAAGGCGTGCCGCCAGTTCGGCTGCAGGATGGTCAGCGTGCCGCGCGCCGAGAGCTTGGCGCGCAGCGCGGCGAGCACGGCGGCGAAATCCGCCTGCGGCAGGTGCTCGAACAGGTTGCTCGCGAAGGCGAAGTCCACGCTGCAATCCTCGAGGAAACCGAGCTCGGCGGCGCTGCCGACCACCGCCTCGATCCCGGGACGCAGATGCGCCGGCATGCCCGGCCAGGTGTCCACCGCGATGCGGCGCCGCGCCTCGACCTCGTTGATGAAGCTGCCATAGCCGCTGCCGAGGTCGAGAACGCAATCCTCCGGGCCGACCTGGGCGCGGAAATGGTGGCGCCAGAGCGTGCGCCACAGCACCGCTCGCCGCGGATCCTCGACGAAGCGCGAGGCGTGGTAGCCGCTCATGGCGCGGCCGGGCGCGGCCAGCCGAACACGATGCCGCCCATCATGCGCAAGCCGACCTTCATCGCCCGCAGGTCGCTGACATTGCCGCCCTTGCTGACGCCGACGCGCGCGTGGAAGGTGATCGGGCATTCGACCAGCACCAGGCCTTCGGCCAGCGCGCTGTCGAGCAGATGCGCGTTGAATTCCAGGTTGATCGCGGGGTTCAGGCGCGGCAGCAGGCCGTGCAGCGCGTCGCGGTGCAGCAGCTTGTAGGTGGTGCCGACATCGGTGATCGTGCTGCGGCCGACATGCTTCGCCTCCAGCAGCTTCCCGACGAAGAGGTTGCCGTAATACATGAAGGAGGTCAGCTGGGTGTGGCGCTGGCGCAGGCGCTCCACCGTCCGCGTGCCGTTGACGATGTCGGCATGCGGGGCATAGGCGAGCAGCTTGTCGATGTCATAGGCTCGGAAGGTCCGGTCGCCTTCGCACAGCACGATCACCCCGGTATCGTCATGCGCCAGCGCCTCCGTCAGGCAGCGATACACGCACCAGCCATAGCCCTGCCGGGTTTCGAGGAAGGTGAGCGCGCCCGCGGCGCGCGCCCGCGCCCCGGTCGCGTCGCGGCTGTTGTTGTCCACCACGATCACCCGCCGCACCGCCGGATGCGCCAGGAAATCCTGCACGGCCTCGGTGATGCTGGCCTCGTCGTCATAGGCGGTCAGCGCCACCGTCACCTGCCGGTCACCCAGCGGCCGCCAGCGCACCTCCTCCTCCGCCCGCTTGTGGCCGACCAGCAGCAGCAGGTCGCCCGCCGCGACCGCGAGGCCGATGACAAGCGGCAGCCCGCTGTACCAGACCAGCCATTCGCTGACCGGCAGCAGGACCGCGTCGATGCCGAGCAGCCGCCGGAGGAGCGCGATCAGCACGCCGGCCAGGTACATGCCGACGCCGAGCGAGGCCGAGAGGAAGCCGTAGAGCACCCAGGGCGCCCCCAGCACCGCCGCGCGCAGGCGCCTCATCGCGCCGGTCCGGCTTGCGCCGCATTGCAGGCCGGCGCGGCCGGTGCCACCGAAGGTGGCGGGGGCGGTTCGGGTCTCGGCATCGGGGCGGCGCAGCACTAGCCAGACGCGGCGCAGGCTGGCAAGCCCCGTCGTTACTGCGCCGGGCCGGCCGGCGCGCAAGGCCCGGCGGGTCACCCCCGCGCCCAGAGCACCGCCAGCATCACCGTCCCCAGCACGATGCGGTACCAGCCGAAGGGCGTGAAGCCGATGCGACCGATCACCGCCATCAGCCAGCGCACCACCAGCAGCGCCACGACGAAGGCCGTCGCGAAGCCCACGCCGATCTGGCCGAGGGCGCTGAAATCCAGCTCCGCCCGCGCCTTGTACAGCGCATAGGCCGTCGCGGCGAACATCGTCGGGATGGCCAGAACGAAGGAGAATTCGGCCGCCGTCCGCCGCTCCACCCCCACCAGCAGCGCGGCGATGATGGTGGCGCCCGACCGCGAGGTGCCCGGGATCATCGCCAGCGCCTGGCCGAAGCCGATCAGCAACGCGGCGAGCAGCCCGATCTCCGGCACCGAGCGGATCGAGGGCTGCGGCCGCCAGCGCTCGATCGCGATGATCGCGACGCCGCCGACGATCAGCGCGGTGCAGACGACCCAGGGATTGAACAGCGCGGCGAAGATGAAGCCGTGCAGCGTCGCCCCCAGCACCATCGCCGGCAGGAAGGCGAGCAGGATGTTCTGCGCGTAGAACCGCTCCGGCCCCGGCCGCCAGGCCTTCAGCACCAGGTCGACGAGGGTCTGCCGGAACACCACCACCACGGCCAGGATGGCGCCGAGCTGGATCGCGATCTTGAAGGTGTGGCTGGTCGGACCCTGGAAGCCGATCAGCTCGCCCAGCAGGATCAGGTGGCCGGTCGAGGAGATCGGCAGGAACTCGGTCAGGCCCTCGACGATGCCCATCAGCAGGGCGGAGAACAGGGCAGGGGCATCCATCGCGGCGCGTCACTCCCGGAATGGCAGGGTGATAGGCCGGAAGCCCCGCCGCCGCGAAGGGCCCCCGGCGCGCGGCGCCATCAACATGCGCGCGGCGCCTGCCGCGGCGGACCGGCGCACGCCACACGCCGGCGGGTCAATCGGCCGACAGACGCCCGACAAGCCCAAGCCCGACCTGGCTCGGCCTCAGCAGCAGGATCTCGCCATGGGGGACCTCGATGCCCGTCAGCGCCGCGATGTTGGCGCGGTGGGTCACCATGATGACCGGCACCGCGCCGGGCCCCTGCGCCTGGCTGGCGGCGACGACGAAGTCCCGCAGCGCCTGCTGCCGCGCCGCGTGGTCGGCCGGGGAAAGCGGTCCCACCAGCGGCTCCAGCGCCGGGGCCAGCGTCACCGGGCCAAGGCGCAGCAGCTCCGCCGTCTCCCAGGCGCTGCACTGGCGGGACGTGACCAGGCGTGCCCGCATCACGCCCTCCGCGCGCAGGCGGTCGCCGAGCCGGCGCATCTCGTCGCGGCCTGCATCGGTCAGCACGGCGCGGGTGTCGCAGCCCGGCACAGGCGGCGGCGCGCCGGGTGCGCCGAGCACCGCGCCGCCATGGCGCATGAGGGCGACGGCTTGGCCGTACAGCGCCGACCAGTCATCAGGGCCCGCCTTCGCTGCGCGGATCACCGGCAGGGCAAGCAGCAGACCGAGGGTAAGTGCCAGGGCGCGGCGCATGGCGGCCGACCTTCAGGACGGTTGCGTCCCGATGCTATGACGGTTCGGATCAAGCTTGTGAAGCGGTATCTTTTTCCGGACGCCGATGCCCGGAGGCTCGTCCGGGTGCCGCCCCGCCTGGGACGGCACCCGGCGCCACGCCTCAGCGCACCGTCCGGGCGGCGGTGAAGGCGAAGTTGTCGTAGCTGTTCTCGCTGATGCTGAACCACTGGAAGGATTCCGCCCGGAAGCGGTTGTAGCTTTCCATGATGCGCGCGAAGCGCGGGTTCTGGCGGCCGAGGTCGGCGACCATCTCCTCGTTCGCGCGCCAGGCGGTCTCCAGGATCGGCCGCGGCCAGAAGCGCAGCTGCGCGCCGGCGGCGACCAGGCGGCGCAGCGCCGGCGGGTTCGCCGCGTCGTAGCGGGCGACCATCTCGGCATCCGCCTCGCTGCAGGCGACCTCGATCGCGTGCTTGTAGAGGTCGGGCAGCGCGGCATGGGCGCGCTGGTTCATCATGAAGTGCAGGCGCGCGCCCGGCTCCCAGAACCCGGGGGCGTAGTAGAAGCGGGCGACGCGGACGTAGTTCGCGCGCTCGTCGTCATGCGGGCCGACGAACTCCACCGCGTCCAGCACGCCGCGCTCCAGCGAGGGGTAGATGTCGGCCGGCGCGACCAGCGTGGCCGCCGCGCCCATGCGGTTGAACAGCTGCCCGGCGAGGCCGGTGATGCGGAACTTCAGCCCGCGCAGCTTCTCCATCGTCATCTCTTCGCGGAACCAGCCACCCATCTGTGCGCCGGTGTCGCCCGCGGTGTGCGCGACGATGCTGTAGTCCCGGAAAAGCTCGGCCGCGAGCTCGTTGCCGCCGCCATGCCTGAACCAGGCGCTCATCTGCCGCGTGTTCAGGCCGAAGCTCATCGCGGTGAACGGCACGAAGGCGAGGTCCTTGCCGATGTAGTAGTAGCTGGCGGTGTGCCCCGCCTCCATCGTGCCGGCCTGCACCGCGTCCAGCACCTGCAGGCCGCCGACGATCTCGCCGGCCGGGAAGGTCTGGATGCGGAAGCGGCCCTCGGTCAGCTGCGCGACGCGCTGGGAGATGCGCTCCAGCGTGCCGTAGAGGATGTCGAAGACGCGCGGGAAGCTGGACTGGGCGCGCCAGCGCACCTCCGGAAGGGTCTGCGCAAGCGCGGGGGTGGCGAGGGCGACCGGCGCGACGGCGGCGGCGGCGCCCATCAGGGCACGGCGGTTCATGACCTTTGGTTCCTCCCGGATCGGGTGTCGCGGGCCCCTGCCCGCGCGTGGGACAGGCTTAATCCATTCCCGACCGGTGCGAAAGCGGCGTCATTTCAGTCAGATGACGAAGCCGGCCAGCACCACCCCGGCGGCGATCATCTGCAGCAGGTTGGCCGCGACGGAGAGCTTGTGGGCGCGGTCGAAGGCAGGCTTGGCCGCCATGTCGCCGGCCTTGGCGCGGTCCGACAGGCCGTTGATCCGCGGCATCAGCACCTGGCGCAGCCAGATCGCCAGGCCTGCCACCGCGGCCATCAGCCCGGCATCGGGCTTGGACAGCGGGAGCAGCGCCACCGAGGCGGCGCCCGCGCAGCCGGCCACCCACAGGTAGTAGCCGGGAAACAGCGCGCGGATGAACCGCCCGCCTGCCTCCGCATCCAGCACCCGGAAGACCAGCGGCGCGACGAGGGCGGCGAAGAAGGCCATGCCGCCCAGCAGCAGGGCGGTGGCGAACAGGGCGAGGGCGGCAAGGGCGGTCAAGGCGGGGCTCCGGCGGGCCTCGCCAATGTCGGGGCATGGCCGCGCGCGGCAAGGTGAGGGTAGCATTTCCCATTCGGGCATGGACAGCGGGAAGGCGGCCGGGCGAGGTTGCCGCACCGCCTGAGGGGGGTGGTGCCATGGCCGTGATCACCGAGACGCCGTCCTCCGACCTTGCCTCGGCGCAGATCGTGCCGGTGACGGCCTTCGACACCGAGATCACCTCGCCGCCCTTCGACTTCTACCCCTCCCTGCCGACCGTCGTCCTGGACGGCGCGATCAATGTCTACGGCGACCAGGACTACTGGCGGATCACGCTGCGCGCGGGAGATGTGCTCACGCTCGACGTGGACGCGTCCTGGTCCACCAGCGATCTCCAGATGTTCCTCTACAACGCCGCCGGCGCGCTGATCGCATCGAACGACGATCTCGGCTTCCTCGACACCGGCAGCACCACCATCCGGGACCCGTTCCTGGCCTACAACGTCATCGGCAGCGGCACCTATTTCATCGGCCTGCAGGCGCGGCTGTCCTTGACCGGGAACGACCACGCGACCAACTACGACCTCAACGTCACCATCGCCTCGCCGGCGCTGGTCCTCCGGGGCACCGCCGGCGCCGACCTGGTCGAAGGCTGGATGGGCCACGACGTGCTGAACGGCGGCGCGCCGGGCGCGGCGACGGCGGACACGGGCGGCGACACACTGACCGGCCTTGGCGGGCGCGACCTGCTGGATGGCGGCGGCGGGGCCGACCTGCTGCTCGGCGGCGCCGATGCCGACCGGCTGCTGGGCGGCGCGGGCAATGACACGATCTGGGGCGACGGGCCGGGCATCCGCGGACCCTACAACCGCGCCTACCAGGATGTTGTGTCGGGTGGCGACGGCGACGACCTGCTGATCGGCGGCGACGGGCGCGACACGGTGGATGGCGGCGCCGGCGCCGACACCATCAGCGATGACTACAACCCCGACGCGGGCGTCTTCCAGCCGGAGCAGTTCAGCGACCCCTCCGCCGCCGGCGACGTGCTGTCCGGCGGGGACGGCGATGACGTGATCCGCGGCGCGGAACGCGACCGGCTGCTGGGCGGCGCGGGCGACGACCTGCTGCGCCTCAACCCGCGCTTCCTCTCCAGCGATTTCACCGGCGCGGTGGCGGATGGCGGCGAGGGCACCGACCGGCTGGTGCTCGGCTTCGGCGCCAGCGCCGGGCCGCTGCGCGTGCGGCTCGACGCCGACGGCAACGGCCAGGCCGTGTCGAACGGCGTCGCCTACGCCACGCTGCTCGGGATCGAGGCGATCTCGGTCACCGGCAGCAGCCTGGCGGATGAGCTGGTCGGCGGGGCGGGCGGCGATTCGCTGGTCGGGCTTGGGGGCGCGGATACGCTGACCGGCGGCGGCGGCAATGACAGCATCGCCGCCGATGCGGCGGATCAGGTGGCCGGTGGCTCGGGCGACGACAGCATCCTGGCCGTGGGCCTGCCGGACCTCCTGGATGCCGGCTCGGGCAACGACACGCTGGTGGCCACGGCGTCCGTCACCGGCTTTGTCGTCTCGGCTGGTGTCGGCAATGACAGCGTCAGCGCGGAAGGCGCCCTCGCGACGATCACGCTGGGCAGCGGCAACGACACGGTGCAGGCCACCGGCACGGGCGCGGCCATCGATGCGGGCGCGGGTGGCGACCTGATCATCCTGGGCGGCGCGGTCGATGCCGCCACCGCGATCCTGGCCGACAACGCCTTCGCCGATGGCGGCGCCGGGGCCGACATCTTCCGGCTGTGGGGCGGCCAGGCGGTGCTGCAGGGCGGCGCCAACTTCGACAATGTCGAACTCGACCTGTCGCGCATCGCCGATCCGGTCACGATCACCTTCTACGCGGTGGCCAGCGGCATGATGACCGCGAGCAGCGCCCACTGGATCAGCTGGGACAGCGTGGAGCGGCTGAAGGTGATCGGCGGATCCGCCGCCGACGCCATCACCGGCAGCAACAGCAACGACACCATCGACGGCGGCGGCGGCGCGGACACCATGCGCGGCGGCGGCCACTACGACCTGTTCCGCATCGGGCTGGCCGGCGCGGCGGGGGACGTCGTCGCGGACTTCGCCGGCCGCGGGGAGCTGGAAGGCGACCGCATCGAATTCCACGGCTTCGGGACCGGTGCCACGGTGACCTTCCTGGGCGGCACGTCGTGGCTGGCCTCGGGCAGCCTCGGCTCGGCAACGATCTCGATCAGCGGCGGGCTGCACCCGACGGACTACGTGTTCGTCGCCGTCTGACGGCCGGGCGCGGACAGGCCGCCGCCTTTCGCCGCTTTGCCCCCGGCGGGCGGGTGTCGCACCGTCGCATATGCCACCGAACATGCCGCCGCACGGGCCGAAGCACTGGTGGCGGGCCGGCGCACACGGCACCCTTTGCCGCGGCGTCAGAGGAAGACGTAGTCCGTCGGGTGCACCGCGCCGATGATGGTCAGGTCCACGCCCGAGGCGGCCGTGCCCGCACGCCACGCCGTGCCGCCGAGCGAGGTCAGCGTGCTGCCGGCGTCGAAGCCGATGAACTCGATGCGGTCGCCGGCGGCGGCGCCGTTGCCGCGGAAGTCGCCGATGGTCACCCCATCGCCGCCCGGCCGGCGGATGCGGAAGACGTCGCTGCTGCCGCCGCCGAGGAGCAGGTCGGGCCCCGCGTAGCCGTCGATGGTGTCGGTGCTGCCGCCCCCGACCAGCGTATCGCCATAGGCGCCGCCGGAGACGTCGATCCTCTCGACCTCGGCCCAGTCGACATAGGCGGTCAGGCTCCACGCGGTGCCGGAGCCGTTGTTGAAGTTCAGCATCCGCACGCCGCCCAAGCTGGTGGCGAAGTCGAGCACGATGTGGTCGACGCCTCGCCCGCCGAGCACGGAGTCGCCGGCGCCGATCGAGAAGATCGTGTCGTTGCCGCTGCCGGCATCGACGAGCGCGTTCGTCGCCCGCAGCAGGGCGCCCCCGGTGTCCAGCCACAGGGTGATCACATCGTTGCCCGTCCCCCCATCGAGCGCCACCTCGCGGCCAGTCGCGAGCAGGCTGTCGTGGCCGGAGCCGCCGCTGAGGTCGGCGCGGTCGCCATGGGAAGTGAGGAGGTCGTTGCCGCTGCCGCCGAGCAGGCTGGCGTCGCCGCTGTTCGCCCAGAGCGTGTCGTTGCCGGTGTCTCCCGAGAGGCGGTCGAGCGGCACGGCCGCCGGATCGGCGCTCGGCACCGGCGCGGCGCCGCCATTGAGGCTGTCGTCGCCGGCGCCGCCGGTCACCGTGTCGCCGCGGCTGCCGCCGATCACGGTGTCGGAGCCGCTTCCCATCTGGAAGTCGTTCGCCGCGTAGCCGCCGGTGACGAAGAAGTTCTCGATGCCGGAGAAGACCAGCGCGGCGGCCCCGGTGCCGGTCGAGCCCGAGCCATCGGGGGCGATGCGCAGCAGCCCGCCGGCTGAGAACTGGAGCAGGTCCGTCCCGTCGCCGCCATCGGCGAAGCCGGCATTGGCGATCAGCGTGTCGTTGCCCGAGCCGCCGGAGAGCCGGAAGCCGCGCAGCAGCAGGTCGTCGCCCTCGCCGCCGAACAGCCGGTCGGTATCGAAGTCCGTCACGGTCGCGGGCGCGAAGGGCAGGGCGTCGCCGCCGGCGAGCGTGTCGTTGCCGGCGCCGCCCTGCAGAAGGTCGAAGCCGAGCCCGCCGACCAGCAGGTCATCGCCGTCGCCGCCGAGCAGCGTGTCGTCGTAGCCGGTCGGGATGTAGACGTCCACGTAGCCGGTGAAGATGCCAAAGCTGCTGTAGGTCGGGATCGTGTCGAAGCCGACCACCTCGGGCGCCAGGCTGCCCGGCGCGTAGTCGCCGTACAGCGTGTCGTTGCCCATGTCCCCCAGCAGCCGGTCGGCGTCGAGGCCGCCGATGAGCACATCGTCGCCGCCGGCGCCCATCAGCACGTCGCGGCCCGCCAGGCCGTTCAGCGTGTCGTTGCCGGTGTCCGCAAGCGGATCGGCGAGCGAGAAGCCGCGCAGCACGTCGCCGCCGAGCCAGCCCGACAGCGCGTCTGCGCCTGCCCCGCCAGACAGGGTCTGTCCCGGGGACAGGATGGTCACGGCGATGTTGTAGGCCGCCGGGTAGGCATAGCCGCCCGAGAAGAGGGCAGAGTTGTCCTGCGTGCCGACCGTGAAGGTGGTTGGCGTGCCGATGCTGCGTTGCAGAGAAAGCACGCTGCCGGACGTCGTCTGCACGGCAGAGGTGACGAAGCCGCCATTCTCGTAAAGGTAGAGGCCGAGGCGCGAACTGATGTCGCCGGTCAGCACCACCTGCACGACGTCACCCGGGCGTGTTTCGAAGGCGTAGTAGTCCTGGTCACGCGGCGTGCCGGCGAAGCTTTCCGAGACGCTGCCGGAGACCACGATGCGCGAGCCCGCGATCAAGAGCCCCTGCATCAGGCCCGGGATGTCGTTCGTGCCGTCGAACAGCGCGGCCGGCACCCATTGCGCCGTGCCGAGGTCGAAGGACGACTGGACTTCTGCGATGCGTGACATGGCGATGTCCCGGCCCGGAGCCAGCTGATCACGACGCGGCCCGTCGCGCGCGTCAAGCAGCGCCTGCGTGGGCCGGGGCCGCCGCGAGGGCGTGCCCCGGCCGCTACGGCGTCAGTAGCGGTACTGCTCCGCCTTGAAGGGGCCCTGTTCCGGCACGCCGATGTAGTCGGCCTGTGCCTTGGTGATCTGAGTCAGCGTCGCGCCGACCTTGGCCAGATGCAGCGCCGCCACCTTCTCGTCCAGGTGCTTCGGCAGGGTGTAGACCTTCCGCTCGTACTTGCCGGGGTTGGTCCACAGCTCGATCTGCGCCAGCGTCTGGTTGGTGAAGGACGCGCTCATCACGAAGCTGGGGTGGCCGGTCGCGTTGCCCAGGTTCACCAGGCGCCCCTCGGACAACAGGATGATGCGCTTGCCGTTCGGGAACTCGATCTCGTCCACCTGGGGCTTGACGTTGTCCCACTTGAAGTTGCGCAGGCCGGAGACCTGGATTTCGCTGTCGAAGTGGCCGATGTTGCACACGATGGCGCGGTGCTTCATCGCGCGCATGTGGTCCACCGTGATGACATCGACATTGCCCGTGGCGGTGACGAAGATGTCGGCCATCGGCGCGGCCTGCTCCATCGTCACCACCTGGTAGCCTTCCATCGCCGCCTGCAGCGCGCAGATCGGGTCGACCTCGGACACCATCACGCGGCAGCCGGCGTTACGCAGCGACGCGGCGGAGCCCTTGCCGACATCGCCGAAGCCGCAGACCATCGCGACCTTGCCGGCCATCATCACGTCCGTGCCGCGCCGGATCGCGTCCACCAGCGATTCACGGCAGCCATAGAGGTTGTCGAACTTCGACTTGGTGACGCTGTCGTTGACGTTGATGGCCGGGAACAGCAGCCGGCCTTCCTTCGCCATCACGTAGAGGCGGTGCACGCCGGTCGTCGTCTCCTCCGACACGCCCTTGATGTTCTTCGCCAGCTCCGCGAACCAGCCCGGCTTCGTCTTCAGGCAGTCCTTGACGAGGGCGAAGAAGACCTCCTCCTCCTCGTTCGTCGCCTTGTCCAGGAACGCGGTGTCGCCCTGCTCGGCGCGCAGGCCGTAATGGACCAGCAGCGTCATGTCGCCGCCATCGTCGAGCAGCACGTTCGGGGTGCCGCCATCGGCCCATTCCAGCGTGCGCTTCACGTATTGCCAGTACTCCGGCAGCGTCTCGCCCTTCACCGCGAAGACCGGCGTGCCGCCCTCGGCAATCGCGGCCGCGGCGTGGTCCTGGGTCGAGAAGATGTTGCAGGACGACCAGCGGACATCGGCGCCGAGGAACTTCAGCGTCTCGATCAGGACCGCGGTCTGGATGGTCATGTGCAGGCAGCCGGCGATGCGCGCGCCCTTCAGCGGCTGGGCGTTGCCATATTCCTGGCGCACCGCCATCAGGCCGGGCATCTCGTCCTCGGCCATGGAGATCTCCTTCCGGCCCCAGCCGGCGAGCGAGAGATCCTTCACGACGAAATCGGCGGCTGCCATGGCGCTGGGTCCTGTTCCTCGGGTCGTGCGGCGCGTAGCACGGGCCGCCGAGAAGTCCAAGCCGGACCAGCGAGGCATAAGGATATGTTTATGGGTTTCGTGGCCGCCGACACAGCTTGATGCTTGCGCCGGCCGTCCGAATGCGCATTTGTGGCGCGCCGTGCCGCGGCCGGCCTTGCATGCTGCGCGCCACCCGACCCTGAGGGCCCCGCCCTGACGCCTGCTTCCTCCCCCAGGCGCCTGCCGCGCGCGCCGGCCGTGGCGCGCGTCGCCCGCCGCATCCGCGCGACGCGCGATGCGATGCGCGCCCTGATCGCCGAATACCGCGGCGAGCATCGCCGCCAGGCGGGGCCCCGCCCGCCGCCGGCACCGGGAGAGATGCGCATCGCCTCCTGGAACCTGCACAAATGCGTCGGCGGCGACGGCCGCTTCGATCCGGCGCGCTGCGTCCATGTGATCGGCGAACTCGGCGCCGACCTCATCGCGCTGCAGGAAGTCGATCGCCGCTTCGGGCGCCGCGTCGGGCTGATGGATGTCCACATGCTGGAGCGCGAGACGGGGCTGGTGCCGCTGCCCGTCTCCGACCTGCCGGACGGCCATGGCTGGCACGGCAACGCCCTGCTGGTGCGTGCTGGCACGCGCGCCCGGCTGCGCCGCCTGGCGCTGCCGGGGGCGGAGCCCCGCGGCGCGGTGATCGCGGAACTCGATCTGCCGGCCGGCCCGCTGCGGGTGGTGGCGGCGCATTTCGGCCTGCTGCCGCGCTGCCGGCGCCGCCAGGCGGAGGCCATCCTGGCCGCGGTGGTCGAAGGCCCGGGCATGCCGACGCTTCTGGCCGGCGACCTGAACGAGTGGAAGGCCGGGCCGCGCTCCTCGCTGCGCGCGCTGGAGCAGTTCTTCGGCACCGTCGCCGCCGGCCCGCCGAGTTTCCCCGCGCGGCTGCCGGTGCTGCCGCTGGACCGCATCATGGGCTGGCCGCAAGGCCTGGTTTCCGGGGTGGAGGTGCATGACACGCCGCGCGCGCGCATCGCCTCCGACCACCTGCCGATGACCGCCCGCCTGCACCTTGCCGAGGCGGCGGCAAGCCTGGCGGAGGGCCGCGAAGCGGCGTGAGGTTCGGCCTCACGGGATTGTCACGCCTCAGGCGCCGCGTTTTCGCTGGACAAACGTCTATAAATGTAGGAAATTTGAGGAGAAAGAGGCGCCTTTACTTTCGCCTCCCGCCAGCTCGGCCCGGGCTGAAGCGACAAGGAGTATGCCGATGCGGTCCCCGAAGATGAACTGGCTCGCTGCCGCGCCGGCCCTTGCGCTCGGCGCCATGCTCCTGGCGGGGGCGGCCGCGCCCGCGGGCGCCGCGACGATCTACCTGGACGTCCCCGATGCCGAGGTGACGCCGACCGGGTCGGTCATCACCGCGCGCGACCGCCTTTCCCGCGCCGGATCGGCGGACCAGATGCTGTTCGTCCAGCCGAACCCGGCCGGCTTCCCAAACCGCGACATCGTCGGCTTCGCCAACGGCTTCACGGGCAGCTCGGCCTATGATTTCAGCCTGACGCACACGGCCGCGACGGGCAGATACGAGTTCGGGCTGCGCAACGGCACCGTCGGCGGCAATGTGTCGTTCCGGTCCGGCGGGGCGAATGGCAGCGTGACCCATGTCGCCCCCGGGCTTTCGTACAACATGCTGCATGTCTTCGCCGTCGCGACGACGGCCGGCTCCAGCGTGAACTTCACCGGGCTGTTCTTCACCCCCGGCATCGGCCTCTCGACCTCCGGCGTGCTGGAGACCTCGGGCAGCGCCTCGGCCGCCGGCACCACCACCTACGACCAGTGGCTGGCGCTGCCGACGGGCGGCAATCTCGCCAGCTTCGACTGGACCATCGGCGCGCGCGTCACCCTGACCGCCGGCGGCACGAACCCCAGCAGCGGCGAGGGCATCAAGTTCGAGATCACCGGCAAGGCCGGCACCTTCTCGCCCCCGCCACCGCCACAGCCGATACCGGTGCCGGAGCCCGCGACGCTCGCCCTCTTCGGCGTTGGCCTCGCGGCGCTCGCCACGCTGCGGCGGCGGCGCCGGCTGCGGCCGGACGGCGGGCACCCGCTCTCCGCCTCGCTGCGCCGCTGACATTCGTCGACACTGCCGCCGACAGGACGGCACGGGCAGGCCACTGAAAACGCAGCCCGGTGTCGCGACCGGGACAGCCGGAGGCGTTCGAGGCCGGGACGCCGGGCCCGGCCCGGTCTCGCGCGGGCCGCTGCCATGCCCCTTCCGGGCGACGCGGCGCGTGGCGACCGGCACCGGCGACGCGCCGCGGCGAGCCTGCCGTGGGTGGCGCGCACCCGGATGGCGAAACCCGCGGGGGTGCCTGGCCAGACGGCGCGACGACGGCCGCGGTCGAACCGGCGGGGCGTCGGGATGGTTCTTCCGCCACGGCCCTCCGCGCCGTACGCGATCCAGCGGCCGCCTGCCGCGTTGCAGGAGATCGATGGCCGAACAGCTCTCCCCGCCCGCGCCCGCATCCCGCCTGCCGATGCGCGCCGGCGGCACCAGGCTCGAGCGGGCGGTGACCGCTGCACTGGCCAGGCTCGGCGCCCGGCCGGGCGGGTCGCAGAGCGGCCTGGCGCTGGTCTGCGACGCCGGCGCCGCCTTCGCGCTGCGCGCCGCCACCGCCCGCGCCGCCGGGCGCAGCCTGGACCTGCAATACTATGTTTGGCGCGGCGACGTGACCGGCCAGCTGCTGGCGCAGGAAGTGCTGCAGGCCGCCGATCGCGGCGTGCGGGTGCGCATGCTGCTCGACGACGTCTATGCGCTGGGCCGCGAGCGCGTGCTGGCCGCGCTCGATTCCCATCCCGCGATCGAGGTAAAGCTGTTCAACGGCACGCGCTGGCGGATGTTCGGCCGGCTCGGCGTGCTGCTGGAACTGCTCTTCGGCGGCTGGCACCTGAACCGTCGCATGCACAACAAGAACTGGATCGCCGATGGCCGGCTGGCCGTCGTCGGCGGGCGCAACATCGCCAACGAGTATTTCGGGCTGGAAGGCGAGCTGGCGATCACCT
Organism: Acetobacteraceae bacterium; assembly: GCA_027487675.1. Classification (GTDB taxonomy): domain Bacteria; phylum Pseudomonadota; class Alphaproteobacteria; order Acetobacterales; family Acetobacteraceae; genus Falsiroseomonas. The sequence goes on along the minus strand of JAIYDD010000132.1, from coordinate 22,763 downwards.
TCCGCGACCTCGACCTCGCCATCGCCGGCAAGGCGGCGGAACAGGCCTCGGCGGTGTTCGAACGCTACTGGCGGAGTCCCCTCGCGCGCCCCGCCGCCGCGATCAGCGCCGCCGCGCATCGGCCCGACGGGCTCGCAAGGCTGCGGCGCGAAATGGCGGCCGCCACCGCCCTGCCGGAGGCGCAGCGCCTGCTGCGGCTGCTTTCCGCGTCCCCCATCGCGCCGCTGCGGCGCGGCCTTTCGCTGGTGGGCGAGGGCGCGGTGCGCGTCATCGCCGATCCGCCGGAAAAGGCGAAGCGCGGCCTCTCCGCGCGCCGCGCCGCACGTGCCGCGGGCGGCATCGCGCCCGAGATCGCGGACGCGCTGCGCGTGGCGAAGCGCGAGGTGCGGCTGATCTCGCCCTATTTCGTCCCCGGCCGCGCGGGCCTTGCGCTGCTGCTCGACCTGCGCGCGCGCGGCGTGGCGGTGACGGTGGTGACGAATTCGCTGGCGGCGACCGACGTCGTCGCGGTGCATGGGGGCTATGCCCGCTACCGCCGCCCGCTGCTGGCCGCCGGCGTCGCGATCCATGAGCTGAAGCCGGGTCCCTTCGAGGATGGCGTCAGCCTCTTCGGATCGCGCGGTGCCGCGCTGCACACCAAGGCCTTCACGGTCGACGGGCTGCGCGCCTTCGTCGGCTCCTTCAACCTCGATCCGCGCTCGGCGATGCTGAACACGGAGATGGGCGCCTTCGTCCAGCATCCCGGCCTGGCGAAGGAAGTCGCGGCGGAACAGGAGCGTCTGGCCGATCCGTCCTGCAGCTGGCGGGTGGAACTGCACGACGGCCGGCTCTCATGGCATGACGAGGTCCGGGGCGCGCCGCGCCTGCTGCGGCGCGAACCGGATGCGTCCTGGCGCCGCCGCGCGGTGGCGTGGCTGGCGCATGTTCTGCCCGTCGAGGAACAGTTGTAGCAGCCGCACCGCCCGGCGCGCGGTCAGTCGTCGTCGTCGTCGCGGCCGCGGCGCGGCGGCGGGGTCATCGGCCACGGGAAGACCGGGCCGGGGCGCCATTCGGGCCGCCAGCTGCGGGCCTGCGGCTCCTGCGAGGTCTCCCGGCGCACCCAGGCGCGCACGCCTGCCTCGTCCTCCACGCGCAGGGTCTCGACCCGCGTGCAGCGGCCGTCGGAACAGTTGGAGGAGGAGTTGGAGGACTGGCTCTCCGCCTGCGCGCCCAGCGGCGCAAGCCACAGCGCGAAGAGCCCGCCGACCGCTGCGCGCTGCACCGTCCTCAGCCGGCCGCCCTGGCGGTGGCGGGCGGCGTCCGGGGCCATTGCCCGGCCTTCGGCCTCGGCCTCGCGGCTCTCCGGGCGGACGCTCTCTGGGCGGACGCTCTCAGGGCGGATGGGGCGCATCGCGGATTTCCCTCAAGGACCGGGGCATCCTCGCCCCCGCTCGCGGCACGCGATGGGCCCTGGCATGGCGGGATCGGGGCAGGTGTTTCGTCGTGTTGCGCGCGCAGCGCCCGTTCAGCGCCGACGCCACAGCCGCAGCGGCGTCGGCCCGCTGGGCCAGCCTGCCGCCACCAGCGGCGCGCTGCCCAGCGGCTCGAACTCCAGCGCCAGGCGGCGCGCCAGGCCCGCGGCAGCGCGCCAGCCCTCCGGCCGTTCGGTCGGCGGCGGCGCCGCGTCCAGTCCGCCGAGGGCGCAGAACTCCACCTCGGGCGAGGCCAGGGCGATCACCTGCCCCGGCGAGGCGCGCGCGAACACCTCGGCGAACCAGCCGCCCTCCTCCGGCTGCGGCCAGAGCAGCAGCAGCGGCGGCACCGCGCCGAACGAGCGCAGCAGCGCGATGCTGGCTTCCGCATCCAGGGCGCGGACAGGAAAGGCCGTGCCGGCGGCCGGGTCGGGGTCACTCGCCACCACCACCAGGCCCGCCCGTTCCAGCGCCCGGGCGAAAAGTCCGAAGCCGGCGCCGAGCTCCGCGACGCGCCCGAGGGGAGCCAGCAGGCGCAGCGCCTCCGCCGTCGGCAGGGCCTTGCCCAGGTGCTGGAAGGCCTGCGGCACGGCGCGCGCATGCGCCAGCAGCGACGCCGCCGGCGGCGGCCGCCCTTCATCCAGCGCGCGCAGGAAGACACCCCGCCGCGCCGCGGCCGCCGCTACCCAGGCGCCGGGATCGCCGAGCGCCCGCAGCGCCGCCGTCGCCTCCGCCGCCGCCAGCGCGCCGCCGAGCGCCCAGCGCGCGCGCCGTGCCGCGGCTCCGCGATCGGCCGCGGGCACCGCCGCCAGCCTGGCGCGGAGCTCCTCGGCCGGGAGGTCGGCGAATGCGGCTGCCTCGGCGGCTTCGGGCGCCACGCGCAACGGGTCGGGGCGCACACGCAGCCGCGCGAAGGGCAGCAGCGCATCGGGCGGCAGCACCGCCTCCAGCACGCCGTCGAACAGCAGGCGGGGGGAGAGGCGGAAGGGCGGCAGCCAGGGCACGGGGGCGAAGCCGAAGGGCTCCGTCCCGCCATCCGCCGGTTCCCGGCCGCGATCCTGCACGCGCGTCCTCCGCCCGTCCTGGCGGAAGCGGCGCGGCGGCGCCCGGGTTCCGGCGCGCCGCGCCGAGGCGGCGCCCGGCGTCGCGGCGCGTTCAGCCCCGCTCGGTCACGCCGCTGGCAAAGCCGTCCACCAGCTCGCGGATCCGCGCCGGGTCGGACTGTTCCATCACGCGCCGCGCGAAGCGTGCGCAATCGCCGATGTTCAGCGCGCGCACCGCCTGCTTCACGCGCGGGATGGCGCTGGCGTTCATCGACAGGCAGCGTATGCCGAGGCCGAGCAGCAGCGGCACCAGCCGCGGGTTGCCCGCCATCTCCCCGCAGATCGACACCGGCATGCGCAGGCGCAGCGCGGCTTCGGTGCTGAACTGCACCAGCCGCAGCACGGCAGGGTGCAGCGGGTCGTAGAGATGCGCGACCTCGGCGTCGCCGCGGTCGACGGCCAGCGTGTACATCGCCAGGTCATTGGTGCCGATGGCGAAGAAATCGGCCTCCAGCGCGATCGCGTCGGCGGCCAGCGCGGCGCCGGGCGTCTCGATCATCGCGCCCAGCTCGGGCAGCTTCTCCGGCAGCTTCTCGCCCTTGCGGCGCAGGCGGCGGGCCACGCGGTCATAGATCTCGCGCGCCGCCTTCACCTCGCCCGGCACGGTGACCATCGGCAGCATCACCCGCACCGCGCCTTCGGGCGCGCGCGCGGCCACCCGCAGGATGGCGGCGAACTGCGTCTCCAGCAGCGCCGGGCGCTTCAGCAGCATGCGGATGCCGCGCAGGCCGAGGGCGGGGTTGGCGCCGACATGGTGCGGCTCGACCCCCTCGGCCAGCGCCTCCATGTCCTTCTCGCCGCCCCAGTCCAGCACGCGGATGGTCACCGGGTCGCCGGCCATGGCGTCGACGATCGGCGCATAGGCGTCGAACTGGTCGTCCTCGTCCGGCAGCTGCTCGCGGTTCATGAACAGGAACTCGGAGCGCAGCAGCCCGATGCCGACGGCGCCGGCCTGGGCGATCAGCGGCAGCTCGGCCGGAATCTCCAGGTTGGCCTGCAGCTCCACCGCCTCGCCATCCGTGGTCTCGGCAGGCAGGCGGCGCAGCTTGGACAGCCGCTGGCGTTCGCGTGCATGGGCGGCCAGCAGCTCCTTCGCCGCGGCGAGCGAGGCGGCGGAGGGATGCAGCACCACCTGTCCCGCCGCGCCGTCCAGCACCGCGGGATCGCCGCGGCGGGCCTGCTCGGTCAGTCCCGGCGCACCGAGCACGGCCGGGATGCCGAGCGCGCGGAGCATGATGGCGGTGTGGCCGTCCGCGCCCCCCTCCTCGGTCGCCACGCCCGCGATGCGCCCCGGGTCGAGCAGCGCGGCGTCCGCCGGCGTCAGCTCCTCGGCCACCAGGATCGCGCCCTCGGGCACGTCCTTGAAGCTGCGGAAGGGGTTCTGGGTCAGGTTGCGGGTCAGGCGGCGGGCGATCTCCCGCACCTCGCCCGCGCGGCGCTTCAGGCCCGCCTTGTCGTCGTCGCGGGCCGAGAGGATCACTTCGGCGATCGCGTCCGCCTCGTCGGCCACCGCGGTCTCGGCGGCCAGCAAGCCGGCCTCGATGCGCTTGCGCGCCCCGCGGATCAGCCGGCTGTCGCCCAGCATCAGCGCATAGGCATCCAGCAGCGGCTCCAGCTCCTCCTGCGCCTCCTCGGGCAGGACGGAGAGCCGCATCTTGAGCTTGGCGACCTGCTTGCGGCTGGCGGCGACGGCAGCGGCCAGGCGCTGGCGCTCGGCCTCCACCTCGGCGGGCTCGATGCTGCGGCGCGGCGCCTCGGCGGGCGGTTCGGTGGTGTCGAAGACGGGGCCGATCGCGACGCCGGGGGAGACGGGGATGCCGCGGACCACCATCTCCTTGGCCCGGCGCGGGGTGCGCGGCTTCGCGGCCTCGGCGCCGGGCTTCGGCTTCGCGCCTTCGGGCGCGGCCTTCGGCTCCGCGCGGTCGGGCTTCTCAGTCTTCATGGAAGCCGGCCTCGACCAGGCCGGCGACTGCCTCCAGGGCTTCCTTGGCGTCCCAGCCTTCGGCCTCGATGGTGATCTCGCTGCCCTGGCCGGCGCCCAGCATCATCAGGCCCATGATGGAGCAGGCCGGCACCGTCTGCCCGTGGCGGGAGACGTTGACGCAGGCGGAGAAACGTTCCGCGACGCCGACGAGCTTGGCGGCTGCCCGGGCATGCAGGCCACGGCTGTTCGGGATGCGGACGACGCGGCGCATGACGAGCCCTCCCGAAGGGTCGCAACCGCAATCCCCCAGGGCCGGTTGCGGCGGGGGCGGCATGGCGGTGGCGGCCTTGGCCTCTCCGCCTTCGTCCGGCCATTCGTTCATGATGTTTCTCCCCGGGGCGCATCCGGCTTGGGCGGCGCGCCGCCATTCGGCAGGGCGGGCGCCGTGCCATTGGCCCGGCCGCCATCGGGCATGTCGGCGGCGCAGGCGATGTACTTGCGGCCGGCGGCGGTTGCATGGGCCACCGCCTCGGCCAGCGGCTCGCTGCCGCGGATCTTGGCCAGCTTGACCAGCAGCGGCAGGTTCACGCCGGCGATCACCTCGACCTTGCGATGGTCGCAGAGCTGGATCGCCAGGTTGGACGGCGTGCCGCCCAGGATGTCGGTCAGCACCACCACCCCGTCGCCCTGGTCCACGTCGGAGATGCTGGCGCGGATGTCCTCCCGCCGGTCGTCCATGCGGTCGTCGGGGAAGATGCAGACAGTGGCCACCGCGGCCTGCGGGCCGACGACGTGCTCCATGGCCGCGCGGAGTTCCTCGGCGAGCCGGCCGTGGGAGACGAGCACGAGACCGATCATGATGGGTGCGACAGGGCCTCCCGCCCCGCAAGCGATGGACCCGGGCCGGCGCCCTGGGCGGGCGCGGCGGGGCCGATTTCGCGGTGGATCACGTCCACGCGCCAGCCGGCGGCGGAGAGATGGGCAGCCAGACGCTCCGCCACAAGCACGGAGCGATGGCGGCCGCCGGTGCAGCCCATCGCGACGGTGAGGTATTTCTTCCCCTCCGCCACGTAGCGCGGCAAGAGCAGGTCCAGCAGGCCTGTCATGCGCGCCCAGAAGGGGGCGAAGTCCGGATCGGCCTCCACGAAGGCGGCGACCGGGGCGTCCCGGCCGGTCATCGGGCGCAGCGCCGGGTCGTAGTGCGGATTGCGCAGGAAGCGCAGGTCGAAGACCAGGTCGGCCTCCCGCGGGAGGCCTTTCGGATACCCGAAGGACATCACACCGATGCCGAGCCCCGCGGCGTCACGCGGGGCGAAGCGGTGCTCGATCATCCGGCGCAGCTCGGGCAGCGGCAGGTCGGAGGTGTCGAGCAGCATCTCCGCCTCCTCCCGGAGGGGGGCGAGCATCCGCGCCTCGCGCGCGATGCCGTCGGAGACGCGGTTGCCGAGCGACCCGCCAGGGGCCAGCGGGTGGCGGCGCCGGGTCTCGGAGAAGCGGCGCAGCAGCACCGCCTCCTCCGCCGTGGCGAACAGCAGTGTGACGGACAGGCCGGCATGGCGGCGGAGGCGGCGCAGCGCCTCGAGCACCTCGGCCGCGTCGAAGCCGCGGGACCGGGCATCGACGCCGATCGCGATCGGCGCATGGCCGTCGCCGACCAGCTCCTCCAGGATGGTCAGCGGCGGGTTGTCCACCGTCTCGAAGCCGAGATCTTCGAGCGCCCGCAGGATGGAGGCCTTGCCGGCCCCGGACAGGCCGGTGACCAGGACGACCTGGCGCGCATCGCCGGCCGGCTGTGCCGCGGTCATGCCGAGAAGGCCCCGGCGGCCAGCGCCTGGCGGCCGCAGGCGGCGGCCAGCGCCAGCGCGACCTTGTCGGGGGCCGAGGCTTCCAGGCCGCGCAGCGCAACACGTGGCAGGCGGTGGCCCCCGGCTTCCCACTCCGCCGGGTCGGGCAGGCGAGGCGGCACCTGTTCCTGCAGGGTCACCACGAGGCGCAGGCGGACCGGGGCGGCGACCGGCAGGTCGCGCAGCAGGCCGAGCCCGCGCACTTCCAGCATCCCGCGCAGGGCGGCCGGGGGGCTGGCGAGCAGGGCGTCGTCCTCCGCGGTGAGCTCCACCTGGTCATCGGCCACCAGCGACCAGCCGCGGCCGAGCAGCCGCAGCAGCAGGTCGGACTTGCCGGCGCCTGGCGGCCCCAGCAGGAGCACGCCATCGCCTGCCAATGCTGTGCAGGAGCCGTGCAGGGGCATCCGCGTCTCGTTCCGAAGGCGGCGGACCATCGCAGAAAGGGGGGCCGGGGTGAAGGGTGGGGTGTGGCCGCGCCGCGCCTTGTGCCCCGCCGGCCCGGCTGCCAGCCTGCCGCGATGCACCCGCCGACCCGCCCCGAGATCGAGGCCGCAGCCGCCCGCATCCGCCCCTTCGTCCGTCGCACGCCGGCGATGCGGCTGGCCGCCGACCAACTGGGCCTGCCCTGCGACGTGATCCTGAAGCTCGAATTGCTGCAGGCGACGGGGTCGTTCAAGGCGCGGGGGGCGTTCAACCGGATGCTGTCGGCCGAGGTGCCGGCGGCGGGCGTCGTCACCGCCTCGGGTGGCAATCACGGGGCGGCGGTGGCGCATGCGGCGCGCGTGCTGGGCCACCGGGCGGAGGTGTTCTGTCCCGTGGCGACGCCGGCGGCCAAGGCGGCGCGGATCGAGGCTGCGGGCGCCGTGCTGCACCGTATCGGGGCCGCCTATGACGAGGCGCGCATCGCGTCCGAGGCCCGCGCGGCGGAAACCGGCGCGACGATCGTGCACGCCTACGACCAGCCCGAGGTGCTGGCGGGCCAGGGCACGGTCGGGCTGGAATTGCAGGAGGACGCGCCGGAGGCCGGCGAGGTGCTGGTCGCGGTCGGCGGCGGCGGTCTGATTGGCGGAATCGCCGCGTCCTATGCGGGCCGCGGGGCGACGGTGGTGGCGGTGGAGCCGGAGCGCTGCCCTGCCCTGCACCTCGCGCTGCGGGAGGGGCGGCCGGTGCCCGCGCCCGTCGGCGGCATCGCGGCCGACAGCCTCGGCGCACGGCAGGTCGGAGCGCTCGCCTTCGCGGTGGCGCGGCAGCATGTCGCGGCCAGCCTGCTGGTGCCGGATGCGGCGATCCGCGATGCGCAGCGGCGGCTTTGGGACGCGCTGCGGCTGGTGGCGGAGCCTGGCGGGGCGGCGGCGCTCGCGGCGCTGGCCTGCGGCGCCTGGGTGCCGGCCGAGGGGGTGCGGGTGGCGGTGGTGCTGTGCGGCTCGAACGCCGATCCCGCCGACTTCCTGGCGGCGTGACGGGCGCCGGGCCGGGGCCCGCCGTGGCGTCCTCACCAGCGTCGGCCCGAGGCGGCGGCGAGCGAAGGCAGGCCGCGTGGCGACGACGACCGGGCACGGCGGCGCATGGTCGCCTTGCCGGAGTGCCCCAGGGGCCGATCCCGCCTGCCCGGCGCCAGGCAGACACGCCCACGCCCCGGCGGCCGGATCGGCGGGACGTGCATAACAGGCGAGCAGCGGCCATGGCCACCGCGGCACATCCACATGCTTTCAGGAACAGGCGATGGTGGAGCTGAGGGGAATCGAACCCCTGACCTCGTCATTGCGAACGACGCGCTCTCCCAACTGAGCTACAGCCCCGTCCACCGCAGGGCGCGGCTTATGGGGCGGCCGCCTGGGGGTGTCAAGGCAGCCGGCGGCGGCTTGTTCGGGCGCCACCCCGCCACTAGCTTCCGCCGAGGACCGCCAGGGACCCGACGATGCTGCTCAATGCCGTGTTCTACCTCGTGCAGGCGGGTCTGAACCTGTTCTGGTGGGCCGTGCTGCTGGCTGCCATCGTGCAGACGCTGATGGCTTTCAACGTGCTGGATGGGCGGAACCGCGTGGTCTGGACCATCGCCGACTTCCTCTACCGGGTGACGGAGCCGGCGCTGCGGCCCATCCGCAACCGCATGCCGAACCTCGGCGGCGTCGATCTCTCGCCGCTGGTGCTGCTGCTGCTGATCACGGCGGCCGGCATCGCGGTGGATGCGGTGCAGCGTTACCTGATCGCCAGCGGCCTGTATTTCTGAGCGCGCCTTCGCCTTGCGTCCGGCGCGCCGTGCCGGGGGGCTGGGATTGCGGGTGCGGGTGCGGCCATGGGCGCGGCGGGGCAGGGTCGGCGGGCTGTCCGCGGACGGCACCGCGCTGCGGGTCCCGGCGCCCGAGCCGCCGGAGGCTGGCCCCGCCCACGGCGCGGTCTGCCCGGCTGCGGCCTTGGCGCACGGCGCGCCCGCGCCTTCGGCGCGACTGTCACCGGGCGCCGGCGGGCGGCAGAAACCGCTCCGCATCGCGGGCGACCCTGACCGGCTGGCGGTGCGCATCGCCGCCCTGGCCGAGCTGGAGTAGAAGCATCGCATGACCGCCCGCCTGATCGACGGCAAGGCCGTCGCCGCCGAGCTTCGCCGCGGGATCGCCGCCCGCGTCTCCACGCTGCCCTTCCGCCCGGGCCTGCGCGTGGTGCGGGTCGGCGAGGACCCGGCCTCCGGCGTCTATGTCCGCAACAAGGACAAGGCGGCGCAGGAGGTGGGCTTCGACAGCGCCACGCTGCATCTCCCCCAGGCGACGACCGAGGCCGAACTGCTCGCGGTGGTCGGGCGGCTGAACGGCGACCCGGCGGTGGACGGCATCCTGGTGCAGCTGCCGCTGCCCGCGCATATCGCGGCCGACCGCGTGATCGCCGCCGTCGCGCCGGAGAAGGACGTGGACGGCTTCCACCCGCTGAATGCCGGGCTGCTGGCCGCCGGGCAGCCGCGCCTGGTGCCCTGCACCCCGAAGGGCGTGATGCACCTGCTGCGCGCCTCCGGCGCCGTGCTGGCGGGGGCGCGGGCGGTTGTGCTCGGGCGCAGCCAGATCGTCGGCCGGCCGATGGCACAGCTGCTGCTGGCGGCCGACTGCACCGTGACGGTCGCGCATTCGCGCACGCGGGACCTGGCCGCCGAATGCCGGCGGGCCGAGATCCTGGTCGCCGCCGTCGGCCGGCCGGAGATGGTGCGCGGCGACTGGATCGCCGACGGCGCCACGGTGATCGATGTCGGCATCAACCGGCTGGCCGATGGGCGTCTGGTCGGTGACGTCGCGTTCGAGGAGGCATCGGCGCATGCCGAGGCGATCACCCCGGTGCCCGGCGGCGTCGGGCCGATGACCATCGCCTGCCTGCTCGAGAACACGCTCGAGGCCGCAATGGCGCGGCGCGGCTGACAGGCCGTGCATCCGGACCCGACAAGGCCGGTGCGCGCCCGGGACGGCGGACGGCATGAGCGGGTCCCGATCCCCGGCAACGATCGTCCGGCGGGCCGTGACATCGGCCGGCGCGCGCTGCCGCATCCAGCGCCGGCGCGTCCCGCCTGGCTGGCGATACGCCACCCATGGGCCCGGGCGCGATGAGCGGCGCCGCGCTGCTCGTCGCCGGGCTGTTCGTCCTGATCTGGTCCTCGGCCTTCACCGTGGCCGGGGTGGTGGTGCTCGAATGGCCGCCGCTCTGGGCGCTGGCCATCCGCTTCGCCGCCACCGCGCCGCTGCTGCTGGCGGTCGTGCTGGCGACGGGGGCGCGGCTGCCGCGGGGCGCCGACCTGGTGCGGATCGGCCTGCTCGGCCTGTTCGGGCTGGGCGGCTATCTCGCCTTCGCCTGGCTCGCCATGGTCCGCATCCCCAGCGGCCTGGTCGCGCTGATCTGCGCCGCGACGCCGATGATCGTCGCCGCCGGGGAAAGCCTGCTGCTGCGCCGGCCGCTGCCGAGGCTCGCCTGGCTGGGTCTCGCGCTGGGCTGGTCGGGCGTCGCCCTGCTCGGCCTGCTGCGCGCCTGGGACGGGCTGGCGGCGGCCGAGGCGCTGGGCTTCCTGTTTGCCATCGGTGCGGCGACGGCGCAGGCGCTGGGGCTGCTCGCCTACGCGCCCGCCAAGGGCCGGATCGATCTCTGGGTGGCAAGCTTCGGGCAGACGACGGTGGCGGGGCTGCTCTGCCTGCTGCTGGCGGTGGTGGTGGAAGGGCCGCCGCCCACCGCGATCACCGCGCCGACGCTCGCGGCGCTGCTGTGGTCGATGCTGGTGGTGGGCATCGGCGCCTACGCGCTGAACTTCACGATGTTGCGGCAGGTGCCTGCCTCCACCGCCTCCGCCCTGCAATTGCTGGCGCCGCCGGTGGCCGCGGTGTTCGGCTGGGCGCTGCTGGATGAGCGTCTCTACCTGAGCGACGTCCTGGGCGGGCTGCTGACGCTGACGGGGCTGTTCCTGCTGGTGCGGGCGCGGTCGCGCGCGGCGGGATGATCCGCGCCCGGGACGCGCAGGCCTGCCCTGCGCGCGACGCGGTTGCAACGGCCCGCCGCGGCCGGGCAGCCTGTGGGCATGGCATCCCGACGACGAGCATCGCGCCCCTGATGCGCCGCCCCTCCGGCATCACGCTCCCCCGCGCTGCCGGCCCGACCCGTCCAGGATGCCCGCCATGTACACCCCGCCCGTCTTCCAGGTCAGCGACCCCGACTGGATCCACGGCTTCGTCGAGGCCAATGATTTCGGCCTGCTGGTCACCGCCGACCCGCTGACCGCGACCCACCTTCCCTTCCACCTGCTGCGGCCGGCGGATGGCGGTCCGGCGCGGCTGCTCTGCCACGTGGCGCGCGCCAACCCGCAATGGCGCGCCTTCGAAGGCGCGGGGGCGGAGGTGCTGGCGATCTTCCGCGGGCCGCACGCCTACGTCTCCTCCGCCTGGTACGGCGCGCATCCGGCGGTGCCGACCTGGAACTACGACGCCGTGCACGCGATCGGCCATGCGCGCCTGGTCGAGGACCGCGACGCGATGGCGCTCCAGATGCGCGCGCTGGCCGCCCGCTACGAACCGACCCCCGGCTTCGAGATGGACGCCCAGCCGGCCGACTACATGGACCGCATGTTCCAAGGCCTGGTCGGCATCGAGATCGAGGTCCGCGCATGGACCGCCAAGCGCAAGCAGAGCCAGAACCGGCCGGCCGCCGACCGGGTCGCGGTGGCCGCCGCGCTGGAGGCCCGCGGTGACCATGCCGCGTCCCGGGCCCTGCGGGAGGCGAACGGCCTGTGACCGCCGATCCGGATCGCCCGGCGGACAGCCGCCCGGACATCGAGCGCCTCGGCAGCCGCATCGTCTACGAGAATCGCTGGATCCGGGTGCGGGAGGACAGCATCCGCCGCCGCGACGGCTCCACCAGCATATTCGGCGTGATCGAGCGCGCGGACTTCGTGGTGGTCGCCGCGGTGGAGCCCGACGGCGCGGTGCACCTGGTGCAGCAATACCGCTACCCGATCGGCCGCCGCAGCTGGGAATTCCCGCAAGGGGCCTGGGGCGAGCCCGGCGCCGACCCCGCGCTGGCGGCCCGCGCCGAATTGCGCGAGGAGACGGGCCTGGAAGCCGCGACGCTGCTGCATGCCGGCCGCATCCAGCATGTGCCCGGCATGCTCGACCAGCGCTGCGACGTCTTCCTGGCGACCGGCCTCACCCAGGGCCCGACGGCGCGCGAGGCCGAGGAGCAGGACATGGTCGCCCGCCGCGTCCCGCGCGCGGCGTTCCTGGCCATGCTGCGCGACGGCACCGTCGACGATTCCGTGACCCTGGCCGCCTACGGCCTGCTGACGGCGCGCGGGCTGATGTAGCCGCCGGCCGAGCGGCAGGTGAATTCGTCGCCCGAGGCACCACATCCGCCGCGACCAGCGTCAGGGCGGAGGCGGCGACGATGCATCGAAGGGCGTTCCTGGGCGGGACGGCGCTGGCAGTGGCAGGCGGGCCGGCAGTGGCCCATCACGGCTGGAGCTGGGCCGAGGGGGACCAGGTGGAGCTGGCCGGCACGATCCGCCGCGTCACCATCGCCCCGCCGCACCCGACCCTGCAGGTGGAGACCGCGCGCGACGGCGTCTGGACGGTGGAACTGGGCAACCCGGCCCTGACCCGCCGGGCCGGCTTCGTCGAGGGGGTGGCGAACCCCGGCGATCGCGTCGTCGCGCTCGGCCACCGTTCGCTCGAGAACGGGGAGCGTCGGCTCAAGGCGGTGCGGATCACCGTCGGCGACCGGCGCTTCGACATCTATCCGGACCGCATCCGCGGCGGCTGAGGCGCATGGGGGCGCTGGAGGCGCTCGAGGCATCCGCCCTGGCGGCCGCGCTGCGGCGCTCGGCCGTGCTCTACCCGCTGGTCAGTGCCGCGCACATCCTGGGGATCGGGCTGCTCGCCGGGGCGATCGCGACGCTGGACCTCCGGCTGCTCGGCGCCTTTCGCGGCGCGTCGCTCGGCGTGCTCGGCCCGCCGCTGGTGCGCGTCGCGGCGGTGGGGCTCGGCCTCGCCCTGACGAGCGGGGCGTTGCTGTTCAGCGTGCGGCCGGCCGAGTACCTGTCCAACCCGGCTTTCGTGGCGAAGCTGGGGTGCGTGGCCGCGGGGCTGCTCAACGTGCTGGCGCTGCGCCTCGGGCCCGGCTGGCCGCGCGCCCTGGCTGGCGCGCGCATCGGCGCGGGCCTGCGGCTGGCCGCGGCGCTGTCGCTGGCCTGTTGGCTCGGCGCGATCCTGGCGGGGCGGTGGATCGCCTTCCTGGCGTGAGGCAGCGTCAGACGACGCCCGCCGCCGCGCCTTCGGCGAAGCCGCGCAGGCGGGTGGCGATCACCTCCGCCACCGCGTCGAGGGCGGGCCGGCGGGGGAAGCTGCCGCGCCAGGCCAGCCGGACGGTGCGGCCGGCGCGGGCCGCCAGCGGCCGCAGCACGATGCCGGCATCCTGCGCGGCGCCGGCGGCCAGCCCGGGGACCAGCGTGGTGCCGTAGCCGGCGGCAACCATGTTCAGCAGGGTGGACAGGCTCGCCGCGCGCAGCGTGCCGCCGAGCGCGCCGCCCAGCCCGCAGGCGGCCAGCGCCTGGTCGCGCAGGCAATGGCCATCCGCCAGCAGCAGTATGTCGCGCGACAGCTCCGCCTCCGCCACCACCTCGCGCGCCGCCAGCGGGTGCTCGGGCGGAAGGGCTGCCAGGAAGGGCTCGGTGAACAGCGCGCGGCTGGCCAGGTCGGGCCCGTCCGTCTCTGTCGCCAGCAGCGCCGCATCCAGCTCATGCGCGCGCAGCCGGTCGAGCAGCGCGGATGTCTGGTCCTCCCACGGTTCGATCTCCAGCGCCGGCAGAGCCGCCCGCAAGGGTGCGAAGACCAGCGGCAGCAGATAGGGCGCGAGCGTAGGGATGATGCCCAGCCGGAACCGCCCGGCCAGCGGGTCGCGCAGCCCGCGCGCCACGGACAGGATCGCGTCGGCCTCCGTCACCGCGGCGCGGACATGGCCGAGCAGCCGCTCGCATGCGGCGGTCGGCACCACGCCCCTGGTCGTGCGCTCGAACAGCGGCAGGCCCAGCAGGTCCTCCAGCTTGCGGACCTGGACCGACAGGGTGGGCTGGCTGATGCCGCAGGCCTCGGCGGCGCGGCCGAAATGCCCGTGCTCGGCGACGGCGAGCAGGTAGCGGAGGTCGCGCAGGTTCATCGGGATGCGGTCACCGAGACGGACTCATCGGGTCAGTCGTGCTGCCACGATAGATCACATCTATCGCGCCGGTTGAAGCCAGGCTCTTTCGTCTATGTGCCGAATGCCGCTAGCGTTGGCGCCAGTCAAGCTGCGGCGGGCAGGACGGCAGCCCATCCGGCCGGGACGACAGGGCCGCTGCGTCGCGCGGCGTGCGCGTGCAACGTCCGGCGGCGTGCGCGTGCAACGGCGTGCCAGGCTGACGGCACCTCCCGGGCGGCTCGCCCGGATTATCGACGACGTTCAGGGCCGGTCTGGTCGTTTTGCCCGGACGTTTGGGCCGGTCTGCCGCCCCAGCGCCTGCAAGTCCACTACGTCACACGCGGAGAGAACCATGGACGGAAACGTTGCCCCCGCCGCCGGCAAGTGCCCGGTGATGCACGGCGCCCCGAAGCACGCGGTCTTCGGCGGGCGCTCCAACCGCGACTGGTGGCCCAACCAGCTGAACCTGCGGATCCTGCACCAGCATTCCCGCAAGTCGAACCCGATGGGCCCCGACTTCGACTACGCCGCCGAGTTCCGGAAGCTCGACCTCGAGGCGGTCAAGCAGGACATCATGGCGCTTATGACGGTCTCCCAGCCCTGGTGGCCGGCCGACTACGGCCATTACGGGCCGTTCTTCATCCGCATGGCCTGGCACGCGGCGGGCACCTACCGCACCGGCGACGGCCGCGGCGGCGCGGGCAACGGCGCGCACCGCTTCGCGCCCGAGAATTCCTGGCCCGACAACGGCAACCTGGACAAGGCCCGCCGCCTGCTCTGGCCGGTCAAGCAGAAGTACGGCAACCGCCTGTCCTGGGCCGACCTGTTCGTCCTCACCGGCAATTGCGCGATCGAATCCATGGGCCTGAAGCCCTTCGGCTTCGGCGGCGGCCGCGTCGACATCTGGGAGCCGGAGGAGGACATCTACTGGGGCGCCGAGGACACCTGGCTCGGCGACATGCGCTACCAGGGCGACCGGCAGCTTGAGAACCCGCTCGCGGCGGTGCAAATGGGCCTGATCTACGTCAATCCCCAGGGCCCGAACGGCAACCCCGACCCGCTGGCCTCCGCCCGCGACATCCGCGAGACCTTCGCGCGCATGGCGATGAACGACGAGGAGACGGTGGCCCTCGTCGCCGGCGGCCACACCTTCGGCAAGTGTCATGGCGCCGGCGACGCCGCGCATGTGGGGCGCGAGCCGGAAGGCGCGCCGCTCGAGATGCAGGGCCTGGGCTGGGCCAACAGCTTCGGCACCGGTGTCGGCCCGCACGCCATCACCAGCGGCATCGAGGGCGCCTGGACGCCGAACCCGACGCAGTGGGACAACGGCTACTTCGACACGCTGTTCGGCTACGAGTGGCAGCTGACCAAGAGCCCCGCCGGCGCCCACCAGTGGATCCCGACCGACCCGGCCGCGGCGACGCTCGTGCCCGACGCGCATGATCCCTCGAAGCGCCACGCGCCGATCATGACGACGGCCGACATGGCGATGCGCATGGACCCGGCCTACGAGAAGATCTCCCGCCGCTACCACCAGAACCCGGCGGAGTTCGCCGACGCCTTCGCCCGCGCCTGGTTCAAGCTGACCCATCGCGACATGGGGCCGAAGATCCGCTACCTGGGCAACGACGTCCCGGCCGAGGACCTGATCTGGCAGGACCCCGTCCCGCCGGTCACCCACGCCCTGATCGACGCTGGCGACATCCAGGCGCTGAAGGCCAAGATCGCGGCCACCGGCCTGTCGATCGCGCAGCTGGTCTCCACCGCCTGGGCCTCGGCCTCGACCTTCCGCGGGTCGGACAAGCGGGGCGGCGCAAATGGCGCGCGCATCCGCCTGGCGCCGCAGAAGGACTGGGACGTGAACCAGCCGGCGCAGCTCGCCGCGGTGCTGGCGAAGCTGGAAGCCGTGCAGGCCGAGTTCAACGCCAGCGCGACGGGCGGCAAGCAGGTCTCGCTGGCCGACCTGATCGTGCTCGGCGGCTGCGCGGCGGTGGAGGCGGCGGCCGCCAAGGCCGGCATCTTCGTCGCCGTGCCCTTCCGCCCGGGCCGCACCGACGCGACGGCCGAGCAGACGGACGCCGCGAGCTTCGCGGTGCTGGAGCCGACGGCCGACGGCTTCCGCAACTACCTGCGCACCGCCTACAGCGTTTCCGCCGAGGAGCTGCTGGTGGACCGCGCGCAGCTGCTGACGCTGACGGCGCCCGAGATGACGGTGCTGGTCGGCGGCCTGCGCGTGCTGGGCGGGAACGTGGGCGGCTCGCCGCACGGCGTCTTCACGGCGCGGCCGGGCACGCTGACCAACGACTTCTTCGTCAACCTGCTCGACATGGGGACCACCTGGGCCCCGGTGTCGGAGGCGGCGCAGGAGTTCACCGGCCGCGACCGCGCGACGGGGGCGGCGAAGTGGACCGGCACGCGCGTCGACCTGGTGTTCGGCAGCAATTCCCAGCTGCGGGCGATCGCCGAGGTCTACGGTCAGGCCGATTCGCAGGTGAAGTTCGTCAACGACTTCGTCGCCGCCTGGACCAAGGTGATGGAGCTGGACCGCTTCGACCTGGCCTGACGGCCGCCTCGTCCCGGAAGCCCTCTTCACCGGCGGGGAAGACGGCCCGGACAGTACGCCGTCCGGGCACGGGGGCGCGGTTGGTCCGTTGGCGTGCCCCGGCCTTGCCTCTGCCGGTTCACGCCAGGCCGCGCCACGCCGGGCGCGGCCACCGCCCGGGGGACGCGGCCAGCCCGCGCCCCGGAGCCGACACACCGGGGGAGGCTTCCAGCATCATGGCCCGCTCCGTCGAGGCCGCGTGCCGCGACGAGCTGCGGCAGGCCGGCCTGCCCGGCCAGGGCGCGCTCGCGCGCCTGCTCCCGCTGCTGCGCGCGGCGCCGGAGACGCATCTCGGCCTGGCCGAGGTGGCGCGCATGGCCGCGGAAGCCGGGCTCGGCGTATCGCCGCAGACCCTTGCCGGGCAGCTCGACCTGCTGGTGGCGCATGGGCTGCTCGCCCGCCTGCCCAGCACCGGCGCCGAGCCGGTCTTCGACACCGTGCCGCGGCCCCACGCCCACCTGGTCGACGAGGAAACCGGGCAGACCGTGGATCTCGACGTGTCACCCGAGACGCTGCTGGCGATGCTGCGCCAGACGCTGGCCGACCGGCCCGATGGGGTGGAGGTGCTGGTGCGCATCCGGCGCGATCCCACCCGCCGGCGCGCGGCCACCGGCACTGGTTGACCGCGCGGCCCCGCGCGCCGGATCCTGTGCGCGGCCGGCCGATCCCGGGCGGGCGCTCCGCCAGGCGCCCGGTCCAGGCAGACCGGCATGACCCACCCCCCGACGCGCCGATACCAGCCGACGCACCGGCTCGGCCTGCTGACGCCCTCGGCCAACCCGGCGGTGGAGCCCGAGATGCGCTGGCTGCTGCCGCCGGCCGTCGCCCTGCACGCGACGCGGCTGCCGGTGATGCCCGGGACCACGCTCGAGCAGCGCACGGCCGCCTATCTGGACGCCGCGGCACGCGCCATCGGCGATTTCGGGGAGCTGGCGCTGGACATGCTGGTGCTGGGGCTGACCGGCCCGTCCTATGGGCTGGCGCCGGCCGACGACCAGGCGATGCAGGAAAGCCTGTCGGCCAGGGCGGGGCGGCCCTTCCTCCTGGCCTCCCGCGCCATCGCCGGGGCGTTGGAGGCGCTTGGCCGCCGGCGGCTGCTGCTGTTCTCGCCCTATCCGGGCTGGCTGACCGGTCAGGCGGAGCGGTACTGGCGGGAAGCGGGGCTCGACCTGGTGGAGAGCTTGGAGGTCTCCGACCGCTTCCGCGCCTATGAGCTGACGCCGGAGGAGGTCGCGGAGGGCTTGGCGCGGCTGTCCCCGCCGGCCGATTGCGTGGTGCTGCTGTCCGGCACCGGCATGGCGACGCTGGACGCCATCGCAGGAGAGCGCGGGCGGATCGGCGTGCCGCTGCTCTCCTCGAACATCGCCTGCGCCTTCGCGGCTTGCCGGGCACTTGGCCTCCCCGCCGGCGAGGCGATGCGGGCCTGCTGCCCGCAGCTGGCAGGGCTGCTGCCGCGGTAGTCTGAAGTCGCCGCGCGCCGCATGACGACACCCGCCCCGGAAGCCCGGTGCGGGCCGCATCGGCTCGGCAGCGTCGCCAGCGGAGACGCGGGCCAGAAGGTCAGCGCTGGCGCGCCTTGCGGGCGTCCATCATCACCTTGTGGGCGGCGGCCAGCGACGCGGCGCGGTTACGCTGGTCGGCGGCCTGGCGGGCGCGGAGGTTCGCGGCCTCGATCTCCGCCGCGCGGCGGCGGGCGGCTTCTTCCTGCGCCTTGCGCTCGGCCTCGCGCTTGGCGGCGAGGCGCGCCGCCTCCTCCGCCTGCCTGGCCGCGAGCCTGGCAGCACGCTTCTCGGCCTCGCGCTGGGCGCGGGCCTCCGCGATCGCCTTCTGCTCCGCCATCCGCTTCTGGACCTCTGGGTCCTCGAGGCGGCTCTTCATCGCCTGGAACTTCTCGGCGGCGGCCTTGCGGGCCTCTTCGGCGGCGTTGCGGCGTTCGTTGAAGTCGAACAGCTTCTTAGTCTGCATAGTCCCCCAGATAGCGGCACGGAGCCGAGAGGTGAAGGGGGGAACGCCCGCGTGGCGCGCAACCCCGTCATCGTCCCGCGAATGTCACGCCGTCGGGCGAGGCGGGCGAATCACGAGACCGCGCGCCGTGCCCTTCGTTGCCCGATGGCCGCCGATGCGGCAGACCGGGGGCGGCTGCGCGGGGGGAAGGCGATGCGGGTGACGGTGCTGGGCGTCGGCGCCATCGGCGGGATGCTGGCTGCCGGCTTCGCGGCGGGCGGCGCGCGCGTCTCTCTGCTGGCCCGCGGCGCGACGCTCGCCGCGCTGCGGGCGGAGGGGCTGCGCCTGCGCGGCGTCGCGGGCGAGCGCCGCTTCGACCTGCCCGCCGAGGCCGACCCCGACGCCCTGCCGCCCGCCGACCTGCTGGTGCTCGGCCTGAAGGGGCAGGACCTGCCGGCGGCCCTGCCGCTGGTCCGGGCGGCGATGGCGCCGGGGACCTTCCTGCTCTCGGCCCAGAACGGCGTACCCTGGTTCTTCCTACAGGGTTTCGGTGGGCCGCTGGCCGGCACGGCGCTCGACAGCGTGGATCCCGGTGGCGCGCTCGCCGCGGCGCTGCCGGCGGCGCGCAGCCTGGCGCTGGTGGTGCACGCCGCATCCAGCATCGAGGCGCCGGGTGCCATCCGACTTGCCAAGGCCGACCGCCTGCCGATCGGCGCGCTGGCGGCTGGCGGCGAGGGCGTGCGCGACGAGGCGGTCGCCATGCTGCGCGCCGGCGGCCTGCCCGCGGAGCCGTCGGACGCGATCCGGCAGGAGGCTTGGCGCAAGCTGTGGGGCAACTCCAACATGAACCCGATCAGCGCACTCTGCCGGGCGACGCTGTCCGACATGCTGGACGAGCCCGGGGTGCGTGACCTTGCCATCGCGATGATGCGGGAGATGGACGCGATCGGGCAGCGCATCGGCCTGGACCCGCTGGGTGATCCGGCGGCGAGGATGGAGGTGACGCGGCGGATCGGCGCCTTCCGCACCTCCATGCTGCAGGACCTGGAGGCGGGGCGGCGCCTCGAGACCGGCCCGATCATCGGCGCTCTGGTGGAGATGGCCGAGCGGCTGGGCGAGCCCGCGCCGGTGACGCGCGGGGTGCACGGGCTGCTGCGGCTGCTGGAACGCGCCGGCCCGGTGCGCGCCGCCTGATGCCCCGCCGGGCGGAAGGGCCTATATCCCCGCCATGAGCGACAGCACGGCCCAGGACCTCGCCCCCGCCGGCGGCGGCGAGCAGATCATGCGCGAGGCGGCGCGCCGGCGGACCTTCGCCATCATCGCCCATCCGGACGCCGGCAAGACCACGCTGACCGAGAAGCTGCTGCTGAAGGGCGGCGCGATCCAGCTCGCCGGCGCGGTGCGCGCCAAGGGCAATGCGCGCCGCACGCGGTCGGACTGGATGAAGATCGAGCAGGACCGCGGCATCTCGGTCGCCACGTCGGTGATGACCTTCGAGCGCGGGGGCGTGGTCTTCAACCTGCTCGACACGCCGGGCCACGAGGACTTTTCCGAGGACACCTACCGGACCCTGACGGCGGTGGATGCCGCGGTGATGGTGCTGGACGCGGCGAAGGGCATCGAGAGCCAGACCCGCAAGCTGTTCGAGGTGTGCCGGCTGCGGGACATCCCGATCGTCACCTTCGTCAACAAGATGGACCGCGAGGGCCGCGACCCCTTCGAGCTGATCGACGAGATCGAGAAGACCCTGGCGCTGGACGCCGCCCCCGTCGCCTGGCCGGTCGGCCGCGCCAGCGACTTCTGGGGCACCTACGACATCCTGGCCCGCCGCCTGATGCCGGTGGATGCTACGGAGGAGGAGGGCATCGCGGTCTCCGGCTATGACGACCCGCGCATCGCCGGGCTGGTCGGCGCCGAGCGGGCCGCGGCGCTGGAGGAGGAGGTGCTGCTCGCCGAGGCGGGCCTCAAGGCCTTCAACCTGGCGGCCTTCCGCCAGGGCACGCTGACGCCGGTGTTCTTCGGCTCGGCGCTGCGCGACTTCGGGGTGGGGCATCTGCTGGAAGGCCTGTCGCGCTACGCGCCGCCGCCCGGCGCGCGCGCCGCCGATCCGCGCGCGGTGGAACCCGCCGAGCCGCGGCTCACCGGCTTCGTCTTCAAGGTGCAGGCGAACATGGACCCCAACCACCGCGACCGCGTCGCCTTCGTGCGGCTGTGTTCCGGCAAGCTGGTGAAGGGCATGCGGCTGCGCCAGGTGCGCACCGGCAAGCAGGTGCCGGTGAATGCGCCGC
The DNA here is from genome assembly GCA_027487675.1 of Acetobacteraceae bacterium. GTDB lineage: Bacteria > Pseudomonadota > Alphaproteobacteria > Acetobacterales > Acetobacteraceae > Falsiroseomonas. Next base: position 1,921 of record JAIYDD010000132.1, on the reverse strand, counting down.
TGTTCTTCTTCGCCAAGGAACGCCAGGTGGCCGAGGAAGCCTGGCCCGGCGACGTGGTCGGCATCGCCAACCACGGCACGCTGCGCATCGGCGACACGCTGACGGAAGGCGAGGAGGTGAACTTCCGGGGCGTGCCGTCCTTCGCGCCCGAGATCCTGCGGCATGTGCGGCTGGAAGACCCGATGCTGGCCAAGAAGCTGCGCACCGCGCTGGACCAGCTGGCCGAGGAAGGCGTGGTGCAGATCTTCCGGCCGCTGGACGGTTCGCCGCCAGTCGTTGGCGTGGTCGGGCAGCTGCAGCTCGACGTGCTGCAATCGCGGCTGAAGGTGGAATACGGCGTACCCGCCGGCTTCGACGCCACGCGCTGGTCCGCGCTGCGCTGGATCAGCGGCGAGCAGGCGCAGGTCGAGCGCTGGGCGAGCGGCAACCGGTCCGACACCGCGGAGGATCATGACGGGGAGCGCGTGGCGCTGTTTTCCTCCGACTGGCGGCGCAAGCGGGCGGAGGAAGACTACCCCGAACTGAAGTTCCACGCCGTGCGCGAACAGCACGGCGTGGTGGCGATGAAGCGGGGCGGCTGACCCGCCCCGCGCCTCGGTCTATCGCGCTGCGGCGCGTGGGTCAGCGCGCGGCGGCGCGCTGCGGCGTGGGCGCGCGCAGCAGGGCCTGCGCATCCGGGTAGCGCGGCACCGCGAAATCGACGGCCGACAGGATGCGTCCATCCGTCGCGCCCACCAGGCGCAGGCTGACGAAGACCAGCTCGCCCGCCGGCGCATAGGTGCCGGTGACGACGGCGGAGACCGCCGGGGGCGGCACGATGTCGCGCGGGGCGCGCGCGAGCATCAGCTCTCCCTGCTGCGGGTGCATGCGGATCGCCGTGCGCAGCCGCAGCTCCGACACGTTCATGCCCTGCTGTGCCAGCCGCGTGCGCACCAGGTCAGACACCAGATGGCCGAAGGGGGCGGAGCTGTCGATCACCTGCACGTCGGTCAGCGTGGCGACGGCCAGTGGCGTGTCGCGCCCGACCGACGGCGCAGCGGCCAGCAGCCGGTCGACGGCGGCATAGGTGACGCGGCCGAGTTCCCGCCCACTGGGCGGCGTGGCGCCGAGGGTCACGGAGCTGGAGGCCTCACGGGTCTCGCATGCCGCGACGGCGACGCAGAGGAGGCCGAGAAGGGCAGCGCGCATGGCGGCGCGTCGGCGCGGCGCGGCAACGTCACGGGACATAGCGGATCTGTCTCACCGGAAGCGGGGCCTGGGTGGCGGAAGCGATCGGCGCGAGACGCCCGCGGCCGAGGAAGAGCGGAATATCGGCTTCATGGATGTACATGGGCTCACGCGCATGGAAGGCGAGGCGATCGCCCTCATAGATGCTCGCACGCCAGGCGATCTCCGCACCGTGCCGCGGCGCCGTCGCGTCGAGCAGGTCGACGGCAAGGCCGAGCCCGACGCCGACAAGCGCACCGTCCAGCAACTGCAATGGCGCCGCGTCCTCCAGGACCACGCCGAGACCGAACCCGGCGCCTGCCAAAGTGCCTGCTCCGTTCCCGCGCGGCAGGCGCGGCCCCCAGGCCACCACATCGACTTCGAGGTTCACCACCATGGCCTGCGCCGCGCTGCGGCTGATGCTGCCGCCGCGGCGCATGATCTCGCCTTCCAGCGCCGGCTTCAGGACATGCAGGAAGGTCGAGCCATCGCTCGCGACATGGATGTAGAAGTTGCGCTGCGGCACCGGCGCCGCCTGGCCCGGAAGCCCGGGCAGCAGGCCGGATTGCGTCAGGCTCTCTGCGATGCGGGTCGCGGCGCGGTCGCCATCGGCGATGTGCGTGGCGCTGTGCTGCCAGGTCGGCGGCTTCAAGGAGACATTCGGTGCGTTGCACCCGGCCAGCAGCAATCCGGCAGCCAGAAGTGGGACGGCACC
>JAIYDD010000260.1 GCA_027487675.1 Acetobacteraceae bacterium | reverse complement strand
CGCCGCGCCGGCGCCGCGCGCCGCCACCGCCCCGGCGCCGCGCGCCGCCACCGCCCCGGCGCCGCGCGCCACCGCCTCCGCGCTCGCGCCGCGCCCGGCGGCCGGCGCCAAGGCGCCGGTCGCGCTGCCGGCGCCGCAGCCGCGCGGCCCGATCCGCACCGCCGGGCTGGAGTGACGCGGGGCGCCGCGCCGCGTCAGGAGGGCCGCAGCCGCAGGCTGACCGGGCAATGGTCCGACAGCCTTTCCCGGTCGCCGCGCCCGCGCTCGGCATAGACCAGGACGGACAGGCTGCCCGGCACCAGCCACTCCCGCGCCGGGCCGCCCAGCAGCAGGTGATCGACGAAGGGCCGGCCGCCCCGCGCATCGGCCCAGCAAGGCGAGGACAGGCCGGCGGTCGGCCGCGCCAGCGGCGCCGCCGCCTCCAGCATCCGCAGGAAGCCGTCGCGCTCGTCCATGCGGCGGTTGAAGTCGCCGAGGATGGCGAAGGCGATGCCCTCGCGCTGCCGGGCCTCCGCCCAGCGCGCCAGGATCTCCGCCTGGCGGGTCAGCGAGTCGCAATCCTGCTCGCCGCCGGTCAGCGGCTCGTCCCGGCAGCCGGCGTTCAGATGCACGGAGAGCAGCCGCAGCCGGGCCCCGTTCGGCCATTCCACCGTGACATCCGCGCCGCGCCGCAGGCTGCGCCGCGCGCCGGCCCGCAGGTCGAGCGAAGCGAGGTCCGGGTTGCGGGTGACGCGCAGCCCGCGGCGGATGGCGAAGCCGGGGCGCTGGATGTCGCGTTCGTCCGTCAGGTGGAGGGTCCAGGCGGCGGGGTCGAAGAGCCGGGCGGCCGCGTCCTCTCCATCGATCTCCTGCAGGGCGACGATGTCGGCGGCCAGGCGATCGGCATAGGCGCGCAGCAGCCGCCAATCCTCCGGCGCGCGGGTGCGCAGGTTCTGCGGCAGGTCGGGGTGGCCGGCGGGCTTCAGGGTGAGCCAGGCGATGTTCCAGGTGGCGAGCTTGGCCTCGACCGGCTGCGCCGCGGCGGGCGCGGCGGCGAGCAGGGCCAGGCAGAGCAGCAGGGTCGGCAGGATCGGGTGGCGCATGGGGCGCCGCTATAGCAGGGCCGGGGCGGGCGGGTCGCGGGGCGTCGCGGGCTCGGGCAGGTCGTGCAGCGGGCGGGCGCCGGCGGCCAGCAGCAGGTCGGCGATGGCGTCCATCGTGGCGGCGTCGCGCGTCGCGTCGTGCCAGGGGGCGCCGGGGGCGCTGCCGCGGGGCACCCAGACCACCGTCTCGTAGCGCGCGCGGGTCAGCAGCACGCGGTAGGTGTTGAGGATGTGCCGTTGTTCCTCGGCGTTGCGCACCACCTGCCAGCGGTCGCCGGCGAAGCGGCGCGGCGCCCAGCCCTCCTGCCAGCGCAGGTCGCCGCCCCAGGCGAGGCCGACCACGTCGAGTTCCAGCCCCTGGCAATCGTATTCGGTGGCAAACGTCTCCAGCGCGTCGGAGGCGCGGATGTCCGGCCAGCGCCGCAGGAACCAGTCCGCCACGTCCCCGGCCTGCACGCCGAGGCCTTCCGCCCGCAGCCGCTTCGCACCCGCCGAGGCGACCAGCCCCGCGCGCCGCTGCCCGCGCGCCAGCCGCCGCAGCGCGGCGCGCAGCGCATCGAGGTCACGCGTGACCAGGACGGGCAGGTCGGGCGCGGCGTCGGCGATGGCGCGGGCCTCCGCGACCGCGCCGCGCAGCAGCGCCTCCACCCAGGCGGCGCCGGCGGCATCGCGCACGCTGCGGATCGGCACGGCGAGGTCGAGGTCGTCGTCGCGGTCGAGCCACGGCGCCCAGCCCGGCGCGATGCCCTGGACCGGATCGGCCCCGACGGCGCGCGGCGCCGCCACGGCCCGCCAGGCCCCGCCCGAGGCCGCGACGCAATCGCCCCATTCGCGCAGGCCAGCCTCGCCGGTGTTGATCTCCTGCCCGTTGCCGATCAGGGCGACCACCACCGCCCAGCCGTCATGGCGGCCCATGATCTCCAGCGTGTGGGCGGGCTCGCTCATCGTCAGGCGCGACGGCTTGTTGCGCGTGCCGAGCCTGGCCTTGGCCGCGTCCCAGGCGCGCTGCGCTTCGTCGAAGACGATCAGCCGGTCGGGCGGCGCGGCGCGGGCTGGGTCGGTCGCGTTGTCCTCCAGGAAGCGGTGGACGTTCTGCAGCCGCTGCCTGGCGCGCCGCAGCGCCTCCGGCCGGCCGGCATCGCCGCGTGCGACGGCATCCGCGGCGAGCGCCGCGCGCAGCACCTCCACCAGCGGGACGTTGCCGGTGAGGAAGGCGCTGTGCGGCCCGGCCTCCGGCGCGAAGACCGCGTTCAGCCCGCAGAGCGTCTTGCCGGCGCCGGGAATGCCGGTGACCACGACCAGCCGCTTGTCGCCCGCCGCCTGCGCCGCGCGCAGCTGGCGGCGGATCGCCGCCGCGGTGCGGGTCAGGTTCGCGGCGTCGGCGCGCGCGGCGGCGATCTCGGCGACGCCGTTGCGGGCGTAGAGCATCGTCGCCGCCTCGATGATGGTCGGCACCGGGCGATAGGGCGCGGCCAGCCAGGCGCGGCCATCCAGCGGCACCCGCGGTTCCGGTGCAGCGGAGTGCACCCAGCCGATCGCCGCGCCGAGGCTGGCATGGCCGCAGGTGATGGGCGGCACCACGCCGTCCCAGATCAGCGGCGGCTGCGCCGGCGGGGCGAAGGGCGCGTCGCCGGCCACCAGCACCGGCACGATCGGATGCGCCCGGCTGCCGGCATGGAAATCCCGCAGGTCGAGCGCGTAGTCCTCCGCCTCCGCCAGCATGGCCCGCGACGGCGCGCCGGTCTTGAATTCCAGCGCCAGGATCGCGCGGTCGGTGACCAGCACCGCATCCACGCGCTTCTCCAGCCGCAGCAGCTCGTATTCCAGCGCGAGGGTCCAGGCCGCGCCGCCGGCCTCGGCCACCGCGTCGCGCAGCGCCGCGACCTGCCTCTCCCACGCCGCCTGCTGGTCCGCCGTGCCCGCAAAACCGCGATGCGCCTGCGCCGCCGCCAGCCGGCCGGCGATGTCGGCCGGGTCGCGGGCCAGCAGCGCCGTGCCGGTGCAGGCGAACCACGGCTTCATGGCCGCGCCCGGCGCGGCGCGGCGCGGGCCATCCCGGTGGCGGCGCGCACCCGCCGTGCCCCACGCCGCGCCGGTCAGGTCGTCAGGCAGGCCGCGTTCAGCAGGCCGACGGCCACCGCGACGGCCGCCTTCAGCGTCGCCCCCGCCGTCTCCCCGCGGTCCAGCGCGCCGCGCCATTCCGCGCCCAGCAGGCGGGAGACGGCGAAGAACACCCCCACCTGCACCGCCAGCGCCACCAGGCTCCACACCAGCGCGTCCACCAGGTTCACCGAATGCGCGAAGGCCGAGGCGATGGGCATTGCGAAGCCCAGCAGCGCGCCCCCCAGCGTGATCGCCGCCGCCGGGTTGCCGGCGCGGATCATCCCGAGTTCGTCCAGCGGCGTGATCCGCACATAGGCCGCCATCGCCGCGACCAGCAGCAGCAGGCCGGTGGCGAAATAGGCCAGGAAGCCGGGCAGGGTGACGAGGCTGGTCATGGCGTGGGATCTCCTGCCGGGGCGGGCATGGCGGGCGTGAAGAAGTGCGGGACGAAGCGGCTGGTGTCGCGGGTGATCGGCGTCCTGTCCTCGCGGATGCCGAGCCCCCGCGCGCGACCGCCCACCACCCAGCTTCCCAGCACCGGGTAGCGCCCGTCGAAGCAGGGCAACTCGGCATAGGCCTGCCAGATGCGGGGCTGGCCGGCGTAGGGGCCGGGCGTCTCGATCCCCGGCGCGGCGATGTTGGCACCTTCGCGGCCCCAGAGCGGCTTGCCGATCTCCGGCCCGCCCGTCCGCCCCGGCTCCGGGAAGGCCGGCAGCAGGTTCGGGTGGTCCGGGAACATCTCCCACAGCAGGCAGAGGAACCCCTTGCTGGCCGGGATCAGCCGCCAGGCGGGTTCAAGCCAGCGCGTCGGCGCCGCGGCGATATGGGCCCCGAACTCCTCCGCCAGCAGCCAGTCCCAGGGATAGAGCTTGAAGGCCGCGTCGATCGGCCGGCCGTCGAGGTCGATGAAGCGCCGCCCGTCCCAGCCGATCTCGTCCATGTGCAGGAAGCCGGTCTCCAGCCCCGCCTGCATCGCGGTGTCGCGCAGGTAGTCCACCGTGCCGCGATCCTCGGCCGATCCGCGCGCGCAGGCGAAATGCAGGCGCGGCGGCAGGCCGAGGCGCGGCCAGGCCTCGATCAGCGCCTCATGGATGGCATTGAACTGGTCCTCCGGCGAGCCGCCCGCTTCGGCGCGGCATTCCAGCCATTCCCACTGCACCACCGCCGCCTCGAACAGCGCGGTCGGCGTGTCGGCGTTGTATTCCAGCAGCTTGGGCGGCCCGCTGCCGTCCCAGCGCAGGTCCATCCGGCCATAGAGCGAAGGCTCGCCCCGCCGCCAGCTTTCCTTCGCCAGCACCCAGGCGCCGTCCGGGATGCCGAGCAGCGCGTTGCGGTCGCCCGCCACGGCCTGCTCCACCGCCGCGCGGGCCATCGCCTCCAGCGCCTCGGTCGCGTCTTCCAGCACATCCACCTCGGCCGCGGTGAAGGCGTAGCAGGCGGTCTCGTCCCAATAGGGCTCGCCGGCGATCTCGGCGAAGGCGAAGCCCAGCGCCGTCGCGCGCGCGCGCAGGTCCGGCCGGGGCGAGAGGGTGAGGCGCCGCATGGCTCAGCCCCCGCGCCGGGCAGCCGGGGGGCCGCGCCGGCCCCGCGCCGCGCCGCCGCGCATCGCCGCGCGGCCCGTCACCCGCCGCCGCGCCCGAAGCCGCCCAGGCCGAAGCCGCCGCGGCGCACCGACGCGCCGGCGATCGAATCGGGCACCGGGGCCCGGCGGCCATGGATCCAGGCGGCGCCGGTGCTGCCCCCGACGCGGCGGCAGAGCTGCTCGGCATCGGCGCGGTTCTGGGCGCGCGCTTCCTCGCAGGCGCGGCGCCGCGTGTCCGGCCCGTCGGAACAGGCCGCGACCATGGCGACGACGCCGCCACCGAGAAGGGCGAGGCGAATGGCCCGGCTGCGTTTCACCCCTGCAATCTACCAGCCATGCGCGCGGCAGGCGAGGCTCAACCGACCCGCCGCGCCGGCCAGGTGGCCAGCAGCAGGCTGCCGGTCAGCAGCACGAAGCCCGCCGCATGCACCAGGCCGAAGGGCTCGCCGAGCAGCAGCACCGCCACCGCCGCGGCGGAGGCCGGCAGGAAGGCGGTGAAGACGCCGGCGATCCCGGCCGGCGCCCGCCGCATCCCGGCATACCAGAGCAGCAGGCAGAGCACGGAGGAGGTCAGGCTGTGGAACACCAGCAGCCCCGCCACCTCCGGCGCCGCCAGCGCCGCGACGCTGCCGAGCAGCGGCAGGCACAACGGCGCCAGCATCAGCAGCGAGAAGCCCTGCATCCAGAGCGAGGCGGTGACCACCGGCACCTGCCCCGCCACGCGCCGCGCGAGCAGGACATACATCGCCTCCCCGCAGACGCCGACGAAGACCAGCAGGTTGCCGAGCGCGCTGCCATGCCCTTCCGCCGCGACGCGCGCCAGCACCAGCGCCCCCATGCCGAAGGCGGCCAGCGCGACGGCGGCCCATTGGCGGGGCGGCAGCTTCTCCCGCAGCCAGAGCGCGCCGCCCACCGCGACCACGGCCGGCAGGGTGGCCAGGATCAGCCCCGCCTCCAGCGCGGTGGTCAGGCGCAGCCCCGCCAGCAGCGCCAGGTTGTAGAGCGCGGTGCCGAAGGCCGCCTGCCAGGCCAGGTTCCACAGCACGCCGCGCGACGGCCGGACGCGGCCTTCCAGCGCGCGCGCCAGCGGCCACAGCACCGCGACCGCGAGCGCGCAGCGCAGGCCGAGGATCATCGGCACCGGCAGGTCCTCGGCCAGCAGCTTGGCGACGCCGACATTGGCGCCGACCAGCGCCATGGACAGCGCGAGCTGGGAATAGGCGAGCCACACGCGCGCAGCATCGCCCCGCCGGGACGCCAAGGAAAGCCGGGCCGCTTGCCGGCGCGGCGGGGCCGCCACATAGGGGCGCGGCACGGGACCGGCGTGGAGGGCATGGCGGATGCGGAAGACGGCCCCCATCCGGGATGCGCGGGCGCCCGGCGCGGCCCGCGGCGGGCGGGAAGCGGGCCCTGCGCCGGGCCGCGGTGCTGCCGCGCGCCGCGTGGCGTGCCGCGGGAAGGCCGCGGACGGTGCGGCCCGCGGCGCCGCGGGCGCCAGGCGCCGGTCAGCCGGGCGGCGCGTCGCGGCGGGCCAGCACCTCGCCATGCGGCAGGGCGGCCATGGCGGCCGGCTCCACCGGCTCCAGGCGGAAGCCGCGCCAGGGCGAGGGCAGGACGCGCCAGAAGCGGAAGCCGAGCGCCGCCAGCCAGGCCGCCTCCTCCGCCGGGTCGCAGCGCGATCGCAGCATCACCGGCGACCATTCCATCACGACCGCGACGCGCGGCGACCGGCGCAGCACCGCCTCGGCGCCGCGCAGCGCCAGCGTCTCCGCCCCCTCGACGTCGAGGCGCAGCAGGTCGAGCGGCCGCGGCTCGCCCTCCAGCACCGCGTCCAGCGTCATGGCGCGTGCGGCGATGCGGCGGGCATAGCGCGGCGCGGCGCCCTCGAAGGCCAGGTGCGCGCTGCCCTGGTGCGTCGGGTCCTGCAGCAGCTCGACCGGGCCGGGCTGGGCGGTCAGCGCCGCCGCGTGCAGCGTGACCTGCGCGGCGACGCGGTTGAAGGCCAGGTTGCGCTCCAGCAGCGGCAGCAGCTCGGGCACCGGCTCGAAGGCGTGCAGCCGGCCGGCGGGGCCGATGCGCTCGGCCATCGGGATGGTGTGCGCGCCGATATTCGCCCCGCCCTCCGCCACCAGCGCGCCGGGGCGCAGCAGCCGGCGCAGCAGCGCGGCGACCGGCGGCTCCCACCGCCCGGTCAGCGCCAGGCCGGGCGTGACGGAGAGGTCCTCGGCCATCAGCAGCAGCCGGTGGCCGTCGCGCGTGACCACCGCGGCGAAGCGGCCGAGCGGCACGAAGGCCGGCCGCGCCAGCCGCATCGCATCCAGGCGGCGCAGCGCGCGCCGCAGCGTCTCGGCATCCATGCGCGCCAGCCTTGCCCGCCGGCGCGGCGCAAGTCGAGCCGCCCGGCGCAGGCCGCGCGCGCAGGACCGCAACCGCGCCTGCCGGCCGTCCGCGCAGCGGCAGCGCAGCCATGACAGCGCCCGCCGACACGCTGCGGCTGGAGGTCACGGCGCTCGGCGCGCAGGGCGACGGCATCGCCGCCTGGCCCGACGGCACGCGGCTGCACGTGCCGGGCGCCCTGCCGGCCGAGCAGGTGCAGGCGCGCCGCGCCGGTCCGCAGCGCGCCGAGCTGCTGGAGGTGCTGCGCGCCAGCCCCGACCGCGTCGTGCCGCCCTGCCGGCATGTCGCGGAAGGCTGCGGCGGCTGCGCGCTGCAGCACTGGGCGATGCCGGCGCAATCGGCCTGGAAGCGCGCGCGGCTGGCCGACGCCCTGGCCCGCGCCGGCTTCCCCGACGCCCCGGTGGCGGAGGCGGCCGAGACCCCGCCGCGCGCCCGCCGCCGCGCCGACTTCGCCCTGCGCCGCCGCCCCGACGGCACGGTGGCGGTGGGCTTCCACCCGCGCGGCGCGGCGGAGGTGCTGGACCTGTCCGAATGCCACGTGCTGGACCCGCGCCTCTTCGCGCTGGCCGGGCAGCTGCGGGTGGTGCTGCGGCGGCTCTCGGCGCTGGGGCGGGAGGGGTCGGCGGTGGTCAACCTGCTCGACACCGGCCCGGACCTGCTGCTGCGCACCGACCGGCCGCTGGACGTGGCGGGCCGCCGGCTGCTGGCGGCCTTCTCGGCGCAGGCCGGCATCCCGCGCATCGCCTGGGCGCTCGGCGAGGCGCTGCACGAGACGGCGGCGCAGGCGGGGCCGGTCTCGATCGCGCTGTCGGGCGTGGCGGTCGCCCCGCCGCCCGGCGCCTTCCTCCAGGCGAGCCCGCAGGGGGAAGCCGCGATCGTCGGCGCGGTGCTGGCCGGGCTGCCGGCGAAGCTGCCGGTGCGGCCGCGCATCGCCGATCTCTATGCCGGGGTGGGCACGCTGTCCTTCCCGCTGGCCGCGCGCGGCAGGGTCGATGCCTTCGAGGGCGATGCCGGCGCGGCGGCGGCGCTGGACGAGGCGGCGCGGCGGGCGGTGGCGCGGGTGAAGGCGCAGCGGCGCGACCTGGCCCGCCGCCCGCTGCTGGCGGCGGAGCTCGCGGCCTTCGACGCGGTGGTGCTGGACCCGCCCTTCGCGGGCGCCGCCGAGCAGGTGGCGCAGATCGCGCGGAGCAAGGTGACGGCGCTGGTCTATGTGTCCTGCAACCCGGCGGCGCTGGCGCGCGACGGGCGGGCGCTGGCGGAGGCGGGGTTCCGGGTGACGGCGGCGACCCCGGTGGACCAGTTCCGCTGGTCGGCGCAGGTCGAGGCGGTGGTGGCGCTGGCGCGGGGATAGCCCGCGATCGCCCCGGGCGCGACGACGGGCGTGGATCGCCGGGCCGGACAAGGACGGTCCGGCGCGGCGCCGGCCGCGCTCCCCGGTCGGCGCGGCCGCCCGCCATGACACCGGGAATTCTCTTGCCAGGGCTTACCAAGCGGATAACGTTCCCATGCCCGGCGCCCACGAAGCCTGGGTTGCACGGACGGCGTCCAGGGCAGAACGGCCGCATGGCCGATCCATACGATCCAAAAAATGGGAGGGACTTCGTGTTGAAGACACATGCAAGGCTGGGGCTGCCCGGCATTCTGCTCGGCGCTGCCGCGGTGCTGGCTTCGCCCCTGCCCGCGCAGTCGCAGGGCGGTCCGAACCTGACGAGCACGACCATCGTGCAGGGCCGGGAATTCGTCTGGGACATGGCCTTCCTGCCGGACGGAACGATGTTCTTCACCGAGAAGTGCCGCGGCCTGTCGGTGCGGATGCCCACCGGCGCCACCCGCGCGCTGCTCGGCATCGGCGGCTCGCAGGGCTATGCCGACACGGCGGCCGACCTGTTCTGCGACGGCCAGGCGGGGCTCAGCGGCGTGGCGGTGGACCCGGACTTCGCGCAGAACCGCTTCATCTACATCTACTCGGCGTCGCGGATGACCGCGCCGGGGACCAACCGCGTGCTGCGGCTGACGGTGAACGCCGACTTCACGCGCGTCGCCAACCGCACGGACATCGTCACCGATTCCGCCTACAAGCCGCGGCCGAGCGATCACCCCTTCGGCGATTCCGGCGCGCATAATGGCGGCCGGCTGCGCTTCGGGCCGGACGGCTTCCTCTACGTGACGACGGGCGACACCCACAGCGGCCCCGGCCCGCAGAGCCCGACGATGATCGCCGGCAAGGTGCTGCGGATCGACCGCGACGGGCGGGCGGCGCCGGGCAACAACGCGCCGGCCGGCTTCGACGCGCGCGTCTTCACCTATGGCCACCGCAACCCGCAGGGCATCTGCTTCCGCCCGAGCGACGGCCGCCCCTTCGCCGCCGAGCACGGCCCCTGGCACACCGACGAGGTGACGGCGCTGGTCCCCGGCGGCAATGGCGGCTGGGACCCGCGCGCCAACGTCAACGGCCGCGGCGACTGCCCGGACGGCTATTGCGGCTACAGCCCGAACCAGATGGGCGCGATGCCGAATGCCGAGCGCGCGGCCTTCATGCCGATGACCGATCTGCGCGCCTTCCCGAACGCCATGCGCCCGGCCTGGGTGAATGACGGCATGTCGCAGGGCATGTCGTCCTGCACCTTCCTCAACGGGCCGCGCTGGGGCGCCTGGAACGGGCGGATGGCGGTGACCTATCTCGGCATCGGCATCCACGGGACGCCGGTGGGCAACCGCATCGACATCCTGGACATCTCGGCCGACGGGGTGTCCGCGACGCGGACCAGCGTCCCGCTGCCGATGCCGGCGACGCGCTTCCGCTCCGCGGTGCAGGGGCCGGACGGCAACCTCTATCTCGGCACGGACACCGGCGAGATCTTCCGCCTGAGCCCGCCGAACTGAGGCAGGCCGACCGGCCGGCCGCCTGCCGCCCGGGCGGCAGGCGGCCGGCCAAGCGTCCCGGCCCGGGGCCTGCGGCGACGCCAGGCCCCGGCCGGAAACCCCGACGATCCACCTTGCGCGTGCCCGCGGGCCCGGCGCCGCCGGGCCCGGGCGCATGCGCAGACCCTCTCCGGCGCGCCGCCACGCCGCGCGGCCCGCGCGCCACAGCATGAAGGCCCGTTCCATGACCGGTTCCCGTCGCCTGCTTCTCGTGCTCGGCGCCGTCGCCCTGTCTTCGCCGGCGCTGGCCAGCGCCGAGCTCGCGCGCAGCAGGAACTGCACCGCCTGCCACCACGCCGAGCGCCGGGTGATCGGGCCGACCTACACCGCGATCGCGGGCCGCTATGCGGATGATGCCGGCGCCGCCGAGAGGCTGGCCGGGCGGATCATCGCCGGCGGCGGCGGCAATTGGGGACAGACGCCGATGCCCGCCCAGCCCGCCGTCACCCGCGAGGAGGCCGAGACCCTGGCGAGGTGGATCCTCTCGCACCGATAGGGCGCGGGCGCCCCCCTGCCACCCTCGCCGCCGCCGTGCCATCGACGCCCATGCGCCTGCGTCCCGGCCTGCCGATCCTGCTCCTGCTGCTGCTCGCCGGCTGCGCCCGGCTGGTCGGCGGCGAGGCGGGGGTGGTGCTGGAGGCGATCGAGCACGGCCCCGCCCGCACCGAGCTCGGCCGCATCACCCCGCCGCCGACCCGCGAGCGCCTGCCGGAGGCCGATCTCTGGCTGCCCGGGGCCGGCGCGCCGCGCGCGGCGCTGGTCCTGGCGCCGGGGTTCTCCGAGCTGGGTCGCGACGACCCGCGGCTGTTCCCGCTCGCCGAGAGCCTGGCGCGCGCGGGCTTCGCGGTGCGGGTGCCCGACCTGCCCGGCGCGCGGCGGCTGACGCTGGACGTGGCGGACATCGCTGCGCTGCGCCGGGCCGCGGCGGCCGAGGCGGCGGCCGGGCGGCGCGTGGCACTCGCCGGCATCTCCTTCGGCGCGGCGCCGGCGCTGCTGGCCGGGCAGGGGCCGCCGGCCGAGCTGGTGATGACGCTCGGGGGCTTCCACGATCTGCGCGCCGTCGCCGTCTTCGCCGCGACCGGCGCCCACCGCGCGCCCGGGGATCGGGACTGGCGGCGGGACGCGCAGAATCCCTTCGCCGCCGCGGCCTTCCTGCTGGCGGTGGCCGACGCCATGCCGGATGCCGCCGACCGCTGGCTCCTGCGGGAAGCCGGCGGGCGGCGCCTGGCGGACGCGGCCGCGGCGGTGGACGACCTGGCGCGCGACATGACGGCCGATGGCCGGGGCGCGCTTGCCCTGGCCGCCGAGCGCGACCCGGCCGCCATCCCCGCGCGGCTCGACGCGTTGCCGGCGGCGGCGCGGCGGGCGCTGGATGCGCTGGACCCGGCGCGCGCGACGCTGGCCACCTGCACGCTGGCGATCCACGGCATGGCGGACCGCATCATCCCCTGGACCCAGGCCGAGGCGCTGCGCGCCGCCCTGCCGCCGGGCCGGGCGGTGGTGGTGCTGGTGCCGGGCTTCGGGCATGTCGAGCCGGCGGCGGTGCCGCTGGACGGGCAGCTGGCGCTGATCCGCGCCGTCCGCGTGCTGCTGGGCTGGCGGGACGGGATGAATCCTTGCTGATCCTGTCGCGCGGGGGTTGCATCGGGGCGCGCGCTGCCAACCTCCGGCGGGACCAGGGAAGGGACCAGGAATGCTCCGTCGATCCGTCATGTTGGGGGCGGCGGCCGCCCTCGGCGCGCCCGCGCTGCTGCGCGCCACGCCCGCCGCGGCACAGGCCGCCGCCGCCGCGCCCGCCGCGCCCGGCTTCTTCCGCTTCCGCCTCGGCGAGTTCACGGTGACCAGCCTGCACGACGGGTCCCGCCTGGTGCCGCTGCAGGGCCTGGTGCGCAACGCGCCGCTCGAGGAGGTGCAGCGGACGCTGGCCGAGGGCTTCCAGCCGACCGACCAGCTGCGCATCACCTTCACCGGCCAGCTGGTGGACACCGGCCGCGCGCTGGTGCTGCTGGACACCGGCAACGGCCCGCAGGCCGCCGGCGCCCCGATCGGGCGGATGGCCGGGGCGATGCAGGCGGCCGGCATCGACCCCGCCCGCATCACCCATGTGGTGATCAGCCATTTCCACCCCGACCACATCAACGGCCTGACCCAGGCGGACGGCTCGGCCGCCTTCCCCAACGCCGAGGTCCTGGTGCCGGAAGCCGAATGGCGCTTCTGGACCGATGAGGGCGCGGCGTCGCGCGCGCCGGCGCCGATGCAGCCGCTCTTCGCCAACGTGACGGCGCGCTTCCGCCCCTATCAGGGCCGCATCCGCCAGGGCGGCGACGGGACCGAGGCGGCGGCGGGCATCAGCCTGCTGGCCGCGCCGGGCCACACGCCCGGCCATGCCGCCGTGCAGGTGGCGAGCGGGGCGGAGACCATGGTCTACATCGCCGACACCACCAACCGGCCGGAGCTGAACGCCCGCCGCCCGGATTTCCACTTCGTCTTCGACATGGACCCGGTGGTGGCGGAGGCCACGCGCCGCCGCCTGCTCGACCGCATCAGCGCCGAGCGGCTGCGCGTCGCGGGCTTCCACTTCCCCTTCCCCGGCGCCGGCAACCTGGCGAAGGACGGCAACGGCTACCGGTTCAGCGTCGTCGACTGGGCCACGGGCGTCTGAGGGAGGACCGGCACATGATCGAACGTCGCACCCTGCTGGCCGCCGGCGCCGCCGGCGCCGCCGGCCTCGCCGCCCCGCTGCTGCCCGGCGCCGCGCTGGCGCAGGGCGCCGCCCCGCCGCCCACCATCCCCTTCCACCGCATCCGCGTCGGCGCGCTGGAGGTGACGGTGGTGAATGACGGCAGTTCCTGGCGCCCGGACGCCACCGCCGGCTTCGTGGCAAACGCCCAGCCCGACCAGGTGCGCCAGGTGCTGGCCGCCCAGGGCATCACCAACCCGGTGCTGCCGAATTCCTGGAACACCACGCTGGTCCGCACGGGCGGCCGCACCGTGCTGATCGACACCGGCCGCGGTGCCGCGACCAGCACGCTGCGCGCCAGCCTGGCCGCGGCCGGTATGCAGCCGGGCGATGTGAACCTGGTGGTCATCACGCATTTCCACGGCGACCATATCGGCGGGCTGGTGAACGCCGATGGCTCCGCCGCCTTCCCGAACGCCGCCATCGCCGTGCCGGCGCGCGAGATGGCCTTCTGGACCGATGCCGGCGAGGAATCCCGCGCCGCCGAGAACCGCCGCCCCGGCTTCGCGCTGACCCGCCGCGTCTTCGGCGCCTATCCCGCCGAGCGTATCACCCGCCTGGCCCCCGACGCCGAGGTGGCGCCCGGCATCCGCGCCGTGCCGACCAACGGCCACAGCCCCGGCCACAGCGCCTACCTGATCGCCGATGGCGGCCAGCAGCTGATGGTGATCGGCGATGTCGCGACCTCGGCCGAGTTGTTCCTGCCGATGCCCGAATGGTTCCCGGGCTTCGACCAGGACCCGCCGGCGGCGGTGGCGACGCGCCGCGCGCTGCTCGACAGGCTGGCGACCGAGGGCATGCCCTTCGTCGCCTACCACTTCGCGATGCCGGGGCTCGGCCGCGTGGAGCGCGCCGGGACGGGCTTCCGCTTCGTGCCGGCGGCGTAGCGCGGGCGTGCGCGCGGGGCGGGGCGCGCCCCGCCCCGCGCCGCGCTTGATCGGGCGCAAGGCGCTCCGCGCCCGGCGCGCGCATCCTGCCCTGCAACGGCGAACTGGCCGGGCAGGAGAGGGGCGCGATGGACAGGCCGCCGACGCAGGACCGCCGCCACCCGCCCCGCCCCGACATCTGGGCGCCCGACCCGGCCGCCTTCCGGCCCGCCGACCCGCCGGCGGAGCGGTTGCGTGCGCTGGTCGCCTGGGCGGTCCTCGCGCCCTCCACCCACAACACCCAGCCCTGGCGCTTCCGCCTGGCCGCCGCGGACCGGCTGGAGCTGCGCGCCGACCGCGGCCGCGCCCTGCCGGTGGTGGACCCGGCGCAGCGGGCGCTGGTGATCTCCTGCGGCGCCGCGCTGGCCAATCTGCGGCTGGCCGCCGCGGCGCTGGGCGAGGCGCTGGTGGTGGAACCCTTGCCCGACCCGGCCGACCCCGACCTGCTGGCGCGCATCCGCGCCTGCGGGCCGCGCACGCCGGCTGCCGAGGGCGCTGGCTGGCTGGCCGCGATGACCGCCCGGCGCACCACGCGCTTCGCCTTCGCGCCCGAGCCCGTCCCGGCCTCCGCCCGCGCCGCCGCCATCCTGGCCGCCGCGGCGGAAGGCGGGGTCAGCCTGCATTGGGTGGGGGATGCCGGCACGCGCCACGCCATCGCCCGCCTGGTCGCGGAGGGCGACCGCATCCAGATGGCCGACCACGCCTTCCGCACCGAACTCGCCGCCTGGATCCGGTCGCGCCACGCGCCCGGCCGCGACGGGATCTCGGCCGCGGCCTTCGGGATGCCGGACCTGCTGTCCTTCGTCGGCGCGCTGGCGATCCGCACCTTCGACATGGGCGAGGGCCAGGCGGCACGCGACCAGGCGCTGGCGGAAGGGTCCCCGGCGCTGGCGGTGCTGTCCACGCCGGGCGAATCCCGGCGCGACTGGCTGGCGACGGGACAGGCGATGCAGCGCGCCCTGCTGGCGCTGACCTCGGCGGGGCTGGCGGCGTCCTTCCTCAACCAGCCGATCGAGGTGCCCGCGCTGCGCCCGCGCCTGGCCGCCGCCGCCCGCCTGGCGGGCACGCCGCAACTGCTGCTGCGGATCGGACGCTACGACGGGCCCCCCCTGCGCCCGGCGTCCCGCCGGCCGGCAGAGGAGGTGCTGGGCGCGTCGGGGTGACTGGGGGTCGGGTCGCGCTGGTAGCCCGGGGAGGGGCGTTGCCCCATGTGCGCGAAGCTAGGCGTGGCGTTGGCGCGGCCCCCACCCTCCCACGACGCTTCGCGTCGCGGGCCCCTCCCTCCCCCGCTTTGCGGGAGAGGGGACGAAGGCGCCCACCTCGGGGTGGGGGTGTTGCCGCCTTCGTGACCTTAGCTTCGCGCGTATCGGGCTCTGCCCTCCTCGATACCCCACCCGCCGGGGGCCAGTGGGCCCCTGGACCCCGGGTGTTATCGGGTGGTGTGGGAGGGGGCCGCCTGCGTGCCGGGCCCGGCGGGCGCTCCGGCCCCCTCCCACACCACCCGAAGACTCAACGGTTCCAAGGGGCCGCTGCCCCTTGGTGGGGAGGGTACGGGAGGGGCAACGCCCCTCCCGGGCAACAGGCGCTGCCCCCTCCCTCAGTTCCCGAACGCGTTCAGCCCCGTCTGCGCCCGCCCCAGGATCAGCGCGTGGACGTCGTGCGTGCCTTCGTAGGTGTTGACCGTCTCGAGGTTCACCATGTGGCGGATCACGTGGTACTCGTCGACGATGCCGTTGCCGCCGTGCATGTCGCGGGACGTGCGGGCGATGTCGAGCGCCTTGCCGCAGTTGTTGCGCTTCACCAGGGAGATCATCTCGGGCGAGGCCTTGTGCTCGTCGAACAGCCGCCCGACGCGCAGCACGGCGTGCAGGCCGAGGGTGATCTCGGTCTGCATGTCGGCGAGCTTCTTCTGCACCAGCTGCGTGGCGGCCAGCGGCTTGCCGAACATCTTTCGGCCCATCGTGTAGTCGCGCGCCGCGTGCCAGCAGAATTCCGCCGCGCCCATGGCGCCCCAGGCGATGCCGTAGCGCGCGCGGTTGAGGCAGGAGAAGGGCGCGGCGAGGGACTTCACCAGCGGCAGCCGGTTTTCCTCGGGGACGAACACCTCGTCCATCAT
>JAIYDD010000038.1 GCA_027487675.1 Acetobacteraceae bacterium | reverse complement strand
CGCCCTTCGACCCCTTCTTCAACGCCAACGCCCCCGACGACCTGGCCGAGGCCGAACGCCTGCTCGCGCTCGCCAACCCCTTGCACGACAACGCGTCCCGAACGATAGAAGATCGACGCAATGCGGTTGGGGAGGCCAGCACATGAAGTCCATCCTGTTTGGCGCCGTGGCGGCGGTGGTGATCGCGCTCGGCGCCTATGCCGTGCTCGACGGCAGCATCCAGCGCACGGCGGAGCAGCGCTTCGCGACCGAGGGCGTGCGGCTCTGACGCTGCGCCGCTGACCGCGCCCGGGCGGGCCGCGTGACGCTGCGCCGCATCCCGGTGGTGGATGCGCGCGGCGCCGCCGAACCCGCCGCCTTCGCCGCCGCCGACCGCGCGGCGGAGGTGGCCGAGATCCTGGCCATCGCCCGGCGGCGCTACACCGGCGCCGGGCTGCGCGCCGGCGATGCGCTGTCGCGGCGCTGGCTGGCGCGGAATGCCTCGCCCTTCGCGGCCGAGGTCGGGTCGGTCGCCGCGGCGGTGGGGCGGCCGGGGGCGCATCTGCTGAACCTGTCCTACGAATGGGGTTGCACCTGCGGCATCGCGGAAGCCGCGGGCGCGCCGGTGCTGCTGCGCGTGCTGGACTGGGATCTGGGCGGGCTCGGCGAGACGCTCTGCGTCATCCGCCAGGCTGGCGACGCGGGGGAATGGTGGCATGTCGGCTGGCCGGGCCTGGTCGGCGCCATCACCGGCCTGGCGCCGGGGCGCTTCGCGGTGGCGATCAACCAGCCGCCCCTGCCGCTGACCGGGGCGGGGGCCGCGGCGCGCGCGCGGGGCCTGCCGAAGCTCGGCCTGGTCGCGGACTGGGCGGCCGCCCGCCCTGCCGCCTGGCGCAGCCGCGCCCTGCCGCCGGCGCATCTGCTGCGGATGGCGTGCGACGACGCGCCGGGCTTCGAGGCGGCGCTGGCGATGCTGCGCGACACGCCGGTCGCCGCGCCCGTCACCTTCACCCTCGCCGGCACGCGGCCGGGCGAGGCGGCGGTGATCGAGCGCACGCCGGACCGCGCGGCGCTGCGCCGCGGCGCCGGGGTGGCGGCGGCCAACCACTGGGCCAGCCTCGACCTGCCCGGCGCCCCGCGCTGGCAGGACAGCGCGGCGCGCCAGGCCCGCATGACCGCATTGCTGGCGGAGGATCTGCCGCCGGGCCTCGACTGGCTGGAACCGCCGCTGCTGAACCACGGCACCCGCCTGGCCGCGGTGCTGCGACCGGCGGAGGGGACGCTGGTGCTGGCCGGCTTCGCGGGGGAGCGGCGGGTCAGCGAGGTGCTGGAGATGGCGGCGTAGGGCGCCCTGGCCCCAAGCCCCCCTCACCCCGACGGCGCACTGCGCCGGCGCTCTCCCCCCGTTGGGGGGAGAGAGCTTTCGGCCGGCTCAGAACACCGCGCGGAAGGGCAGCACCCGCACCTGGTCGCCCGGCGCGACGCGCGTGACCTCCTCCGGCAGTTCGGCAAACGCATCCGATTCGGTCAGCGAGGTCAGCAGCCCCGCGCCTTCCCGCGGATATTTCCGCGCCACCGGCAGCCCGGCGCCGAAGGCCAGCGCGACGCGCACATACTCCCGCCGCCCTTCCTTCTTGCGGTAGGCGAAGTCGGCGGCGGCGGCGAAGCGGGGCAGCACCTCCGGCGTCGCGCCGGCCAGCTGCAGCACCAGCGGCCGCGCCAGGTGCAGGAAGGTGACCACCGCCGCCACCGGGTTGCCCGGCAGGCCGACCACCGGCGTGCCCCCGATGCCATGCCCGCCCGCCTTCGGCAGGACCCCCATCGCCGCCGGCCGCCCCGGCTTCACCGCCAGGCGCCAGAACACCAGCGACCCGCCGGCCTCGATCGCGGCCTTCACATGGTCGGCCTCGCCGGTCGAGACGCCGCCCGAGGTCAGCAGCAGGTCGTGCGAGGCAGCCGCCGCCGCCAGGGCGCGGCGCGTGGCGGCCGGGTCGTCGGGCAGGATGCCGAGGTCATGCGCCTCCGCCGGCAGGCCGGCCAGCAGCGCCATCAGGGTGAAGCGGTTGGAATCATAGGTCCGCGCCGGGCCGAGCGCCGTGCCGGGCTCGGCCAGCTCGTCGCCGGTGCTGAACACGCCGACCCGCACGCGCGGCCGCACCGCCAGCCGCGCCACGCCGAGCGCCGCCGCCAGCCCGATCTCCGGCGCCGAGAGCCGCCGCCCCGCCGGCAGCGCGACCGCGCCTTCGGGCAAATCCTCGCCGGCCGGGCGGCAATTGGCGCCGCGCTTCAGGCCGGGGGGGAGGACCACAGCGCCGGCTTCCTCCCGCGCGTCTTCCTGCATCATCACCGTGTCGGCGCCGTCGGGCATCGGCGCGCCGGTGAAGATGCGGATGGCGGTGCCGGGCGCCAGCGCCGCCGCCCCCTGCCCGGCCTGCAGCCGGCCCGCGACGGGCAGCCGCGTCTCGCCCGCCGGTGCGAGGTCGGCGTGGCGGAAGGCGAAGCCGTCCACCGCGGAATTGAAGAAGGGCGGCAGCGGCAGCGGGGCGTGCAGGGGCCCGGCCAGCACGCGGCCGAGCGCGGCGTGCAGCGCCACTTCCTCCCGCCCCGGAAGGCTCGGGATGCGGGCGGCGATCAGCGCCTCGGCCTGCTCCACGGCCAGCAGCTTGCCGCCGAAGGCGAAGCAGTCGTCGCTGAGCTGGGCCATGGGCGGCGCCCTCCTTCAGCCGCGCGCCCGAAAATCCCGCAGGGGCTGCGCGTGCGCCAGCACGAGATCGGCGATGGCGGCGATGTCGTCCAGATGCGCGCGCGGCAGGCTGGCGTCGGGCGGCGCGGCATCGGTCGCGAGGCAGGCGATGTGCGGGTCCTGCGGGTGCAGCCAGGGCTTGCCGTTGGCGGCACGGTGGACCTCGATCTTCGGATGGGCGTCGCGCTTGAAGCCCTCCACGATCACCAGCTCCACCGGATCGAGCCTGGCCAGCAGGTCCGACAGGCGCGGTTCCGGCGCGCCGCGCAGTTCCGTCATCAGCGCCCAGCGATTGGCGGAGGCGACGAGCACCTGGCGCGCGCCGGCGCTGCGGTGCTGGTAGCTGTCCTTGCCGGGCTGGTCGATGTCGAAGGCGTGGTGCGCGTGCTTGAGGGTGGAGACGGTCACGCCGCGCGCGGCGAGTTCCGGGATCAGCCGGGTCATCAGCGTGGTCTTGCCGGCGCCGCTCCAGCCGGCCAGTCCGATCAGGCGCACGGGGGACCCTCTCCGGGAAGAAAAAAGGCCGGCCGCGTCGCCGCGGCCGGCCCCGATGCGGACGGGCCGCGCTTCAATCCGCGCCCTGCGCCTTCGCGCCCGGGTGCACGGTCTCGCGCGCCTTCTTCATCTCGTCCTCGACCCAGAGCGAGTGGTGCTCCTTCGCCCAGTTCAGGTCCACCTGGCCCGAGCCCATGGCGTCGAAGGCGCCCTCCATGCCGAGCGAGCCGATGTAGATGTGGCCGAGCATCGCCGCGATCATCAGCACGGAGATCACGCCGTGCACGATGTGCGCCAGCTGCATCCCCGCGATGTCGGTGACGAAGAAGGGGAAGATCAGCACGTAGCCGGAAACGGCCACCGCGGTGCCGCCCAGCACGGTGATCCAGAACACCATCTTCTGGCCGGCGTTGAAGCGCGCCGCCGGCGGGTGCTCGTGCCCGAACAGCCCGCCCGCGGCCTTCAGCCAGCCGATGTCGCGCGCGTGCGGGATGTTGTCCTTCACCCACAGCAGGAACAGCAGCACGATGCCCAGCGTGAAGGGGAAGGACAGGTAGTTGTGCGCGTACTTGCCCCAGAGCGTGACGGTGGCGAAGGCCTCGGGGCCCACCAGCGGCAGCACCAGCCAGCGGCCGAAGGTCAGGTTCAGGCCGGTCAGCGCCAGCACGACGAAGGTGCTCGCCGTCATCCAGTGCGCGGCGCGCTCCAGCAGGTTGAAGCGCTGGATGGTGCGGCCGGCGCGGCCGCTGTCGATGATCACCCGCCCGCGCGTCGCGTAGAACAGCGCGATGATGCCGAGCATGCCGAGCACGGCGATGCCGCCGACCCAGGTCAGCGTGACGTTGTGGAACTGCCGCCAGTCGCGCCCGGCCGGCTGGATCAGGTTGGCCGACTGCGCGTCGGGGATGGAGCCGCGGCCGGCGATGCGGCCGCCGGTCAGCGCCTTCTGCAGCTCGAGCTCTTCCGCCGTCGCGGTGGCCGAGACCGGGTTGGTCGGCGTGCCGGAGACCTGCGCGAAGGCAGGCGCCGCGAAGCCCAGCGCCAGGACGAGCGCGGCCGCGGCCAGGATTCGTGTGATCATGCGTGTTCCCCCTGGGACCAGGGGCGGGCGCATCGCCGCGCCCGCCCGGTTCCCGGTCCCGGTCAGACCGTGACCGTCTCCTTGTACGCGGTGCGCCAGCCCCAGGCGCCGGCGCCGTAGCCGCGGCGCTGCACGCGCTCGCGGTAGATGCTGGCGATCATCTGGCCGTCGCCGGCCAGCAGCGCCTTGGTGGAGCACATCTCCGCGCAGAGCGGCAGCTTGCCTTCCGCGATGCGGTTGGAGCCGTACTGCACGTATTCCACGCCGGTGTTGTCGGCCTGCGGGCCGCCGGCGCAGTAGGTGCACTTGTCCATCTTGCCGCGGCTGCCGAAGTTGCCGACGCGCGGATACTGCGGCGCGCCGAAGGGGCAGGCGTAGAAGCAGTAGCCGCAGCCGATGCAGGTGTCCTTGTCGTGCAGCACGATGGCGTCCGCCGTCGTGTAGAAGCAGGACGTCGGGCACACCGCCGCGCAGGGCGCGTCCGTGCAGTGCATGCACGCCATGGAGATGGAGCGCTCGCCGGGCTTGCCGTCGTTGATGGTGACGACGCGGCGCCGGTTGATGCCCCAGGGCACCTCGTGCTCGTTCTTGCAGGCGGTGACGCAGGCGTTGCATTCGATGCAACGGTCGCTGTCGCAGAGGAACTTCATGCGGGCCATTGTTCTGTTCTCCCCCGGTCTCGTCAGGCCGCACGGATCTGGCAGAGCGTGACCTTCGTCTCCTGCATGAAGGTGACGGGGTCGTAGCCATAGGTGGTGACCACGTTCACGCTCTCGCCGAGCACGATCGGGTCGGTGCCGCGCGGATACTGCCGCCGGCGATCCTCGCCCTGGAACCAGCCGCCGAAGTGGAAGGGCATGAAGGCGACGCCGCGCCCGACGCGCTCCGTCACCATCGCCTTCACCCGGGCGCGGCTGTTGTTCTCGGGGCCCATCACCCAGACCCAGGCGCCGTCGCGGATGTTCCGCGCGGCGGCATCGGCCGGGTTGATCTCGACGAACATGTCCTGCTGCAGCTCGGCGAGCCACTTGTTGGACCGCGTCTCCTCGCCGCCGCCCTCGTACTCCACCAGTCGGCCGGAGGTGAGGATGATCGGGAAGTCGCGCGCCACCTCGTTCGACCGCGCCTGCACCGACTGGCCGAGATGCGGCAGGCGGAAGCCGCGCCGATCGGGCAGCGTCGGGTATTGCGCGATCAGGTCGGTGCGCGGCGTGTAGATCGGCTCACGGTGCACCGGCACCGGGTCGGGCAGGTTCCAGGCCACGGCGCGCGCCTTGGCGTTGCCATAGGCCATCACGCCCTTGTCCATCGTCACGCGGATGATGCCGCCCGTGGTGTCGGTCATCCAGGAGACGCGGTCCTCACCGCCCAGCCCGGCGCCGATCGCCGCGATCTCGGTCTTCTCGGCCGCCGTCAGCAGGTCGTACCAGCCGAGGCGCTTCATCACCGCGATGGTGAATTCCGGATAGCCGTCCGTCAGCTCCGAGCCCTTGGAGAAGCTGCCCTCGGCCAGCAGCGTCTGGCCTTCGCGCTCCACGCCGAAGCGGGCGCGGAAGGTGCCGCCGCCATCCTTCACGTGCATCGAGGTGTCGTAGAGGATGTGCGTGCCCGGGTGGCGCATCTCCGGCGTGCCCCAGCACGGCCAGGGCAGGCCGTAATAGTCGCCGCGGATGCTCTCGGGCGCGTCGGCGCCGGCGCGCAGCGTCACCAGGTCGAACTTGTCCTGGTGCTGCTGGTGCGCCTTCAGGCGCTCCGGCGAGATGCCGGAATAGCCGCTGCCCCAGGCGCCGCGGTTGATCTCGCGCAGGATGCTCTCGGCGACCGGCGCGTTGTCGCGGATCTCGAAGCCCTTGAACATGTCGCGCTGGAAGCGGATCGGCATGTTCCGGCGCTCGGCGGCGGCGTCCAGCGCGCCGGCGAGCCGGTACATCACCTCATAATCCGTGCGGCTCTCGAAGATCGGGTTCACGACCTTCGAGCACCACTGGACGGAGCGGTTGGAGGCGGTGCGCGACCCGTCGCATTCGAACTGCGTCGCGATCGGCAGCAGGTAGGTGCCGTTGCGCCGGCCGGACTGCATCGCGAAGGTGGTGGGGTGCGGGTCGGCGATGACCAGCAGCTCCAGCGCCTCCAGCGCGCGGGACGCCTCGGGCATGCGGGTCACGGTGTTTCCGCCGTGGCCGAAGACGAGCATGCCCTTGGTGTTGTCGCGCTGCTGCACCTGGTCCTTCGGCAGCAGCACCGCGTCGAAGTAGCGCGTCGTCGGGATGCCCGGCGTGGTCTGCATCTGCGGCGTGTCGAAGCGCGCGCGCATGTCCTCGAAGGACATGCCCCAGACGCGCGACCAGTGGCGCCACGCCGTCTCGTCGATGCCGTAGTAGGCCGGCAGGTTCGCGACATCGAGGCCGAAATCCGACGCGCCCTGCACGTTGCAGTGGCCGCGGAAGATGTTCGCACCCGTGCCGGCGGAGCCGACGTTGCCGGTGGCCAGCAGCAGGATCGAATAGGCGCGGACATTGGCCGTGCCGACCGTCTTCTGCGTGGCGCCCATGCACCAGATCAGGGTCGAGGGCTTCTGCGTCGCGAAGGTCTCCGCCACCTTGCGCAGCTGCGCGCCCGGCACGCCGGAGACGCGCTCCACCTCGGCCGGCGTCCACTTCGCGACCTCGGCGCGGATCTGGTCCATGCCGTGCACGCGCTGGCGGATGAACTCCTTGTCCTCCCAGCCATTCTGGAAGATGTGCCAGAGCATGCCCCAGATGATCGGGATGTCGGTGCCCGGGCGCATCCGCACATACTCGGTCGCGTGCGCGGCGGTGCGGGTGTAGCGCGGGTCGATGACGATCAGGTTGGCGCGGTTCCGCTCCTTGCCGCTCAGCACGTGCTGCAGGCTGACCGGGTGCGCCTCCGCCGGGTTCCCGCCCATGATGATCATGGTCTTGGAATTGCGGATGTCGTTGTAGCTGTTGGTCTGGGCGCCGTAGCCCCAGGTGTTCGCCACGCCCGCGACGGTGGTGGAGTGGCAGATGCGCGCCTGGTGGTCGACGCTGTTGGTGCCCCAGAAGGCGGCGAACTTGCGGTAGAGATACGCGCCCTCGTTCGAGAACTTGGCGCTGCCCAGCCAGAAGACGGAATCGGCGCCGGAGCGGGCGCGGATCTCCATCATCCTGTCGGCGATCTCACGGTAGGCGACGTCCCAGCTGATCCGCTGCCACTCGCCGTTCACCAGCTTCATCGGGAACTTCAGGCGGCGGTCGCCATGCACCAGCTCGCGCACCGCGGCGCCCTTGGCGCAATGCGTGCCGCGGTTGATCGGGCTTTCCCAGGCCGGCTCCTGGCCGACCCAGACGCCGTTCTGCACTTCGGCCACCACGGTGCAGCCCACCGAGCAATGGGTGCAGATGTTCTTCACGCGCTGCACGGGCTGGCTGTGGTTCAGCACGCCCGTCGCGGCGCCGGCGGCCTGCGCGCGCGACGGCGCGAGGGTGCCGAGCGCGGCAAGCCCCGCACCCGCGAAGCCCGCCTGGCGCAGGAAGGCGCGGCGATCGAGCCCGCCGGAGGAAAGCCCCTGGTAGGCGGCGGCCAGGCGCTGGCGCGCCGCGCGGCCCTCGGAACGCTTGATCAGCATCTTGGTCTTGCCCCCCGGCGCTTATTCGTAGCGGTTGGTGCGGTAGAAGGCCTGCACATGCGCGCTGTCGGCCTTGTAGCGGGCCGCCAGCCGCGCCTGCTCGTTCTCCTTGCGGGCGTCGCGGGCCGGCACGCTGTCGGCGCGCTGCGCGAGCGCCGGCGCCGCCGCGGCGGCCGCCGCGGTGCCCAGGCCGAGCGCCTTCAGGAAGCCTCGCCGCACCGGCACGTCCTTCGATGCCTCGCTCATCCCGACCAGCTCCTCTTGCTTTCTTTCGATCAACCCGGAAGGTCGGCCGCGGCCGCCTCGATCTCCACGGCGATGCGGCCAAGCCGGCCGACCGCGCGGTAGAAGCCTGCCGCCTCCGCCCGCTCAAGGTCGGCGAACATGCGCGCGGCCCAGGGGCGGATGTGGCGGACGAAGAAGGGCGCGGCCTCCTCGGGCGCGGCGGGGAAGGCGCCGGCGATCAGGCCCGCATAGGTCTCGCACAGGAAGGCGATGTGGTCCTCCGGCTCCGCCACGCCCTCGGCGCGCTGGATGCCGAGGCCCATCAGGTCGCCGCGCAGCTCGGCCAGCGGCCGCTCATGCAGGAAGCCGGTCAGGTAGTAGGAGGCATAGGGCAGGATCTCGCCACGGCCGACGCCGACGAACAGCGCGAAGAACTCGCGCTCCGCCGCCGCCGGCGTCGTGGCGGCCGCGGCGGCGGCCAGCGCGCCATAGCCCTCGCCCAGCTCGCCCGGCACCGGCCGCAGGCCGCGCAGCGCACCCAGCAGCGGCCCGTCCGGCGCCGCGCCCAGCAGCCGGCCGAGCAGCGCGAACAGCCGAGCCCGCTCGACATCGAGCGGATCGAGCTGCGCCGGTGCGGTGGGTGCCTGGAGTCCTGCCATTCCCGTCACGTGTCCGGGGTTCGCACGCCGCAAGGCCCGATAGCCCGCGGCACGGAACCCTGCCTCCCGTGTTGGGCCCAACCAAGCCCAGTCATCGGATTTTCGCAAGAGGCCGTTGATCCTGCTTGCTTTTTGCAAATGCGACTTAGTTGCAAAAAACCGCCCGCGGACAAGCGTCACCCCGGCAGCGCACCGCCATGCCGCCGCCGCGCCGGCGCGCCCGGGGCGGGCTCCGGCAGCGCGGCCGGCACGCGGTCCGCCGGCCCGGCATCCAGGGTCCAGCCGGCCGAGGGCGCCGACGGCAGGGCGGCGGCCAGCCTTGCCGCGGCCTCGGCCGACTCCATGGCCGGCGCCGCGCCGGCGGCACCCGGCGTGTCCAGCGCCGTGCCCGCGCCCTGCCCTTCCGGCGCCATGCCGGCCGGATCGCCCGCCGGGGCGGCCGCCGTCGCCTCGGCCGGCGCCTCCGGCCCCGGTTCCTCGAGCTTGCCGATCGCCTGGGCGAGCAGCTTGGCGACATCGCCGCCCAGCTCGTTGGCGAAGCCGAAGGGCAGGCCGCCCGGCGTGTTGAAATCCCACTGGTAGTCCACGCAGTTGATGAAGTCCCGGACCGCGGGGTCGAGCGACCACATCCGCCGCAGCGCTGCCGCGCGCAGCGCCTGCGGCACGCCGGGGCGGAGGAAGGCGCCGAGGTCGCTCTCGGTGGTCAGCTCCTCGATCCGCGGCAGGCTCGACAAATCGATCGGCGGGCCGGCCGCCTCCTCGGCGCGGCGCCGATCGGCCTCCGCCGGCGGCGCCTCGCCCGGCGGCACCGCGCCGGCGGGCATCGCGACGGCGGGCATCGCGACGGGCAGGGCGCCGCCCGAAGCGGCGGGCGCCGGCAGGGGCGGCGGCAGGGGCGGCGGGGCGGCGGGATCGCCGGGCGGGCGCGCCGGCCCGGCATCGGCCGCCGGCTCCTGCGCCGCCGCCCGCTTGCGACGGGACCAGCGGGACAGGAAGCCGCCCTCCTCCCCGCCGCTCATTCCTCCTCGTCCACCGGCGCGCGGCGGGCGAGCGCGTTCGGGTCCGCCTTGTCGCGCTTGCGCTTGTAGAAGGCGTGGTCCTTGTGGTGGCGGGCGACGAAGGCCGCTGCCAGCTCGCGCAGCCCGGGCGGCATCGGCAGCGCCTCCACCAGGTCGCTGCCGGTGTCGGCGTGCAGATGCGCCTCGCCCGGGTCCACCGTCACGCCGTGCAGCGCGAGGCCGGAAGGCGTCGCCGCCTGGCGCAGCACCACCCAGGCGAGCGGCGTCGCCGCTTCGAGATTGTGCTTGTAGTTGCTGGTGTCGGTCGGGTGCAGCAGCACCTCGGCGGCGCCGGCGAAGAACAGGGTGCGGCCGTCCCCGGCCTCCCGCAGCACCGTCCAGGGCGGGACATCGGGCGCGTCCTCCAGCACCTCCACCGCGCGCCAGACGAAATCGGCCCAAGGGGTCACGCCGCGCCGACGCTCCATCACCACGGCGACGGGGATGGCCAGGCTCTCGGGGTTCATGGTTTGCGCCCCCGGTTCAGATCTCCGGTGCTCGCCCGCACGCGGCAGGCGCCGCGCGCGGCCTGCGCCCTGCGATCATCGGGGATCGGCTTGCGCCCCCGGTTCAGATCTACGGTGCCCGCCCGCACGCGGCAGGCGCCGCGCGCGGCCTGCGCCCTGCGATCATCGGGGATCGGGTTGCGCCCCCGATTCAGATCTCCGGTGCTCGCCCGCACGCGGCAGGCGCCGCGCGCGGCCTGCGCCCTGCGATCATCGGGGACCGAGTTGCGCCCCCGATTCAGATCTCCGGTGCTCGCCCGCACGCGGCAGGCGCCGCGCGCGGCCTGCGCCCTGCGATCATCGGGG
>JAIYDD010000236.1 GCA_027487675.1 Acetobacteraceae bacterium | reverse complement strand
CGTGGCCGCGGCGGAGCCCGCCGCGCCCGAGCCGCCCGCCGCCCCGGCCCCCCCGCCGGTGGTGGCCCTGGCGGCCGAGGCCGCGCCGGCGGCTTCCCCCCCGCCGCCGGAGCCGACGCCCGCCCCCGGCGCCGAGGCGCTGCTGGCCCCGGCCGTCGCCGCCGCGACCACCGCCGCGCTCGGCCAGCTGGTCCGCGCCGTCGCGCAGGAACGGCATGCCTCGGTCTCCCGCGGCGGCCCCTCCATCGAGGATGTGGTGCGGGAGGAGCTTCGCCCGCTGCTCAAGGCCTGGCTCGACCAGCATTTGCCGCCGCTGGTCGAGCGCCTGGTCCGGGCCGAGATCGAGCGCGTCGTCGGCCGCGCCGTGCCCTGACCGAGCTGCGTCGCGCCGCCATCGGCGCCGGCGCCGGGCGGCGCGCGCCGTGACGCCGCCGCGGCCCGTGCCGCCCCGCGGGCGCTGACCTCGGCGCCCCCCCCCGCCGCGGCGCGGGGTGCCCGGCGGTCAGTTCTCCAGCCGGGCCGGCTCGGCCGGCGGCGCGGCCGTTGCGGAGGCCGCCGGGGCCGCCAGCGCGCCCGGGCGGAAGGCGATGGTCACCCGCAGCCCGGCCGGATCGAAGACCAGCTCCGGTACCGAATCGGCGCCGAGGTCCTGGCGCAGCACCCGCTCCAGCAGCCGCGTGCCGAAGCCCTGGCGCACCGGCTGCGCCGGCACCGGCGGGCCGCCACGCTCCTGCCAGTGCAGCCGGATGCGGCCGTCGCCGGCCAGCGCCCAGCCCAGGCGCACGGAGCCTCCCTCCGCCGTCAGCGCGCCATATTTGGCGGCATTCGTTGCCAGCTCATGGAAAGCCAGCACCAGCGCCTGCACCTGCGCCGGGCGCAGCACCGCCGGCGGCCCGACCTCCACCACCAGCCGCGGATCGGCCAGCCAGGGGGCGAGCGCGGCGCTGATCACGCTGGCCAGGTCGGAATCGCCCCAGGCGCGGTCGGTCAACACGTCATGCGCGCGGGCCAGGGCGCGGATGCGGTCGGTGAAGCTGCGGCCGAATTCCGCCGCCTCGCCCCCCGGCCCGGCCTGGCGCAGCGTCTGCTGGGCGATGGTCAGCACGCTGACAAGCGTGTTCTTCACGCGGTGGTTCAGCTCCCGCACCAGCAGGTCGCGGCCGGCCTCGGCGCGGGTGCGCTCGGTGACGTCGAGCACGGTGGCGCTGACCGCCTCGATGCGCGCCGCGCCCTCGGAGACCGGGTGGCAGGAGACCAGCAGGTGCCGCGTCTGCCGCAGCGCGCCCGCGGCTTCGACGGAGACGGACAGGTCCAGCACCGGCCGCCCGTCGCGCAGCACCTGGCCATGCGCGGCCTCGATCGCCTCGGCCAGCGCGGCGGGCAGCACGTCCGGCACCGGCCGGCCGGCCAGCATGTCCACCGGCAGCCCGGCGAAGACGGCGATCCGCCGGTTGGCGCTGAGCAGCCGCATCTGCCGGTCCAGCAGCGCGAGACCGACCGGGATGGTGTCGCAGATGGCGCGCAGTTCCTCCAGCGCGCGCACCGCATCGGCGGCGCCCCGCCCGACGCGCCGGCGCGCCAGCCACCAGGCGCCGAGGCCGCCGAAGACCGCTCCGCCACCCAGCGCCGCGAGCCAGGGCAAGGCCGCGGCCTGGATCGGCCGGGGCAGCGGCGCCTCGGCCACCAGGATGCCGAGCCCCGGATGCCGCCGCAGCGTCGCCGGGCCCAGCGCGGCCTCCGCCCCCTGCGCGCCGGCGGCGGCGGCGGTGGTCCCGGGCGTGCCGGACGGGTCCAGCAGCATCAGGCGCGCGCCGGCGACCGACCCCTCGCGCGCCAGGGCGGCATCCAGCAGGGCGGCGAGCTGCGGCGCGGCAAGGGCGGTGACCAGCACGGCCGTCGGCCGCGGCGCGCCGGGCGGGGCCGGGACGGCCAGCGCCAGGCGTCCGCCCTCGGCCAGCCCGACCGCGGTGGCGCGCCCCGCCAGCGCATCGGCGGCCACCTGCGCCAGGCCGGAGGCGGGCAGCGGCACGCCGAAGGGCAGGTCGGAATCGACCAGCGGCGCCAGGCGCGAATCGAGCGCGACGACCGGCCGCCCGAGCGAGTACGCGGCACCGCGCACCAGCCGGTCCAGCAGCGGCAGGGCGGCGCCGGCGGGCCTGGCGGGGGATGTGGGGTCGAGCGCGGCGCCGGCGGTGGCCAGCGTGGCCTCCGCGCGCAGCAGCTCCGCCTCCAGCGCATCGGCGATCCGGCGGGCGGCGGCGGCGGCCTCCGCCGGGCGGTCGGCCGCCCGCGCGCCCGCTGCCCGCACGCCCGCCGCCAGGACGAGGCCCGCCAGCCCGGCCAGCAGGGCGCGTCGCCCGGCGGGGCCGATTTGCCGAGGGGCGTCGCCGACATCCGGGAACGACCGGGGGGGCATCACCTCTCCTTGCCAGCGTGGCAGCATCGCGGGGCCGCCGCCGCGTCGCAAGCCTCAAGGGATGGACGCGCGCGCCATTCCATCGGACGTTGCACCGGTTGCCGCCAGTCACGAGGGAGCGAGCCATGCGGGCGCTGAGCGTCGTCTGCCTCCTGGCCTTGGCCGCCTGCGCGGGGCCGGCCGCCGTCGCGCCGCCACCGCCCCCCGCGCCGGTGCCGGCGCCGCAGGCCGCCGCCCGGCCCGCGCCGCCGCGCCCGCCGGCCCGCCCGGCCCCGCCGCGACCGCCGGAGCCCACCCTGTGGCGGGCCGCGTCGGATGGGGTCACCGCCTGCGCCGATCCCGCCGCGCTGCGCCTGCTGCGGGAGGCGGATGCGACCGATGCGGCGCAGCTGCGCCGGCTGGCGGCGACGCGGGCGGCGGGCGGCTGCGTGACCATCTTCCGCGGCCAGAGCTGGCGGCTGGTGGAGCCGGGGGCGGAGACGCTGCGCCTCTCGCCCGTGGATGGCGGCGCCGGCCCGCTGCATTTCTGGCGCGACGAGGTGACGGAGGATCGCGGCGCCTGACCCGCCCGCCGCGCGCCCCGCGCCACCGCCCTTGACGCCGCCGGGCCGCCCGGCGAGGGATGCCGCCATGCTCGACAAGACCTTCGACGCCGCCGCGGTGGAGCCGCGCCTCTATGCCGGCTGGGAAAGCTCCGGCGCCTTCGCGGCACGGCCGGGATCGGATGCGCGGCCCTTCACCATCATGATCCCGCCGCCCAACGTCACCGGCAGCCTGCATATCGGCCACGGGCTGACGATGAGCGTGCAGGACATGCTGATCCGCTGGCGGCGGAGGCAGGGGCGCGATGCGCTTTGGATGCCCGGCACCGACCATGCCGGGATCGCCACCCAGAT
>JAIYDD010000094.1 GCA_027487675.1 Acetobacteraceae bacterium | reverse complement strand
GACCTTCCCGAAATTTAACGGGATATATCATTAACTAAGGGGAGGTGCAGGAACATCAGGTTCCTGCCGGGGTGCTCGAGGGGCGGAGCCCCTCGACCTTTCCCTTTGCTTCCCAAGGCGAATTTCCGCAGCCTGCTAGACGGGAGAGCGCCGGCGCAGTGCGCCGTCGGGGGTGAGGGTGGGGCGCGCAGCACTGGGCAGAAACCGTCTCCAGAACAACGATTTGCGAGGTCGCCTCCTCACCCCCTTCACCCCGACGCCGCACCGTGCCGGCGCCCTCCCCCCGTCGAGGCGAGCGCCCGGGAACATCTGGCGATCGCCCGGCTTCCCGCTCCGTGCCGCCACCGCGCGCCGCGCCCTCACCCCGGCCGCCGCGCCCGCAGGCTGCGCCACGCGTCCAGCGCCTCCGCCCCGATCACCCACAGGATCTTCGTCCCCGCCCGCAGGCTTCCCGACAGCGTCCCCGAGATCTTCGACTGCCCGATCCGCCGCCGGTAGCCGACCGGCACTTCGCGCACCGCCATGCCGAGCCGCGCCGCGCGCACCTGCATCTCCACCGTCCAGCCCCAGGTCTCGTCGCGCACGCCGAGCCGCGCCAGCGCCTCGCGGCGGATCGCCCGGAAGGGGCCGAGATCGGTGTAGCGCACGCCCCAGATCAGCCGCACCAGCAGGCAGGCCAGCCAGTTGCCGAAGCGCTGCTGCGGCGTCAGCGCGCCGCGCTCCACGCCGAGGCTCCGCGCGCCGATCACCAGTTCCGCCTCGCCCGCCGCGATCGGCGCCAGCAGGCGGACGATGTCCTCCGGCCGGTCGGCGGCGTCGCCATCCATGAAGAGCACCGTGTCCACCCGCGGCGACAGCGCGGCGATGCCGGCCAGGCAGGCGAAGCCGTAGCCGCGCCGCGGCTCCGTCACCACGCGGGCGCCCAGCCGGCGCGCGACCTCGGCGGTGGCGTCGGTGCTGCCATTGTCCACCACCACGACCTCCGCGATCCAGGGCGGGATGGCGGGCAGCACATGGGGGAGCGCCTCCGCCTCGTCGCGGGCGGGGATGACGATGCCGATGCCGAGGCCCCATGGCGCGCTCATCGCGACCCCCCCGGGCGCGAGGCGTCCCGCCCGCCCAGCCGCGGCAGGACCAGCATCAGCAGCACGCCCGTCAGGTGGATCGCGGCGATCCCATGCGCGAAGACCGCGCCGAGGCCGAGGCCCCGCAGCGCGAAGAAGGCGTGGTACAGCGGCAGCAGCACCGCCGGCAGCAGCAGCGCCCGGCAGCCCAGCGCCGCGGCGAAGGGCAGGAACCAGGCCGCATACCAGGGGAACTGCGCCGGCGAGAGGTAGAAGGTGGCGGCCGCGACCAGCAGCGCCCCGCGCAGCAGCCCGGCGGGCCCGCCCGGCGCGCCGGCCGCGACCGCCAGCGCCACCGCCGCGCCGGCCAGCGCCAGCACGGGCCGAACCACCCCATCCACCCCCGGCCCGAAGGCCGCCTGCGCCCAGGCGAGCGGCGCGTTGTTCGCCGCCCAGCCGGCGGCGAAGGCCCGCAACCCGGCATCGGGCGCCGCCAGCGTGGCCAGCAGCGGCCCGAGGGTGGCGGCGGCGGCCAGCCCGAACCCGGCCGCGGCCCCCGCCCAGGCCCGGCGCGGCAGCCGGCGCGCCAGCAGCGGCGCCAGCAGCACCGGCCACAGCTTCACCCCCGCCGCGAGCCCGAGCAGCAGCCCGGCGAGCATGCCGCGCGCCGAGAGCGTCGCCAGCAGCGCGCCCAGCAGCAAGGGCGGCAGCAGCGCGTCGACATGCGCCGCGTTCGTCATCGCCACCGGCAGCAGCGGGCAGCACCACCAGACCGCGACGCGGATCGCCGGCAGCCCGGCGCGGCGCAGCAGCGCGGCCAGCAGCGGCAGGGCGGCAAGTTCCGCGCCCAGCATGACGAGGCGCAGGCCGAGCACCTCCCACGGCGCGATCCGATGCGCCAGCAGGAAGGCGGCCTGGGCGGTGCCGGGGTAGATCGTCCGCAGCTCCGCGAAGGGCAGCCTTTCATGCAGCGCGGCTGCCGCCTCGCCGAGGCCCGGCGGCAGCCCGGCGGCGGGCGGCGCGGCCCAGGGCCAGACCCCATGCGCCGCGAGGCCGCCATCCCAGAGGTAGCGCAGCGCGTCGGTGTCGAGCGCCACCGGCGTGCCCAGCCAGGCCAGCCGCAGCCCGAGCCCGAAGGCCAGGGCCACCAGCAGCACCAGATGCGCGGCGGCCGCCGGCGGCGGCACGCGCCCGGGCGCCGCCGGCGCCGAGTGCCCGTCCGCCGGATGCCCGGCGGCCAGCGGCGCCACGTGCCCGTCCGCCGGCGGCGGCGAGTGCGCCTCCGCCGGCGGCGCCACATTCCCGGCCACCCGCGGCGCCGCATGCGCGGCCGCCGGCGGCGCCACTTGTCCGGGCGCCGCCGGCGCCACGTGCCCCGCCAGCCGCTCCAGCGGCCCGATCGCCGCGAACCAGGCCGCACCGCCAAGCAGCCCGAGGGCGACGAAGCCCAGCACCTCCGCCGCGCCCGCCCGCGCCTCCTCCGCCAAGGCGGGCGCCAGCGCGATCATCCCCGCCTGGGCCAGCGCGACCAGCAGCGCCGCCACCACCAGCCGCCCGGCCTCGCGGGCGGCGGCATCACGCCCCATCTGCGTAACCTCCGCTTGCGTGCGGACGAGTGGCGCGGAGGATCGCCACCCAAGGCGCCCCGCCCCTGGACGAGACCCGATGCCGCCGATCCCGCGCCGCCGCCGCCTGCTGGCTCTGGCCGCCGCCGCCCTGGCGGCCGGCGGCGGCGCGGCGCTGGCCTGGCCCTGGCGGCGCGGCCTGCCCGACCCGGCCGACCCGCGGACCACCATCGCGGCGGTGGAGGACGCCATCACCCGCCTGATCCCGGTGCCCGAGATCACCTCCGCCGAACTCGCGCGCCGGCTGGCGGCGGGCGAGCCGATCCTGCTGCTCGACGTGCGCGAACCCGCCGAATACGCCCAGAGCCGCCTGCCGGGCGCGCTGCGCGTCGCCCCCGGCGCGCCGGCCGCCGCGGTGCTGGCCGAGCACGGCGCGCGCATGGCCGGCGCCACGGTGGTGTTCTACTGCGCCGTCGGCTGGCGGTCCGGGCTGATGGCGCAGGGCCTGCGCGAGGCGGCGGCGGCGGCGCCCGCCGCGGCGCTGCTCAACCTGCGCGGCGGCATCTTCCGCTGGCACGCCGAGGCGCGGCCGCTGGAGGCCGGCGCCGCCGGCGTGCACCCGTTCGACAACGCCTGGGGACGGCTGCTGCAGCGGATGGTCCCGGCCCGCGGCTAGCCCGCGACCGTCCGGCGCGTGCACACCGAAGGTGGCCAAGACGAAGGGCGCGGGTCGCCGGCCCGAGGAAGCTGGACCTGGGTTGGACCGAGCACACCCAGGCCAACCGAGGTCCATCCCGCGATCGTCCAGCGCGTGCACACCGAAGGTGGGCACGACGCAGGGCGCGGGTCGCCGGGCCTGGAAAGGCAGGGCGGGGTTGCAACGGGCACGGGCGGGCCAGCCGCGGTCCAGCCGCGCCGGCCCCGCCCCGCCCGGCCAGCCCTTGCCCCGACGGCGTCGCCGCCCGGGCGAGGCGCCGTGCGACACCCCGCCCGCCTCACCCACCGGGCGGCGCGTCGTTCAGCGCCCAGTCATAGGCATCCTCGGCGATGGCGGTGCGCTCGGTCAGCCGCGCGGCCAGCGCCGGCGCGGCATGGCGGCGCAGATGCGCCACCACGCCCGCCTCGCTGCCGCCGAAATCCTCGCGGAACCAGGCGTAGATCGAGGAGACGCGCAGCCGCCCGTCGCCCAGCACCGTGACGCCGCGCGGGTGGTTCACGAAGGCCGCCGCCGCCGCGTCCAGCTCCGCCTCCAGCGTCGCCGCCCGCCAGGCGCGCGGCCACAGGTTCGGGCAGCCGATGGAGGCGCAGTTCACCGCGTAGTGCACGCGCGGGTCGCGGAAGGTCGGGCGCATCGTCTCGTGCTCGATGTCGTCGAGCGACATGCGGCGTCCCTCCACCGTGACAAGCCGCGTCCGCCAAGGCCCGAACCAGCCCTTGGGGTCGAGCGGCACGCCGGTGGAGCGGATGTCGCGGATCGAGCGGACCGGGTAGCGATCCAGCACCACCTTCAGCGTCAGCGCGTTGTAGAGGTTGGCCCAGAAGGCGAACGCCGCGTCCCGCGGCATGGCCGAAGGCCGGCGCGCCGCGGCGCCGGCGATCCAGGCATCGAGCGCGGCAAGGTCCTCGGCCGAGCCCTTCCAGGCGGCATAGCGCAGTCGCGTCACCCCATCCGGGTGGTCCAGGACGTGGCGGCGCAGCAGCGCATCCAGCGCGGCGTCCGGATCATCGGCGGCGCGGAGGGGCGCGGCGGCGGCGGGCAGCGCGGCGGTCGCGGCAAGCGCGACCAGGGCGCGGCGGGTCGGCATGGTGTCTGTCCTCCAGCGCGGGCGGCCGGCGCGCCAGGCGTGCCGCGGCCGGGATGCGCTACGATGCGGCGCCCCGCCAGGTTACAGGCCGGAGAGCCGCCGCGGCGCCGACGCAGCCGCCGGCCGGCGCCAGCGCGTCGGCTGGCGAAGCGGTTGCGATGGGACGGCAGGGCGCGTGAAGCCGGGCTGAGAGATCGGGGGAGCCGCCCGAGGCCCGCGCCGCCACGGCGCCGGGCGCAAGACGGACCTGCTCCATCGCCTTGGCGCCGCCGGATGCAGGCGGCCATCGGACGTTCTCGCCGGTCGGCCGGTGCCGACGCGCGAGGCGAGCGGCCGCCCTCAATGACGAGTGCGCGGTCCGCACCGGCGCGAGGCAGGGCGCATGGCGGGCTGTCGCGCCCGCGAGGCCTGGTTCCGGCGGCGCAGGTCACGGGATGGCCGGCGGGACGGGACGGCGAAGCCGGTGCAGGGCGGTGGTCGGAGCGGCGGGATTTGAACCCACGACCCCCAGTCCCCCAGACTGATGCGCTACCAGGCTGCGCTACGCTCCGACTGGGGCCGAGTTAGCACCGCGCCGCGGGCCTTGCCAGCCCCGCGCATCGGTCGATGCGGGGCGCGGATCAGTGCCGGCTGGTCAGCGAGCGCAGTTCGTGGCTCAGCCGTTCCAGCGTGTCGAGCGCGTCGCGCAGCGCATCGGGGGACTCGGCCGGCAGGGCGGCATCGGCCGCCAAAGGCTCGGCCGCCGCCTCCTCCAGCCCGCCTTCGCGCAGCAGGCGCTGCACGCCCTTGATCGTGTAGCCCTGGGTGTAGAGCAAGTCGCCGATCCGGCGCAGCAGGGCGATGTCCTCCGGCCGGTAGTAGCGCCGGCCACCGCCGCGCTTCAGCGGCTTCAACTGCGGGAACTTGCCTTCCCAGAAGCGCAGGACGTGCTGCGGGATCTGCAGGTCGTCCGCCACCTCGCTGATGGTGCGGAAGGCGGTCGGGGCCTTGCGGGGGCGGGCCCTGCCCTCCCCCTCATCGGCCTCCGGCGCGTCGTCGCTCATGCGTCGTCGTCCGGACCCATGTCGAGGCCGGGGTTGAGCTTCGCCTTCAGCACCTGGGAGGGTCGGAAGGACAGCACCTTGCGCGGCATGATCGGCACCTCGATGCCGGTCTTGGGGTTGCGCCCGACCCGCTTGCCCTTCTGGCGCACGACGAAGGAGCCGAAGGCGGAGATCTTCACCGGCTCCCCCGATTCGAGGGCGGCCGACATCTGTTCCAGCACGGTCTCGAGCAGCGCC
This sequence comes from Acetobacteraceae bacterium, assembly GCA_027487675.1. GTDB lineage: Bacteria > Pseudomonadota > Alphaproteobacteria > Acetobacterales > Acetobacteraceae > Falsiroseomonas. The sequence continues at coordinate 15,319 of JAIYDD010000094.1, read as the reverse complement.
GCGCTCTCGTTCCGCGACAGGCCCACCTGGGTGTAGATGGCCTCGGCCAGATGCGCGCGCGTCAGCGTCTTCATGCGGCAACGGGCCTCCGCAACCCATTCAGGCGGTTACAGAAGCGGTATCCGCAGGGGCCGTCAACCGGCGTCGCGCGGCGGCCGCGGGGCGGGACGACAGGCCGGCGGCAGGGCGCTACGCTGCGCGCCATGATCCTCGCCTCGAACACCCCGAAGCTCTGCGAGCGCGCGGCAGGCGCGGCGCGCGTGCTCGACCTCGGCGGCTGGTACCGCCCCTTCAACCTGGCCACGCATGTCATGGACCTGCAGCCCTGGGCGACGCGCCGGTCGGCGGAGGCGCTGGACCCCGGCAATGCCGAGCGCTTCACCGAGGCGACCTGGCTGATCCACGACGCCTGCCAGCCGCCCTGGCCCTGGCCGGACAAGTTCTTCGACTTCGTCTTCTGCAGCCACCTGCTGGAGGATGTGCGCGACCCGCTGGCGGTCTGCGCGGAGATGTCGCGCGTCGGCCACGCCGGCTATGTCGAGACGCCGTCGCGCCTGCGCGAGATCTACAGCAAGAAGCGCGGCTTCCGGCTGGCGCAGATGCTCGGCCGGCCGCCGGAGATCGGCTTCTACCACCATCGCTGGTTCGTCGAGCCGGCGGGCGTGGCGCCGGACGGCGCGTCGCGGCTGGCCTTCACCGCCAAGACGGCCGCGGTCTACCTGGACCCCGCGATGTACCTGACGCGCGCCGATGTCGGCCGGAAGCTGACCGAGGCGGAAAGCGGCCTCGGCATCTTCTGGGAAGGCGCGGTGCTGGCCGAGGAGCGCTTCGTCGACCTGCGCGACGACTACCGCGCCTATCGCCGGGACGCGCTGGCGATGCTGAGGCGCTGAGGCGGGCGCGTCGCCGAAGCGCCGCGGCGCCGCGCCCCGCGCCTCAGAACCGCGCCAGCGCCGCCCCCCAGGTCAGCCCGCCGCCGATCGCCTCCATCAGCACCAGGTCGCCGCGCGCGATCCGCCCGTCCCGCGCCGCTTCCGCCAGCGCCAGCGGGATGGAGGCGGCGGAGGTGTTGGCGTGGCGGTCGACCGTCACCACCACCCGCTCCCTCGGCAGGCCGAGCTTCTTCCCCATCGCGTCGATGATGCGGATGTTCGCCTGGTGCGGCACCAGCCACTGCACGTCGGACTGCGCCAGGCGGTTCGCCGCCAGCGCCTCGTCCACCGCGGCGGCGAGCTTGGCCACCGCATGGCGGAACACCTCCTTGCCGGCCATGCGCACCACGCCGGTGCCGCCCGTCGATCCGGCGCCGCCATCGACATGCAGGATCTCGCCATGCCGGCCGTCGGAATGCAGGTGGGTGGACAGGATCCCCCGCCCCGCCGCCTCGGCCTCCGGCATGCCGCGCAGGAAGACCGCACCGGCGCCGTCGCCGAACAGCACGCAGGTGCCGCGGTCGGTCCAGTCCAGGATGCGCGAATAGACCTCCGTCCCGATCACCAGCACCCCGCGCGCCTGGCCGCAGCGCACCAGCGCATCGGCGACGCCCAGCGCATAGACGAAGCCGGTGCAGGCCGCCGCGACGTCGAAGGAGAAGCCGCGCGTCGAGCCGAGCCGCCCCTGGATCAGCGTGGCGGTGGAGGGGAAGGCCGAATCGGGCGTGGCGGTGGCGACGATCACCGCATCGACGTCGGACGCATCGGCGCCGGCGGCCGCCAGCGCGGCGCGCGCGGCGGCGAGGCCCATGTCGGACGCCGTCTCGCCCTCGGCCGCGATGTGGCGGCGGCGGATGCCGGTGCGCTCGACGATCCAGGCATCGGTGGTGTCGAGGCCCTTCCAGGCGGCGAGCTCGTCATTCGTCACCGACCGTGCCGGCAGGTAGCCACCGGTGCCGGCGATCACCGCGCGCATCACGCTTCGTCCCCCCCTGTGGCCGCTCAGCGCGGCGCCGGCGTCTCGCGCGGCGTGGCCGCGGAGAGGCGGGCCAGCCCCTCGCGGATGTTCTCGTTGAAGCGGTGGGTGACCATGTCCATCGCGACGTCGACGGCATGGGCGAAGCCCAGCGCATCGGTGCCGCCATGGCTCTTCACCACCACGCCGTTCAGGCCGATCAGCACCGCGCCGTTGTAGCGGCGCGGATCCATCCATTCGCGCAGCCGGTCGAGCGCCGGGCGCGCCAGCAGGTAGCCCATCCGCGCGGGGACGGAGCTGGTGAAGACCTGGCGCAGCAGGTCGCGCATCAGCTTCAGCGCGCCCTCGCCCGTCTTCAGCGCGACGTTGCCGGTGAAGCCGTCCGTCACGATCACGTCCACCGTGCCGGCGGCGATGTCGTGGCCTTCGACGAAGCCGCGGAAATTGGTGCCGATATGGCTGTCGCGGATGGTCTCGGCGGCCTGGCGGACGCGCTCGTCGCCCTTCAGCTCCTCCGACCCTACGTTGAGCAGGCCGATGGTCGGGTTGGTGAGCCCCAGCACGGCGCGGGCGAAGGCGTCGCCCATCACCGCGAACTCCACCAGGTTGCGGGCATCGCACTGCACGTTGGCGCCGAGGTCGAGCATGACCACGTCGCCGCGCGCGGAAGGCCCGATCGCGGCCAGTGCCGGCCGGTCGATCTCCGGCAGCGTCTTCACGACGATCTTGGCGAGCGCCATCAGCGCGCCGGTGTTGCCCGCCGAGACGATGCCCGCCGCCTCCCCGCCCGCCACGGCGTCGATGGCCACCCGCATGGAGGAGCCGCGGATGCGCAGCGCCGCCGTCGGCTTCAGGTCGCCCGAGATGACGTCCGGCGCGTGGCGCAGGCTGCACGCCTTGGCCGCGCGCGGGCGCATGGCCAGCAACGCGCCCAGCCGCACCTCGTCACCCACCAGCAGGAAGCGGGCATGCGGATGGCGTTCCGCCGCCAGTTCCAGCCCGTCCAGGATCGCGTCCGGCGCGTGGTCGCCGCCCATGGCGTCGATCGCGAGCGAGAAGGGCGCGGACGCCCCCTTCCGGTCGGATGCGGGCACCGTCAGCGCCCCCCGGTCATGGCAACCCGCCCCTTCCCCGCGCGGGTCAGAGGCGGACGACGCCCTTGGCCTTGTCCGCGGCCATCACCTCGCGCCCGTCGTAATGCCCGCAGGAGGAGCAGACGTGGTGCGGGCGCTTCAGCTCGCCGCAATTGGAGCACTCGTGCCGGGCGGTGGGCGTCAGAGCCTCATGGCTGCGGCGCATCCCACGTCGGGAGGGCGAAACCTTCTTCTTCGGAACGGCCATGGTGCCGAGCCTTTCGTGTCAACAGGCTGATAAGGCGGGATGGGCCGGCGGCATTACCACCCCGACCCGGGGGCCGCAAGCACGCCACGGCCGGCCGGTCCCGTCGCGGCTCACGGCCCGCGCAGCTTCGCGAGCGCGGCAAAGGGGTTCCGCGGGGCTGCGGGCGCGGCCTCGGGCGCGGCCGGCGGGTCGAGCGAGACGCCCGGCGCGCGCGGATAGGGGTCGAGCGCCAGGGCCAGCTGCTCGGCCACCGCCTCGCCGAGATCGACGCTGCCACCGGCCGATTCGATCTCGTCGGGGCTGTCCGGGTCTTCGTCCGCGGGTTCCTCGCCCTCCGGCAGGATGCGCAGGTCGATGCGCGCGCGGACGGATTGCCGGACGGGATCGAGGGTGACCACGCATTCCTGCTCGATCTCGGCCGAGAGCGTCCCGCGGGCACGGACCAGGTCGCCCACTTCGGAAACGAGGTCCAGCTCTGCGCGCAGCGCATGGATCGCCAGGATGCCGAAGCGCAGCGCCAGGGCCGCGCGTTCCTCGGCCGTCGCCTCCAGCACAAGTTGCCGCGGCTCCGGGCCCAGCCGCACGGGGCGCGGGAATTCGGGGCGGATCATGGCGCCTCGTCGGGGAACCGGGCCTCGCCTGCGGCCAGCGCGGCGAAGGGCTGGGCCGAGAGCGCCGCTTCGGCGGCCAGCGCCAGGGCGGCCAGCCGTTCCGCCCCGCCTTCGGGGGCGGCGCCGCGCCAGACGTTGCGCGACAGCGCCTCGGCCAGCGCGGCGGCGTCCGTGGCATCCAGCGCGGCCTCGTAGGCCGAGGCGCGGCCATGGAAGGCTTCCCACATCCGCTTCACCCGCTTGCCGACGGCCAGGTCGCTGACCCCCATCTCCCGCAGGTTGATGTCCATGTCGGCGAACATCGCGTCGAACAGCGCCTGGGCGATGGCCGGGCCGCGCGGATCGGCATCGCGCCGCAGCCGGCGCACCAGCAGGGAGGCATGCAGGCAGATCAGGTCGAAGCGGCCATCCAGCGTGTCCGGCACGCCGATGGCGTCGAACAGCACCGGCCGGCGCGCGGCGGCGACGGCGGCCCCGTAGAGCTGGAAGCCCACCCGCTCATGCGGCTTGCGCGCGAAAAGGCCCAGCAGGCCCATGGGATGCCCCCGATCGAATGCCTGGCCGCCAGGGCCGCGCGATTGACCGCGTCCCGCCCCGATGGCACTCCTGCCGCACATGGAGCGCCCCCGTCGCATGGTCAACGCGCCGTTCTTCCGAACCGCCCTTCTCGGCGCGGCGGCGGTCGTGCTGGCCGGCTGCACCACCATCACCTCCCTGCCCGGCGGCCATTTGTTCGAGGCGCCGGCCCAGAACCGCGGCAACCTGGTGGAGGAGGAGGCGCTGCGCCAGATCACCACCGGCGTGTCGTCGCGCAGCGACGTGGTGGCGCTGCTGGGCTCGCCCACCGCCAGCGGCACCTTCGACGACGAGCATTGGTACTACATCGCCTCCGTCACCCGGCAGCGGCCGGGGCGGCAACTGGCGCTGGAAGGCCAGCAGGTGGTCGCCATCCGCTTCGACGGCCGCGGCACGGTGCAGGAGATCCGGCGGCTCCGCGAGGACCACATGCGCGACGTCGCCATGGTGGCGCGCACCACGCCCTCGCCGGGGAACGAGCGGACCTTCCTCCAGCAGCTGTTCTCCAACATCGGGCGCGTCGGGCCGGGGCTGGGGCAGCAGCAGGGCGGGCCGGGCGGGCCCTCCCCGACCGGGCGCTGAGGCGGTCGCGGGCGCGCCGCCGCCCGCTCCTCAGGCCATCCGCAGCGCCGGCCGGCGCATCGCCAGCAGCAGCGCCACGCCGAGCGCCGGCAGCAGCGCGAGGTTCAGCACGCCCCAGCCGAAGGCGGCATGCACCGCGCCGGAACCCAGCGCCGTGCAGGCCACCGTGCCGAAGACGATGAAGTCGTTCGCGGCCTGGGCGCGCACGCGTTCCTGCGCGGTGTGGCTTTCGGCCAGCAGGTTGGTGGCGCCGGTGAACATGAAGTTCCAGCCGACGCCCAGCAGCATCAGCGCCAGGGTGAAGTGGCCGAATTCCTGGCCCATCAGCGACGCGGCGACGCAGGCGGCAGACAGCGCGGCGCCGGTCGCGATGATCGGCCGCACGCCGAAGCGCGCGATCAGCCGTCCGGTGAAGAAGCCGGGCGCGAACATCGCCACCGCATGCGCCTGGATGACGGTGGCCGACGCCGTCACCGCGAAGCCGCAGGCCATCATCTCGATCGGCGTCGAGGTCATGACCAGGTTCATCGTGCCATAGGAGATGGCGCCGACGATGGCGGCGGTCAGGAAGGCGGGGCGGCGAATGATCTCGGCGACCGGCGTCGGGCTCGCGACCCGCGGCGGGGCCGGCGGCAGGCGGAGCTGCGCCAGCACGCCGAGGCAGAGCAGCGGCAGCAGCGACAGGATCAGGTAGGTGCCGAGGAACAGGAAGGGCACCACCATGTCCTTGCTGTGCTTGACAAGTTCCGGCCCCGCGATGGCGGCGACCACGCCGCCGGCCATCACCAGGGAGATGGCGCGCGGGCGATAGGCCGGGGTCGCGACCTCGCTGGCCGCGAAGCGGTAGTGCTGGGCGATGCCGAAGCCGATGCCGGCAGGCAGCGCGCCGGCGGCGTAGAGCCAGTAGCTGCCCTGCCAGATGCCGGCGGCGAAGGTCAGCGCGCCGAGGAAGGACCCCACCGCGCCGACGGCAAAACCCGCCTTCCGCCCGAGCCGCCCGAAGATGATCCCGGCGGGAATGGACGCCGCCATGGTCGCCAGCATCTGCAGGCCGAGCGGCAGGGTGGCAAGCGACTTGTCCTCGGCCAGCGAATAGCCGACCAGCGGGGCCATCGCGACCTGGCCGACGACCGAGGCGTTCATCAGCGCCTGGCAGCAGAACAGCAGCCAGACATCGGTGCGCATCCGGCGCTCGGCGGCATCCATCAGAAGTGGCTCCAACCCCCTGCCGGCAGGGCGATCGGGGCCCCGGCGGCGTCCAGCACAACCACCCCCTTCCCCGGCCCGAACCGCCCGATCCGCGCCACCGGCGTGCCGCAGGCGGCGCTGGCGGCGAGGATGCGGGGGGCGTCGGCGGGATCGGCGGCGAAGAGCAACTCGTAATCGTCGCCGCCGGCGAGGATGCGGGGCAAGAGGCTGGAATCGCCGGCCAGGGCTGCGCGCGCGGCGGGGGAGAGGGGGATGGCGGCCGCCTCGATCGTGGCGCCGCAGCCGCCCGCCCGCGCGAGATGCCCGAGGTCCTGCACCAGCCCGTCCGAGACATCCATCGCGGCGCGGGCGATCCCCCGCAGGGCGCGGCCAAGGGCGAGGCGCGGCCTCGGCAGGCGGTAGCGCTCCGCCAGGTGCGGGTCCGGCGGCAGGCGCCCGGTCAGCGCCAGCAGGCCGAGCGCGCCGTCGCCGATGGTCCCCGAGACCCAGGCCTCGTCGCCCGGCCGCGCGCCCTGGCGGCGCAGCGCCGCGCCGGGCGGGACGGTGCCGAGGATCGTGAGCGAGAAGGTGGCGGGGCCGGGCGTCGCCACCGTGTCGCCGCCCAGCACCTGCAGGCCGAATTCGGCCTGGTCGGCGGCGAGGCCCGCGGCGAAGGCGGCGATGTCGGCATCGGGCGTGCCGCGCGGGAAGGCGGTGGTCATCAGGTAGCCGAGCGGCTCGGCCCCCATCGCGGCCAGGTCCGACAGGTTCACCCGCAGCAGCTTTCGGCCGATGGTGGCGGGCGGGTCGTCGGGGAGGAAGTGGACGCCGGCGACCATGGCATCCGCGGCCAGCACGAGTTGCAGCCCGGCCGGCGGATCGAGCAGCGCGGCGTCATCGCCGAGGTCGAGCGCGCCCGGCCCGGCCAGCGGGCGGAAGTGGCGGGCGATGAGGGAGAATTCGGGGGGGAGGGTCATGCCGCGCCCCGCATTGGCGCGGCGCTTCGCGCCACCTCCACACCCGGCGTGCCCTTGAATGAAGGGGGTTGCAAGGGGAAGCTGCCCCTTGCCGGGGTGCCGGGGCGGAGCCCCATGGGCGCTAACTTACGGTCTGCGTTGCGCCCGTCGGCCCGGGTGGAGGCTTTGCCTCCCCCCGATACCCCCCGCCACCAGGGCTGCCGCCCTGGACCGGTATCAGTCAGAAGAGAACCAAATAAAAGAACGGGGTTACAAGGGGCCGCTGCCCCTTGGCGGGGTGCAGGGGCAGCGCCCCTGCCAGAGCGCGAGGCGGAGCCTCGCACCGCCTGCTTCCGCCCCCGAGGAGTTAAGTTGGCGCCTATGGGGCAGAGCCCCGGCCGGAGCACGAGGCGGAGCCTCGCCAGCGCTGTCCGCCGCCGCGTCTCCCCCTGCCCCCGCATCACCCCCGCGCCGCGAATTCGTCGCCGCGGAAGGTCCGCGCCAACGAATCCAGCACGCCGTTGGCGAAGCGCGGCTCGTCGCCCAGGAAGAAGCCATGCGCGATGTCGAGGTATTCGTTGATGACGACGCGGGCCGGCGGCTCCTTCGGCGTCATCAGCTCCGCGCAGGCGGCGCGCAGCAGGGCGCGCAGCACGGGGTCCAGCTTCTCGAGCGGCCAGTCCTTGGCGAGCGTGGCTGAAAGCGCCTGGTCCACCTGCTCGATCTCGCCCGCGGCGGCACGGACGATGCGGGCGAACAGGGGGACATCCGCTTCCGGGATGCGGCCCTCGGCCAGGCCGTCCGCGGCCTCGTTGGGGCCCAGGCGGTGGCGGACGAACTGGTCGATCACCGTCTCCGGGCTTTCGCCCGCCTGCTCGGACTGGAACAGCGCCTGCACGGCGGCGAGCCGCGCGCCGGTGCGCGGCCGGCCGCGGGCCTCCGGCGGGCGCGGCTTCGCGGCGCCCTTGCCCTTCGCGCCGCTCATGCGCCCCCCCAGCGGCGGGCGAGCACCAGCTGGCCGACCAGGGCATGCGCCGCCTCGGCGCCCTTGTTCATGCGGTCGTCGCGCGACCGCGCGATGGCCTGGTCGAGCGTGTCCACCGTCAGCAGCCCGAAGCCGAGTGGCACGCCCGTCTCGGCCGAGATGTCCATCACGCCACGGCAGACCGCGTCGCAGATGAAGGTGTAGTGGTCGGTCTCCCCGCGCACCACGCAGCCGAGCAGCAGGAAGCCTTCGTAGGCGCCGGCGCGCATCGCCATGCGCAGCGCGGCCGGCAGCTCGAAGGCGCCGGCGACGTCGGCCACCTCGACCGTCGCGCCGGCCTCGTCCAGCACGCGGCGCGCGCCGGCCAGCATGCCGCCCACCACCTCGGCGTAGTAGGGCGCCTGGATGACCAGCAGCCGCGCCGGCGGCCCCGGCAGGCGCGCGGCGGCGCGTTCGGGAGAATCCTTGGTGCTCATGCTTCGCCCACGACGTGCCGGCACACCTCATGCCTCAGGCGCCGGCGCCCGCTCCGCGGGGTTGGCTCGCCACGCCGCAGGCGTGCTGTTCGCACGACACATCGGCGGCGGGCCGCATTCCGGGCCCCCATCCACGTTGCACAGCGACGGGGATCGGAACCCGTCGCGGGCCGCAGGTCGGGCCGGGATAGGGTCGGTGTCACTCGGAATCCTTCGGGATCGCCCGCGTCTCGATGACCGTCAGGCCATAGCCTTCGAGGCCCACCACCGGGCGGGGATTGTCGGACAGGCGGACGATCTCGCGCAGGCCGAGATCGGCCAGGATCTGCGCGCCGATGCCGTAGTCGCGCAGCTCCGGCGCCGCGGCGCGGCGTTCGCTGCGGGCGCGCAGCTGGGTCGAAAGCCCGTCTGGCCGCCAGTCGCGCAGCATCACCACCGCGCCGCGTCCTTCGCGGGCGATGGCGATCATCGCCGCATGCAGCTCGCCCTCCGCCCGGCCGAGCACCAGGTCCGACAGCAGGGAACAGGCATGCATCCGCACCAGCGCCGGCTCGGGGCGGGAGAGGTCGCCCTTGACCAGCGCCAGGTGTTCGCCGCCGTCGAGCGTGGAGGCATAGGCGATGGCGCGCCAGGGGCCGCCGATGCCGTCGACCATGCTCTCCCCGACGCGCCGCACCAGGCGTTCGGTGCGGCGGCGATGGGCGATCATGTCGGCGATGGTGCCGAGCTTGAGGCCATGGTGCTGCGCGAAGGCGACCAGGTCCGGCATGCGCGCCATGGTGCCGTCGTCGTTCATGATCTCGCAGATCACGCCGGCGGGGTTCAGCCCGGCCATGCGGGCGAAATCCACCGCCGCTTCCGTGTGGCCGGCGCGCACCAGCACGCCGCCGTCGCGCGCCACCAGCGGGAAGACGTGGCCCGGCGTGACGATGTGTTCCCGCCCGAGCTCTGGGTTGATGGCGACCGCGACGGTGCGCGCGCGGTCGGCGGCCGAGATGCCGGTGGTGACGCCGTCCCGCGCCTCGATCGAGACGGTGAAGGCGGTCTGGTGCCGCGTGCCGTTGGATTGCGCCATCAGCGGCAGGCCGAGCTGGTCCACGCGGGCGCGCGCCATGGCCAGGCAGATCAGGCCGCGGGCGTGGCGGGCCATGAAGTTGATGGCATCCGGCGTCGCGAATTGCGCGGGGATGACCAGGTCGCCCTCGTTCTCGCGGTCCTCGTCATCCACCAGGATGAACATGCGGCCGCGGCGGGCTTCCTCGACCAGCTCCTCGGTCGGGCTGACGAATTCCGAGAAGCTGGTGCGGACCGTCTCGACGCTCACGCCCGGTACTCCCTCAGCCGGGCCACGTAGCGGGCCAGCGTGTCGATCTCCAGGTTCACCCGCGCGCCGGGCTGCAGCGTGCCGAAGGTGGTGACCGCGGCGGTGTGCGGGATGATGTTGACCCCGAAGGCGTCGCCGTCAACGTCGTTGACCGTCAGCGACACGCCGTCGATGGCGACGGATCCCTTGGGCGCGATGAAGGGCGCCAGCGCGCGCGGCGCCAGGAAGCGCCAGCGGACCGAGCCGTTCTCCGGCACCGCGGAGATCACCTCCCCCGTCCCGTCCACATGGCCCTGCACGATGTGGCCACCCAGCTCGTCGCCGACGCGCAGCGGCCGTTCCAGGTTCACCCGCGCGCCCTGGCGCCAGCCGCCGAGCGTCGTCTTGGACAGCGTCTCGGCCGAGGCCTCCACCGCGAACCAGTCGCCGCCCAGCGCGACGGCGGTCAGGCAGACGCCCGAGCAGGCGATGGAGGCGCCGAGCACCACCGGGGCGGGCTGCGTCAGGAAGTCGGGCGCGGTGCCGATGACCAGGCGGTGGTCGTGCCCGCCGCCGATCGGCTGCACCTCCCGCACCGTGCCGAGGCCGGTGACGATGCCGGTGAACATGGGTCAGGCCTTCTCCAATTCCGTGAGCCAGTCCGCGCCGAGGGGACGGCCAGCGATGCGGCGGTATCTGGGCATGGCGGCCAGCGCCTCAACCGGCAGCGCATCGATGGCCGGCCTGCCATCCCCGCCCATCGCGGCCGGGGCATGGAACCAGGCGAGGCGGTCGGCAAGCCCGTCCCGCAGCAGGGCGGATGCGATGCCGGCGCCGCCCTCGGCCAGCAGGCGCGTGACGCCCCGCTGCGCCAGCGCGCCGAGCAGCGCCGGCAGGCTGAGCCCGCCGGATGCGCGGGGCACGGTGATGACCTCGGCGCCCTGGTCCTGGAAGCGGGCGAGGGACGCGGGCGGGTGGCCGGGGGTGGTGACGACCAGGGTCGGGTGCGCGCGGGCGGTCGCCACCAGCCGCGCGCCGGGCGGGGTGCGCAACCGGCTGTCGGCGACGACGCGCAGCGCCGGCACCGGGGTGGCGCCGGCCAAGCGGCAGGTGAGCTCCGGGTCGTCGGCCAGCACGGTGCCCGATCCCACCAGGATGGCGTCGTGCCGGGCGCGCAGCGCATGCGCCTCCCGCCGGGCCTCCGCCCCCGTGATCCAGCGGCTTTCGCCGGTGGCCGTCGCGATCCGGCCGTCCAGCGTGGTGGCGAGCTTCAGCGTCACCAGCGGCAGGCCGAGGCGGATGCGGCGGGTGAAGCCGGCATTGATCGCCTGCGCCTCGGCCTCGCAGAGGCCTTCCTGCACCACGATGCCGGCGGCGCGCAGCATGGCGAAGCCGCGGCCATCGACGCGCGGGTCGGGGTCGCGCATCGCCACCACCACGCGGGCCACGCCGGCGGCTTCCAGCGCGTTGCAGCAGGGCGGCGTGCGGCCGTGGTGGGAACAGGGCTCCAGCGTGACATAGGCGGTGGCGCCGCGGGCCAGCGTGCCGGCGCGGTGCAGGGCCTCGGTCTCGGCATGCGGGCGGCCGCCGGGCTGGGTCCAGCCGCGGCCGACCACCCGGCCGTCCTTCACCAGCACGCAGCCGACGGCGGGGTTGGGCCAGGTGTTGCCCAGCCCCCGCCGGGCGAGCGCCAGCGCCGCCTGCATGTGGGCGAGGTCCTGCGGCGCGTCAGTCACGGAGATGAGGTCGGGCAGGCATCACGGGGATGTGGCGCAGCGGCGGGATGGGTGGAAGGGGGGTGGCGAGGGTCGCCCGGGGAGGGCCCTGCCCTCCCCGTACGTCGGCGGCAGTGCCGCCGACCCGCCAAGGGCCGAAAGGCCCTTGGATCCCAGGCCTCCGCAACGGGTCAGGCGCCGTCGATCTTGCCGAGCAGGGCCTGGAAATCCTTGGCTTCCCGGAAATTCTGGTAGACCGAGGCGAAGCGCACATAGGCCACCTGGTCGACATCGCGCAGCGTGTCCAGCACCACGTCGCCGATGCGGCGCGAGGTCACCTCGGAATCCGCCTCCACCTCCAGCCGGCGCTGGATGCCGTTGACGATCCGCTCGATCCGCTCGTCGTCGAAGGGGCGCTTGCGCAGCGCGATGCGCACGCTGCGGGCCAGCTTGTCGCGATCGAAGGGCACGCGGCGGCCGTCGGACTTGATGACGACCAATTCGCGCAGCTGCACGCGCTCGAAGGTGGTGAAGCGGTTGCCGCAGGCCGGGCAGGACCGGCGACGACGGATCGAGGCGCCGTCATCGGCCGGACGGCTGTCCTTCACCTGCGTGTCCTCATTCCCGCAGAAGGGGCAGCGCATGGGCTACCCCGCCGCGCGCAAAAGCCCTCCCCCGCGCGCGGGGGAGGGTTGGGTGGGGGTGCGGGGAAGCGCGGCGCCAACCCCCTCCCTGCCCTCCCCCGCAAACGGGGGAGGGTTCGCGCGGGCGGGGGCGGTGCAGCGCATCGTCCGGCTCACCCGTAGATCGGGAACCGCCGGCACATGTCCAGAACTTGGGCCTTCACCGCTTCCTCCACCGCGGTGTTGCCGTCGGGCGCATTGGCGGCGGCGAGGCCGTCCAGCACCTGGCCGATCAGCTGGCCGACCTGGCGGAACTCCGCCTCACCGAAGCCCCGGGTGGTTGCGGCGGGGGAGCCGAGCCGGATGCCCGACGTCACCATGGGCTTTTCCGGGTCGAAGGGGATCGCGTTCTTGTTGCAGGTCAGGTGGGCGCGGTTCAGCCCGCCCTCCGCCAGCTTGCCGGTCAGCTTCTTGGGCCGGAGGTCCACCAGCACCAGGTGGTTGTCGGTGCCGCCGGTGACGAGATCGAGGCCCTGCGCCTTCAGCTCCTCGCCGAGTGCGGCGGCATTGGCGACGACCTGCTTCGCATAGGCGCGGAATTCGGGCCGCAGCGCCTCGCCGAAGGCCACCGCCTTGGCGGCGATGACATGCATCAGCGGGCCGCCCTGGAGCCCCGGGAACACCGCGGAGTTGAACTTCTTGGCCAGCGCCTCGTCATTGGTGAGGATCAGCCCGCCGCGCGGGCCGCGCAGCGTCTTGTGGGTGGTGGTGGTGACGACGTGGGCGTGCGGGAAGGGCGACGGGTGCGCGCCGCCCGCCACCAGCCCGGCGAAATGCGCCATGTCCACCATGAAATACGCGCCCACTTCGTCGGCGATGGCGCGAAATCCGGCAAAATCCCAGGTGCGGGCATAGGCGCTGCCGCCGGCGATGATCAGCTTCGGCTTGGCTTCCAGCGCGATGCGCCGCACCTCCGCCATGTCGATGCGCTGGTCCTCGCGGCGGACCGTGTAGGGCACCGGCTTGAACCACTTGCCCGACAGGTTCGCCGGCGAGCCATGAGTCAGGTGCCCGCCCGCCGCGAGATCCAGGCCCATGAACACGTCGCCCGGCTGCAGGAGGGCGAGGAACACCGCCTGGTTCGCCTGCGCGCCCGAATGCGGCTGCACATTGGCGAAGCCGCAGCCGAAAAGCTTCGTCACGCGCTCGATCGCCAACGTCTCGGCGATGTCCACGAATTCGCAGCCGCCATAGTAGCGCCGGCCGGAATAGCCTTCCGCATACTTGTTGGTCAGCACCGACCCCTGGGTTTCCAGCACGGCGCGGGAGACGATGTTCTCGGACGCGATGAGCTCGATCCCGTCCTGCTGGCGGCCCAGTTCCAGGGCCACGGCATGCGCCAGTTCAGGGTCGGTCTCGGCCAGCGACGCCTGGAAGAAGCGCGCGGGGGTGACGGCGGGGATGGTCTCGTTCATGGGCGCGGGCTCCAGTCTGGGGTGAGCTTGCGGACGCGGCGCTCGTGCCGCCCGCCCTCGAAGGAGGTGGTCAGGAAGGCCGAGAGCGCATCCTGCGCGACCTCGGCGCCGATCATCCGCGCGCCGAGGGCGATCACGTTCGCATCGTTGTGCAGCCGGGTCAGCCGCGCGCCGGTCACGTCATGCACCAGGGCGCAGCGGATGCCGGGATGGCGGTTGGCGGCCATCGAGATGCCGATGCCGGTGCCGCAGACCAGCACGCCGAAGCGCGCCCGCCCGTCCAGCACCGCGGCGCAGGCGGCGGCGGCGAAGTCGGGATAGTCCACCGACCCCGTGCCATGGGTGCCCATGTCGAGCGTCGGGTGGCCGGCGGCCTCCAGCCACGCCTTCAGCGCCGCCTTGAGGGCGACGCCGGCATGGTCGGCGCCGAGCGCGATGGGGGTCGCGGGACCTGTCATCCCGCAGGATTACCACGGCCGGGGGGCGCGCGGAACGGCAACCCCTACCGGTTGGGCGCGGGTCCGGCATGCCGGGCGAGGAAGGCGGCGACATGGGCGATCGAGGCCGCCCGCGAAGCCGGGTCGCCGCCGGTGCTGACGGTGCTGCCATTGGGCAGGTTGCGCGTGCGGACCGTGGTGTCGGCGGCGTCGAAGCCGTGCCTGGCGCCGGCCAGCAGGTGCATCTCGACGCGGTCGCGGGCGGCCTCGGCCAGGCGCTGGCAGGGGGCGGGGCGGGTCCAGTCATCCGCCTCGCCGAGCAGCAGCAGCAGCGGCACGGACGGAAGGGGACGGCCGCGCGGGAAGGTGGCCGGGCCGCAACCCGGGTAGAAGGCGATGGCGGCGCGGATGAGCCCGGGTGGCGCCGCCTCGGCCGCGGCCAGCACGGTGCTGCCGCCATGCGACCAGCCGAGCAGCACCACCCCGCCCGCCGGCGCCCAGGGCTGGGAAGCGGCCCAGGCGGCGGCGGCCAGCGCATCGTCCCGGCGCACGGTGGCGGGGGGCGCCGGATGGCCGGGGGTGCCGCAGGCCGCCGGCAGGGCGCGGCTGCCGAAGCTGTCGGGGAACAGCACGGCATGGCCCTCGGCCAGCAGCCGCCCCGCCCAGTCGCGTTCCCGCGCCGGCAGCCGCAGCGGCCGCGCCTCCACCCCGATGCCGGCGCAGCCATGCAGGGCGATGACCGGGGCGCGCGGCGGGGTGCCGGCAGCGGGCAGCAGCAATTCGGCGCGCAGCGCGGTGCCGTCCGGCAGGGGCACGCGGACGATCTCCCCCCGCACGGCGGTCGCGGAGAACAGCATTGCCATCACGGCAAGGGCGCGGAGCATGGCCATCACGCTGCCACGCCGCCGCTTGGCGCGCAGCCCCCGGCCGTGCCACGAATTGCGCCACAAGAGGAAGGCCAGCACCCATGACGGACAGCACGAACCCCGAAACCCTGGTCCTGCACGCCGGCTGGCGGGCCGACCCCACCACCGGGTCGGTCGCGGTGCCGATCCACCAGACCACCTCCTTCCAGTTCCAGGACACCGGCCATGCGGCGCGGCTCTTCGCGCTGGCGGAGCTGGGCAACATCTACACCCGCAT
>JAIYDD010000171.1 GCA_027487675.1 Acetobacteraceae bacterium | reverse complement strand
GCGGGATGCCGGGCGGCGGCATGGCGGGCGGCGGGACCCAAGGCGGCGCGATGGCGGGCGGCGGGATGCCGGGCGGCGGGATGCAGGGCGGCGGGATGCCGGGCGGTGGGATGCCCGCCGGCGGGATGCAGGGCGGCGTCGGCGGGTTCCTGGCCGAGGGGCTGCGCGACCTGGTGGACCGCTTCCGCGAAACCGGGCGGGGCGAGACGGCGGAAAGCTGGGTGCAGGCCGGGCCGAACCGCGATTGCTCGCCCGCCGACATCGAGGCGGCGATCGGACCGGAGACGATGGCGGAGCTGGAGCGGCAGACCGGCCTGACGCGGGCGGAGGTGGTGGCGCGGCTCTGCCGCGACCTGCCGGATGCGGTGGACCGCTACACGCCGGAAGGCCGCCTGCCGGACGCGTGATGCGGGCCGGCACCGCGGGCGAAGCGATGGCGGCCGGCCTTCCGCGCGCCGGCCGAGGCCGCGACGGCTTCCCCTGCCCCTGGCCTCGCCGGGTGGCAGGCGGCCCGGCTCGCCGGCATGTGCGGGGGTGACGCGCCGGGCCTGCGCGCCGCCCGGGATGTGACCCGCCGGAGCGCCGGCGGCCGATGCCGCTGGCGCGCCGGCGGAGGAACGCCGACCGCGGCGCGCCTTCGGGCCCAGGCGTGATCCACGCCCGGCCGGCCCCCGCGAGGCGATGCCGCGTGCCCTGCCCCGGGCCGTCACGCCGCCGGAGGAATATCAAATCATCAGTGCCCTGGCCTTCGTGGCTGCGTCGGCGTGCGAGCAACCGGTCGCCGATGTCGGCGGCGCCGCCGGCGCGCCATCGCGCCCGGCCCGGCGGGCAAGGCCCTGCCGCACCGCCAGCCTGCCATCGCCAGGCGCCCGGCGGCGGATTCGCGTGCGACGGCAGCCAAGGCAACCAACGCACGGATCCTGAAAGATAAATCAGGCCCTGGCGCCTGCCTCACCCGTTGGCCGTCGCCGCGTCGAGCCCGGCATGGGTCAGGCGCGCCGTCTCCTCGAGCGCCGCGCCGGCCACCATGGCGGCCGCGTCGTCGCCCGCCGCCGATGCGCGTTCCAGCGCCGCCATCAGCGCGGCGAGCTTCCTCGCGCCGACCAGCGCGGCGGCCGATTTCAGCGCATGCGCCTCCCGCCCCGCCGCGGCCAGGTTGCCGGCGGCCAGCGCGGCCTCGATGGCGGCGAGCCTTTCGTCCATGCCTTCGCGGAACAGGTCGGCGATGCGCCGTGCCTCCTCATCCCCCAGCGTGTCGCGCAGGTCGGCCAGCATCGGCTCCAGCGGCCCGGGCGGCGGGGCGGGCTGGGTGGCGGGCGGCGCGGCCAGCAATTCGGCCAGCATCGCCTCCAGCGCGCCGCGCTGCAGGGGCTTGCTCAGCACGGCGGTGGCGCCGGCGGCGCGGCAGGCGGCCTGCGCCTCGGGCAGGACGTTCGCGGTGCAGACGATGATGGGCGCGCCGAAGCCGCCGGCGCGCAGCCGGCGGGTCGCCTCGATCCCGTCCATCACCGGCATCTGCAGGTCCATCAGCACGGCATCGGGTCGCTGCCGCGCCACGGCCGACAGCGCTTCCTGCCCGTTCCAGGCGAATTCGACGGCCAGGCCCAGCCGTTCCAGCAGCGCCCGCGCCACCGCCTGGTTCACCTCGTTGTCCTCGACGACCAGCAGGCGGCGGCCGGCGAAGCCTTCCTCGGCGCCGGCGCCGGCGGCTTCCTCCTCCAGCAGCAGCGGCCGTTCGGGCGCGCCGATGCCGAGCGCGCCGGTGGCGGCGTCGTAGAGCGTCAGCGGGCCGGTGGCGTGGCGCAGCACCGCATGGGTGGCGGGCGCCGGCGGATGCGCCGGGGCGCGGCCGAAGACCACCTTGGGCGCCGCGTCCAGCAGCGGGCGCATCGCCGCCGGCGCCGCCGCGCGCAGCGCCGCATAGCCGGCGGCGCCCTGCGCCGCGCAGGCCACGAGCACCGGCGGGGCGCCGGGGGCGCGGGCGACCCGCGCGCCCATGGAGGCCAGCACCTCCGCCATGCGATCCAGCCGCCAACCCTCCGGCCCACAATCGCCGGCGGGGGCGACCAGCGCGCCGCGGCCCGCCAGCGGCAGGCCGAAGCGCGGGCGCGCATCGGGCACCGGCACGGGAAGGCTGAAGCGGAAGATGCTGCCGCCGCCCGGCCGGTCCGCATGCCCGATCTCGCCGCCCATCATCCGCACCAGGTCCTGGCAGATGGACAGGCCGAGCCCGGTGCCGGAGAGCTGCCGCTTGCGGTCGCTGTCCGCGACCTGGGAGAAGCGGCGGAACAGCTGCGCCCGCGCGGCGTGCGGGATGCCGGGGCCGGTATCCTCGACCGCCACCTGCAGCAGCCCCGCCCCGTCCGGCCCGGGGTCGAAGCCGGCGCGCAGCACCACGCCGCCCGCGGTGGTGAACTTCACCGCGTTGCCGAGCAGGTTGTTGAGCACCTGGCTGACCCGCAGCGCATCCACCCGCACCGCGGAGGGCATGGCGCCGTCGATGACGCGCACCAGGTCGAGGTCCTTGGCGCGCGCCCGTTCCTCCCACAGCACGGCCACCTGGTGCAGCAGCGCGGCGGCGTCGACCTCCACCGGGCGGATGTCGAGCTTGCCGGCCTCGATCGCGGCGACGTTCAGGATGTTGTCGATCAGCCCGAGCAGCAGGTCGCCCGAGCCCTTGACGACGCGCAGCGCCTGGCGGTCGGCGGTGGCCAGCGGGCGCGCCAGCAGCGCCTGGGTCATGCCGAGGATGCCGTTCAGCGGCGTGCGGATCTCGTGGCTGACGGTGGCGATGAATTCGGTCTTGGCGCGGTTGGACGCCTCGGCCGCTTCCTTGGCGGCCAGGATCGCGGCCTCCGCGCGCCGGCGTTCCGTCACGTCGAGCAGCGTGCCGACCAGCAATCGCTGGCCGTCGATCTGCACGGCGGACTTGGTCAGCTCCACCCGCCGTTCCATGGCCGGGTCCGGCGCGCCTTGGGGCGGCGGGAACAGCAGCTCCGCCCGCAGGGGGCTGGCCAGCGCGCCGGACAGCAGGGCGCGGTCCTCCGCGTCCTTCGCCGTGCCGAGCGGAAGGGGCAGCACGTCGGAAGGCAGGCGGCCGAGCAGCTCGGCGTTGCTGCGGCCGATCATCCGCTGCGCGGCGCCATTGGCGTACCGGAAGCGGCCGGCCTCGTCCTTCAGGTAGATGCCGACGGGGATCGCCTCCAGCACCCCGCGCACCAGGGTCTCCCGCCGCCCGCTCTCGACCAGGGCTTCCTCGGAGGCCGCCTTCTCCCGCGCCAGGGTGGCGGTGCTCTCGCGCAGGCGGCGGGCTTCCAGGCTCACCTGCGCCTGGCCGGCCACCACCGCCAGCCGCCGCACGGTGCGCGCCATGTCGGGCGTGAAGCCGCCGCGCTCCTCGGCATGCAGCAGCACGACGGGCGGCGGGCCGGGATCGGTGGAAGGCAGCGCGAACAGCAGCGCGCCGCCGCCGCCGAGCATCGGCACCACCACGGGCGCCAGTTCCGGGACGCGCGCGATGTCGAACAGGTTCACCACCTCCCCCGCCCGGGCGCGGGCGAAGACGGCGCTGTGCGGCCAGCGCGTGCCGAGCCGCCCGGCCACGGTGGAGAAGCCGGCGACCAGCCCGCCGCAGGGCGCCGTCTCCAGCACCACCGCGTCCAGGAAGGGGATGATCCGCCGCACCAGCCGCAGCACGCGCAGCACCAGGCGCGCCGGCGGCTGCGGGCGCAGCATGGTCTCCAGCACCTCGATCACCACGGCGGCTTCCCGCGCGCGCCGGTCGGCGTCGTCGCGGGCGCGCTGCAGCGCCAGCAGCAGCTCCCTGGGGTCGGCGGCGGCTTCGGCCGCCGTCATGCCATCCGCCATCGGCTGCCCTTCGGCTTGACGTCGTGGCGCGGGCGCGCCGGGCGGAAGCGCGGGCGGGAAGGCGCCGCGCCGCGCGCCGGGGGGCACGGGGCGGCGCGGCGGGGCGGCACGCCGGGCGTCGCGCGGGCGGGCATCGTGCGTCGGCCGGTCAATCGCCGAACACGATGACGGAGATCATCAGGTTGCCGTGCAGGTTCTGCCCGGTGACGGACCGCCCCTGCTCGCCGAAGGTGAAGCCGCCCAGGAAGGGCACGCCGGGCAGCGCCTGGCGCAGGCTGGCCACCACCTCCGCCATCCGCGGGCGGATCGCCAGCATGCAGCCGCCGCAATAGATGGCGATCGCGCCGCGGATCTGCCCCGGGGCCAGGCCGGAGGCGAGCGCGGCTTCCTGCGCCACCCGCCCGATGCGGCCGAGCAGCCCGGGCTCGGTCCCCGCCATCAGCGTGACCTCCACGCCCTCCGGAAGTTCGGCGAAGAGCTGCAGCGTGCCGTCCGCCGTCACCTGGGCGGGATGGGCCAGCAGGTAGAAGGGCACGCGGTCCAGCCGCCCGGCCTCGCGCGCCAGGGGGGTCCAGGTGCTCTCGGCCAGGATGGCGCCGGGCCCGGCCTGGCGGATGCGCCCGCCGGTCCAGCGGCGATAGACCTCGGCCGCCGGCTCGCCATCGATCGAGACCAGTTCCCGGCCGCGGCTGGCGGTGACGCGGCCGGCCTGCACCGTCGGCTCGTAGCCCGACTGGAAGGCGTGGCCGATGCGGCCCGAGGGGAACATGACCGCCAGCGCCACGCCGTCGCGCAGCGCCCGGGGCCGCTGCCCGGCGATCTGCCACCAGCCGCCGGAGACGTCGTTGTCCGCGGCGCTGCCGCCGAAGACCGGGACCTGCGGGCCCAGCACCTCCGCGATGCCGGCCAGCACCTGCTCCTCCGCGCCCGGGGCGGCGCAGAGCCAGACCAGGGCGGGCATGTCGTAGGGCCGGCCGGCATGGGTCAGCGCGGCTTCGGTGGCGGCGGCGGCGGCGGCGCGCGGGTCGCCGCCGAATTCCGCCGCGCCGGTGCCATAGGCGCCGTCCGGGTCGGCGAGGCCGAACAGGCCGAGGCTCGGCCCTTCCCGCCCCGCCGGGGCGAAGCCGGCTTCCGTCATCAGGCCGAGGCAGGAACTGCCGCCCATCACCGCGGCGCCGGGGAAGAGCCGGCCGGCGGCCTCGGCCAGCACGGCGGGATCGTGCCGGCAATCGGACTGGATCAGCACGAGCCCCGGCGCGGCGCCGAGCCGGGCGCGCATGGCGCCGGCGGCGATGTCGAGCGCCGTGGCGGCAGCGGCGGCGCGGGCGGTGGCGGAAGCGGCGCGCATGGCGATCTCCAGGTCTCGTCTCAGGTCCCGCGACGCGGGCGGGCGGGCATCGGGCGGGCGGCGAGCGGGGCGCGGGGGGTGCCGCGCGCCCGGGCTTGGATGCGCTTCGGGGTCATCGGGCTCGCCCGGCGGGTGGCGGCGCGGCGGTGCATCGGTCGGCGGGCGCTCAGGCGGCGGCGACGGCGGCGCCGGGCGGCGGCGCGGCCGGCGGCCTGGCGGCGGGAAGGACGCGCTGCGCGGCGGCGGCCTCGGCCAGCCAGGCCAGGAAGGCGTCCTGCGGCATCGGGCGGCCGATGCCGAAGCCCTGCGCGACGTCGCAGCCCATCCCGGCCAGGGCGTCGAGCGTCGGCGCGTCCTCCACCCCCTCGGCCACGCTGCGCAGGCCGAGCGCGCGGGCGAGCGCGACGACGGCGCCGGTGATCACGAAGGCCTCCCGGTCCTCCAGCATGCCGGAGACGAAGGAACGGTCGATCTTGAGCTCGCTGAACGGCATGCGGTGCAGCTCGGTCAGCGAGGAATAGCCGGTGCCGAAATCGTCCATGGAGAGCGAGATGCCGCGGATGCGCAGCCGCGCGAGCGCGGCCGCCACCGCCGCGGTGTCGGCCATCGCCGCCGTCTCGGTCACTTCCAGCGTCAGCATGGAGGGATGCGCGCCGGCGCCGAGCAGCACCTCCGCCACCCGGTCGGCGAAATCGGGCTCGCCGAGCGAGCGGGCGGAGACGTTGACGGCGACCGAGACATCCGGGATCAGCTGGCGCCAGGCGGCGCAGTCGCGCACCGCGCGTTCGATGGTGCGGAAGGTCATCGGCGTCATGACGCTGCCATCCTCGGCCAGCGCGATGAAGGAGGCGGGCGGCAGCACGCCGCGGGTCGGGTGGTTCCAGCGCACCAGCGCCTCCGCCCCGATGGGCGCACGGTCGGAGAGGCGGATCTTCGGCTGGTAGTGCGGCACGAACTGGCCGGCCTGCAGCGCCTGGTCGAGGTCGCCGGCATTGATCGGCAGCGAGCTGAGGGCGGCCTTGCGCAGCGCGGCGGCGAGTTCCGCCGGCTCGATCGGCTTGGGCAGCGGCGCCAGCATGGTCAGGCCGAGCTTCTGGCCGATGCGCACCGCGGTGCCGAGCAGGCGGTCGCCGAGGCCGGAATAGACGATCAGCGGCGTCCGGCAGCGGCGGCGGGCGAGCTGTTCCAGCACCGCGATGCCGTCCGCCGCGCCGATGGCGAGGTCGAGCAGGATGAGATCGGGCGGGGTGGCGGTGGTGGCGTCGAGGAAGGGGCCGGGTTCGGCGAAGCCTTCGGCGCGGAAGCCCGCGCGCTCGGCGATCCGGCAGGTGACCTTGCGCACCAGCGTGTCGTCGTCGAGCACGTGCAACACGTGGTGCGGGTGGGCCATGCCGAGCGCCTTCTGCCGGAACCGGGTGGTTCGGCGGAAGGTGTCGCACCGGCGCGGTTAACGCGGGGCTGACGGCGGGGGAGTGAGCCCGCAGGGATTCGAACCCTGGACCCCATGATTAAAAGTCACGTGCTCTACCGGCTGAGCTACGGGCTCGTGCCGCGCCGTCGCGCGGATTGGGGGGCGGCGCCCCCCTGCCCGGCCGGCCTCCCCGATCGGAAGGCCGGCCGGTCCGGGGCGCGTGTTAGGCGTCGGCGCCCGGGGTGCTGTCAACCCCGGCGGGCGGGGTTTCGGGCGCCGCGGCCGGCGCCGCCGCGGCGGTGCCGGGCTTCAGCGAGACGATCCGGTCAGGCTCCCGCACCATGCCGCTGCCGCCCTGGCCGCGCTTGATCTTGTCCACCGCCTCCATGCCGGAGACGACGCGGCCCCAGATCGTGTACTGGCCGTCCAGGCTCGAGGCCGGGGCGAACATGATGAAGAACTGGCTGTTCGCGCTGTTCGGGTTGTTGGTGCGCGCCATGCCGCAGGTGCCGCGGACGAAGCGCGCCTTGCCGGGCGGCGAGAATTCCGCCGGCAGGTCCGCCAGCGAGGAGCCGCCGGTGCCGGTGCCCGTCGGGTCGCCGCCCTGGGCCATGAAGCCCTCGATCACGCGGTGGAAGGGCGTGTTGTCGTAGAAGCCCTGCTCGGCCAGGCCGCGGATGCGCTCGACATGCAGCGGCGCGAGGTCGGGCAGCAGCTCGATCGTCACGGTGCCGTGCGTCAGCTCCATGACCAGGGTGTTTTCGGGCGCGGGCGTCGTCTGGCTCATGCCGTGGGGTTCCTCGAAGGTCGGGCAGGCGTGTCACATGCGCGGGCAGGCGGCGCAAGGCCGCGCCGGCGCGGGGTTCGCGGCGTCAGGGCCGGCGGGCGGGGCGGGCCCGGGCGACGAGGCCCGTCATCCGCGGGCGAGATGCCGCGGAAGCCGGCGATGCCGGGCACGGGCCCGCAGGGTGTCAGCTGTCGGCCGCGACGCGCATGCGCACCAGGCGGTCGGGGTTCTGCACCATGCCGTTGCGCGCCTGGTCGCCGCGGCGGATGCGGTCCACCGCCTCCATGCCGGAGACCACGCGGCCCCAGATGGTGTACTGCGTGTCGAGCCCCGGGGCGGGGGCGAACATGATGAAGAACTGGCTGTTCGCGCTGTCGGGGTTCTGCGATCGCGCCATGCCGCAGGTG
The DNA here is from genome assembly GCA_027487675.1 of Acetobacteraceae bacterium. GTDB lineage: Bacteria > Pseudomonadota > Alphaproteobacteria > Acetobacterales > Acetobacteraceae > Falsiroseomonas. Next base: position 6,755 of record JAIYDD010000171.1, on the reverse strand, counting down.
CCGCGCAGGAAGCGGGCGCGCTCGCGCGGGACGAATTCCGCCGGCAGGTCGGGCAGCCCGGTTTCCCGCGATCCGCCCGTGCCGGTGCCGGTGCGGTCGCCGCCCTGGGCCATGAAGCCCTCGATCACGCGGTGGAAGGGCGTGTTGTCGTAGAAGCCGCGGCGCGTCAGCAGCTTGATCCGCTCCACGTGGCGCGGCGCGAGGTCGGGCAGCATCTGGATGGTGACGGGGCCGTGCGTCAGCTCCATCAGCAGCGTGTTCTCGCGGTCCGTCGGCGCCTGGCCCTGTGCGGGCGCCTGGGCCAGCGCGGGCCGCGCCAGCAGCGGCGCGGCGAGCGCGGCGCCGAGCAGCGCGCGGCGGTGCGGATGGGGGGTCGTCATTCGGCGGCCTCCTTGCGGCTGCGCACGCGATGCAGGGTGCGCGCCAGGGTGAGCGGCGGGACGAAGGTGGAGACATCGCCGCCCAGCGCCGCGATCTCCTTCACGAAGCGCGAGGAGATGAACTGGTTCGTCTCGCTCGCCATCAGGAACACCGTCTCGACCCCGGGGTCGAGGCGGTGGTTCATCCCCGCCATCTGGAATTCGTAGTCGAAATCGGTCACCGCGCGCAGCCCGCGGAAGATCATCTTCGCGCCGACCTGGCGGGCGAAGCCGATCAGCAGGCCGGTGAAGGGCATCACCACGATCTCGGTGCCGGTGCGCGCGGCGATCGCATCGGTCTCCGCCCGCACCAGCTCGGCCCGTTCCTCCAGCGGGAAGAGCGGGTTCTTGCCGGCATTCATCGCGACGCCGACCACCAGGCGGTCCACCAGCGCGGCGGCGCGCGCGATGACGTCGAGATGCCCGTTGGTGACGGGGTCGAAGGTGCCGGGATAGAGAGCGACCTTGGATTCCAGGGTCGGGGGTTCAGCCATTGGCATCGGGCCCGTTGCTGTCGGGTTCGGTGAGGCCGATCGCGCCGCCTTCCGCGGCCCCGCCGGCAAGGCCCGCCTGGGCGGGCTCCTCCTCCTCCATCACCGGGAAGCAGGAGGTCACGCGCTCCGCCTCCCCCAGCCGCAGCAGCATCACGCCCTGCGCGGCGCGGCCGGTGATGCGGACCTGGTCGGCGGGCGAGCGGATCAGCCGGCCATTGTCGGTGACCAGCATCACGTCGTCGCCGCGGCGCACGGGGAAGCTGGCCACCACTTCCCGCCCGGTGCGGGCGCTGAGGGTGATGGCGGTGATGCCCTGCCCGCCGCGGCCGGTGACGCGGTATTCGTAGGCGGAACTCCGCTTGCCGAAGCCGCGGTCGGTGACCGTCAGCAGCACTTCCTCCGCCGCCTCGAGCGCCGCGAGCCGCTCGTCGGAGAGGACCACTTCCTCGACCACCTCGCCCACCTCCTCGACCGCGGTGCCGGCGGCGGGGTTGGGCTCGGCGACCTCCTCGCCCTCGGCGCGGCGCTTCTGCGCGGCGTGGCGCAGATAGGTGGCGCGCTCGCCGGGGCTCGCCTCCACGTGGCGCAGCACGGCGAGCGAGATGACGCTGTCGCCGCTGCCCAGCCGGATGCCGCGCACGCCGGAACTGTCGCGGCCGGCGAAGACGCGCAGCTCCCCGTTCTCCGCCTGGAAGCGGATGCAGCGGCCGCGGCGGGTCGCGAGCAGGATGTCGTCGCCTTCCCGGCAGGTCGCGACGCCGATCAGGCTGTCGCCCTCGTCGAGCTTCATCGCGATGAGGCCGACGGCACGGACGTTCCTGAAGTCGGACAGCCGGTTGCGGCGGACATTGCCCTGCGCGGTGGCGAAGACCAGGTGCAGGTTCTCCCACAGCGCCTCGTCCTGCGGCAGCGGCAGCACGGCGGTGACCGTCTCGTCCTGCTGCAGCTGCAACACCTGGCGCAGGCTGCGCCCGCGTCCGGTCGCGCCGCCTTCGGGCAGCTGCCAGATCTTCTCGCGGAAGGCGATGCCGCGGCTGGTGAAGAACAGCACCCATTGGTGGGTGTGCGCGACGAAGCTGCGCACCACGATGTCGTCCTCGCGCCGCCCCGCCGCGCTGCGGCCCCGCCCGCCGCGATTCTGCGCGCGAAAGACGTCGAGGCCGGTGCGCTTGACGTAGCCGTCGCGCGTCAGCGTGACGACCATCGTGCCCGGCTCGATCAGGCTCTCGTCGTCCTGGTCGGCGACGCCGTCCACGATCTCGGTCATGCGCGGGCTGGCGAGCTGGGCGCGCACGGCGATCAGCTCCTGCGTCATCAGCTCCAGCCGGCGCGGGCGGCTGTCGAGGATTTCCAGCAGCTCGCGGATGGTCGCGCCCACCTCCGACAGCTCGGCGTTGATCTTCTCCCGCTCCAGGCCGGTCAGGCGCTGCAGGCGCAGATCCAGGATGCCGCGCGCCTGCTCCTCGGTCAGCCGCACCGTGCCGTCGGGTGCGAGGTGGTTGCGGTGGTCATCGACCAGCGCCAGCAGCGGGCCGATATCGGCGGCCGGCCAGTCGCGCGCCAGCAGCGCGGCGCGCGCCGCGGCGGCATCGGGCGCGGCGCGGATCAGCGCGATCACCTCGTCGATGTTGGCGACCGCGACGGCCAGCCCGATCAGCTGGTGGCCGCGGTCGCGCGCCTTGTTCAGCCGGAAGCGGGACCGGCGGCTGATCACCTCCTCGCGGAAGCGGATGAAGGCCATCAGCGCGTCGCGCAGCCCCATCTGCCGCGGCTTGCCTTCGTCGAGCGCCACGAAGTTCACGCCGAAGGAGGTCTGCAGCTGGGTGAAGCGGTAGAGCTGGTTCAGCACCACCTCCGGCGTCGCGTCCTTCTTGAGCTCGACCACGATGCGCAGCCCGTCGCGGTCGCTCTCGTCGCGCAGGTCGGAGATGCCCTCGACCGTCTTCGACCGCACCAGCTCCGCGATCTTCTCGATCAGCGTCGCCTTGTTGACCTGGTAGGGGATCTCGCTGACGACGATCATGGAGCGCCCGCCGCGCATCTCCTCGATGGTCGCGCGGGCGCGCAGCGGGATGGAGCCGCGGCCCGTCTCGAAGGCGGAGCGGATCCCCGCCCGTCCGAGGATCAGGCCGCCGGTCGGGAAATCCGGGCCGGGGATGATCTGCATCAGCTCGGCCAGGCTGGTGTCCGGCTCGGCGATCAGCTTGAGGGTGGCGTCGATGACCTCGGTCGGGTTGTGGGTCGGGATGTTGGTGGCCATGCCCACCGCGATGCCGCCGGCGCCGTTGACCAGCAGGTTCGGGAAGGACGCGGGAAGGACCCGCGGCTCCTCGGCCGATTCGTCGTAGTTCGGCGCGAAGTCGACCGTGTCCTCGTCGATCGATTCCAGCAGCGCAGCGGCGGCCCTGGCCAGCCGCACCTCGGTGTAGCGCATGGCCGCCGGCGGATCGCCGTCCATGCTGCCGAAATTGCCCTGCCCGTCGATCAGCGGCACGCGCATCGAGAAGGGCTGCGCCATGCGCACCATCGCGTCGTAGATCGCGGAATCACCGTGCGGGTGGTACTTGCCCATCACGTCGCCGACGACCCGCGCCGATTTCCGGTGCGGCTTGTCCGCCGTGTAGCCGCTTTCCTGCATGGCGTAGAGGATGCGGCGATGCACGGGCTTCAGCCCATCCCGCGCATCCGGCAGGGCGCGGGAGACGATGACCGACATCGCATAGTCGAGGTAGGAGCGCCGCATCTCCTCGGCGAGCCCGACCGGGGCGATGTCGGACGGGGGCTCGCCGGGGGCCTTGGGATCCGCGGGGGGGGTATCGCTCACGTGGTCGTCCTTGGTGCGGCCCCGCGGCCGGGGGCGGCGCGGGGCTTACGGGCCGGCGGTCAGGCGCGGCGGGCCGGCCGGGCGAGTCGGCTTCGCCCCGCGGGGTCCCGGCCATGCCCGGGTGCGCGCGCTGTCGGTCGCTGGCGATCCATGCGGCAAGGCCCTTGCGTGCAGGTGCAATATAATGCGTCCGCCCGGCCCCGCCAAATCGGCCGGCCGGCGCGTGCCGGCATCCGCATCAGCCGAGCAGCTGGCCGCCATCCACGATGATCGTCTGCCCCGTCACCCAGCGCGCCGCCGGGGAGGCGAGGAAGCCCACCACCTCCGCCACCTCCTCCGGCGTGCCGAGCCGGCCGAAGGGGATCGAGGCGCGGATGCGTTCGTAGAGGGCGGGGTCGGTGGTGCGGCGCTGTTCCCAGCTGCCGCCGGGGAATTCGATGGAGCCGGGCGCGACGGCGTTCACCCGCACGCCGTCGGCCCCGAAGGCGGCCGCCTGGCTGGCGGTGTAGTTCACCAGCAGCGCCTTCACCGCCGCATAGGCCGGCGTGCGGAGGGAGGGCCGGAAGCCCGAGATGGAGGTGACATTGACGATGCAGCCGCGCGCGGCGCGCAGATGCGGCGCGGCGGCGCGGCTGGCGCGGACGGTGGCCATCACGTCCACGTTCAGGCCGCGCGCCCAGTCCTCCTCCGTGTCGCGGGAGCCGAAGCCGCTGGCGTTGTTGACCAGCACGTCGATGCCGCCGAGCGTCGCCGCGGCGCTTTCCACCCAGCCAGAGACGGCGCCGGCATCCGCCAGGTCCGTCGGCGTGGCGTGCGCCGCGACGCCGAGGGCGGCGATCTGGGCGCGCGTCGCCTCCAGCGACTCGGCGCCGCGGGCGCAGATGGAAACGGCGGCGCCGCGCGCGGCGAAATGCAGCGCGACCGCGCGGCCGATGCCGCGGCTGCCGCCGGCGACCAGCACGCGCCGGCCGGCGAAGAGGGTCATGTCAGCGCGCCCCGGCGTGGCTCAGAACGGGATGTCGTCGTCGAGGTCGCCGCCCTTGGGCGGCGCGCCGCGCGCCGGGCCGGGGGACCGGCCGCCGCCGCCGCTGCCGCCGCTGCCGCGGTTGCTGTCCCAGCCGCCGCCGGCGGACCGGCCGCCGCCGCCACCGCCGCCGCCACCGCCACCGCCAGCGCCATACCCGCCGCCACCGGCCGGTTCGCCGCGGTCGGAATAGCCGCCGCCCTCACCCATCTCGCCGCCGCCGCCGCGGCCGCCGACCAGCGAGAGCTCGCCGCGGAACTGGCGCAGCACGATCTCGGTCGTGTAGCGGTCCTGGCCGGACTGGTCCTGCCACTTCCGGGTCTCGAGCTGGCCTTCGATATAGACCTCCGAGCCCTTGCGCAGGTATTTCTCGGCCACCTCGCCCAGCTTCTCGTTGAAGATCGCGACCGAGTGCCACTCGGTCTTCTCCTGCTGGTTGCCCTCGCGGTCCTTGTAGCGTTCGGAGGTGGCAAGCCGCAGGTTCACCACGCGGCCTCCGTTCTGGAAGTTCCGCACCTCCGGGTCCCGGCCCAGCCGGCCCAGCAGGATGACCTTGTTCACTCCCGCCATCGGCGCGATTCCCCGTCTTCTTCCGTGGGAAGTCTAGACCGCCGCTCCCCCGCAGGCCAATCGCGGCAGACCTGCGCGCGGGGACCCTGGCAAGGCCCTTCCCAAGCCCACCTATATGGTGCCAAAACCCCCGGAACACAATGCGAACGTCACGCCCGGATCCCCCGGGCGGGGCGCCGTCCGTCAGCCCCCCTTCGTCAGCCAAGGTGATGCATGAGCGGCATGATCCGCATCCGCGGCGCGCGGGAACACAACCTCAAGAACCTCGACATCGACATCCCGCGCGACAGCCTGACGGTGGTCACCGGCCTGTCGGGGTCGGGCAAGTCGTCGCTGGCCTTCGACACGATCTATGCGGAAGGCCAGCGCCGCTACGTCGAGTCGCTGAGCGCCTATGCGCGGCAGTTCCTGCAGCTGATGCAGAAGCCCGACGTCGATTCCATCGAGGGCCTGTCGCCCGCCATCTCCATCGAGCAGAAGACCACCAGCCACAACCCGCGATCGACCGTCGGCACGGTGACGGAGATCCACGACTACATGCGCCTGCTCTGGGCACGCGTCGGCGTGCCCTATTCGCCGGCGACCGGCCTGCCGATCGAGGCGCAGACAGTCTCCCAGATGGTCGACCGCATCATGGCCATGAAGGAAGGCACGCGCCTGCTGCTGCTGGCGCCCGTCGCCAAGGGCAAGAAGGGCGAGTTCAAGAAGGAATTCGCCGAGTTCCAGCGCCGCGGCTTCGAACGGGTGAAGGTGGACGGCACGCTCTACCAGCTGGCCGAGGCACCGAACCTCAACAAGAAGCTCAAGCACGACATCGAGGTGGTGGTGGACCGCATCGTGGTCCGCGACGGCATCCAGTCCCGCCTGGCCGACAGCCTGGAGACCGCGCTCGGGCTGGCCGACGGGGTCGCCTATGCCGACGATGCCGACACCGATGCGCGCGTGGCGCCAGAGGCGCGCGGACGTACCGTGTTCAGCCAGAAATTCGCCTGCCCGGTCAGCGGCTTCACCATCGAGGAGATCGAGCCGCGGCTGTTCAGCTTCAACTCCCCGCAGGGCGCCTGCCCGGTCTGCGACGGGCTCGGCACCCAGGCCTTCTTCGACCCGATGCTGGTCGTGCCCGACGAATCGAAGGCGCTGAAGGACGGCGCCGTGCAGCCCTGGGCCGGCAATTCCTCGCCCTACTACGACCAGACGCTGGAGAGCCTGGCGCGGCACTACAAGGTCGCGATGACCACCGCTTGGCAGGATTTGCCCAAGGCCTTCCGTAGCGTCGTGCTGAACGGCACCGGCACCGAGGTGGTCACGCTGAAATACAAGGATGGGCTGCGCGCCTATGACGTGAAGAAGCCCTTCGAGGGCGTGATCCCGAACCTCGAGCGCCGCATCCGCGAGACCGACAACCCCTGGGTCCGCGAAGACCT
>JAIYDD010000129.1 GCA_027487675.1 Acetobacteraceae bacterium | reverse complement strand
TCGCCGTAGCTGTCGCGCGCGGCCATGAACTGCCCGACGATCTCGGCCGCGCCCAGGTTGCGCACCAGCTTCTGCGTCCCCGTGTGGCAGAAGCGGCAGGACAGCGTGCAGCCGACCTGGGTCGAGATGCAGACGGCGCCGCGATCCTCGTGCAGGTCGGGGATGTAGACCGTCTCGACCTGCTGGCCGTCGCGGAAGCGGAACAGGAATTTTCGGGTCGTGTCCTCGGAGGTCTGCACCGTCGCCGCCTCCGGCCGGCCGACCACGAAGCGCTCCGCCAGCTTCGCCTGCATCGGCTTCGCGATGGTGGGCATGCGGGCGAAATCGGTCTCGCCCTGGTGGTAGATCCAGTGCCAGAGCTGGCGGGCGCGGAACGGCTTCTCGCCGATCGCGACCATCTCGGCTTCCAGCTCCTCGCGCGACAGGCCGACCAGGTCGCGGCGGCCATCGGGCAGGAGGATCGGCGGGGGCGAAAAAAGTGCGGCCTTGGCCAGGATGCGCTCGCGTTCCTGGGCGGTCAGGTCGGTGTCGGCGGAAGCGTTGCCCATCCGATTCACGCCTCCGGTGCTCGCCGCCTCCGGCGTCTCCGCCCTGCGGCGATCGGATGGCGTGCCCATCCGATTCACGCCTCCGGTGCTCGCCGCCTCCGGCGTCTCCGCCCTGCGGCGATCGGATGGGGTGCCCATCCGATTCACGCCTCCGGTGCTCGCCGCCTCCGGCGTCTCCGCCCTGCGGCGATCGGATGGGGTGCTCACCGCGACGACCTCTGCGTCTGCGCCGGGCATTCGCGCCCGATCGCCTCATAGGCGGCGGAGAAGCCGGAGAGCGGGAAGCTGTCGCTCACCGTGCCGCGACCGCCCGGCCCGGGGCTCCTGACCACCGCATCCCGCCCGCCGCGCAGCGCCGCGATCAGCTGCGCGTTGCTGGCGAAGAAGGCGCTCGACTGCACCACCCCGTAGGAGCGGAATTCCTGGGTGCCGATGGCCAGCACCGCCTCCGCGCCGCGCGGCAGCGCCTGCGCGACGGAAACCGCCACCTGGTCCCGCCCGTTCGGCCGGTGCGCCACCGTCAGCGTGACGTTCTGCCGCGCCTGCGTGCCGCCGGCGCGCGCGAAGGCGTAGCACACGCGCTGCCCGCCTTCCTGGTGCACCGCCGCCGTCCAGGCGCCATGCGCCCCGAGCCGCCGCGGCTCCGCGCCGCGCTGCTGCGCCGCCGCGGGAAGGGAGCCGAGCAGACACGCCAGCGCCAGGCCGGCGACGGGGAGGAGGTTGCGGGGCATGGCCGCTAGATACGGCGCGGCCCCCGGCCGGACAACCTTCGGAACGTCGCGGCTTCCGCCGCGGGCGCGGGGCCCCTATGCAGCGCGGCGATGACGGACCGCGCCGACCGGCAGCTCGCCGCCCAGTACGAGGCCTATCCCTACCCCGCCCGCGACCCGCGGGAGGAGGCGAAGCGGCTGGTCGTCGGCAGCCCCTCGCATCTGCGGGAGGTGGACCATTGGATCTTCGGCGCGCGCCGGCTGGCGACCACGCCGCTGCGCGCGCTGATGGCCGGCGGCGGCTCCGGCGACGGCACCGTCATGCTGGCGCAGCAGATGGCCTGGGCCGGCCGGCCGGGGCGCGTCACCTGGCTGGACCGCTCGACGGCGGCGAAGCGCGTGGCGATGGCGCGGGCCGAGGCGCGGGGCCTCGACAACATCCGCTTCGAGGAAGGCTCGCTCCTCGACCTGCCGGCCTCCGGCCTCGGCCCCTTCGACTACATCGATTGCTGCGGCGTGCTGCACCACCTGCCGGACCCGGCGGCGGGGCTCGCCGCGCTGGTCTCGGTGCTGGCGCCGGGCGGCGGGATCGGGCTGATGGTCTATGCGCCGCATGGCCGGACGGGCGTCTACATGCTGCAGGACGCGCTGCGCCTGCTGGCGCCGGCCGAGGAAGCGCCCGCCGGCCGCGTCGATGTCGCCAAGCGGCTGTGGAAGCAGCTGCCGGAGACCGCCTGGCTGCGCCGCAACCCCTGGATCGAGGACCACATCAAGGGCGGCGATGCGGGCCTCTACGACCTGCTGCTGAACCCGCGCGACGCCGCCTTCACCATCCCCCGGCTGGCCGCCCTGGTCGGGGCCGCGGGGCTGGAGATCGCGACGCTGGTCGAGCCGCTGCGCTACGACCCCGACACCTGGCTGGCCGATCCCCGGCTGCGCGCCCGCACCGCGGCGCTGGACCCGATCGCCCGCGCCGCGCTGGCCGAGGCGATCTGCGGCAACATGGGCATCCACATCGCCTATTGCGTCCGCGCCGGCGAGGCCCCGCCGCCCCCCGCCTGGGACGACCCGGCCGCCATCCCGGTGCTGCGCGAGCTGGATGGCGCGAAGCTGGCGAAGGCACTTCCGCCCGACGGGATGCTGCCCATCACCTGGGACGGGCTGCGCACCCGCGTGGCCCTGCCGCGACTGGCCGGCGCCCTGCTGGCCCGGGTGGACGGGCAGCGCTGCTGGGGCGAGATCGAGGACGCGGTCGCCGCCGCCGGCGCCCCGCGCGCGCAGGCGGCACGCGACCGGCAGGCGCTGGTGCAGGCCATGGCGCCGCTGAACCGGCTGCTGCTGGCCGCGCCGCCGGGCTGACCAACCCGCCCCTCGCGGACATCCGCGCCCGGCGGCACGGCTCGGTCGATCGCCTGCTGGCCACCGCGCGCGGAGCCTCGCCGAGCGGGGGCCTGCCGGCCGGCGCCGATCGCGGCTTGCGGCCGGGGCGCCCGCGGCGGCTGCGTCGCGGCAAGGGCTGCCCGCGGCGTGACCAGGCCGGGCGCGGCGCCGGGATCGCTGGCGAGATGCCGCGGCAGCCCCGCCGGCCGGCATGAGCGCCGCCGGCCGGTCAGCACCAGGGGCCGGGGCCGAGGCTGCCCTCCAGCAGGTCGCGCAGGAAGCCGCCCAGCTCCCCGCGCTCGGCCAGGGCGTGCAGCAGGGCATGCGTCCTGACGCCCTGCACCGGCAGGCCCAGGCTGGCGGGATGGCGCAGCGCCAGCCCGGCATCGGCCTCCCGCTCCGGCCGCCGCTCCGCCGAGAAGAGCCGCAGCAGCCGTGTCCCGCCCGCGTCGCCGCCGCGCGCGGCGAGCAGGCGGGCGAATTCCTGCCCGTCGGTCGCGCCGGCCGGGTCGCCCCGCCGCCGCCCCAGGGCCGGGTCGGACCCGTTGACCGAGACCGCGATCCCGGCGCCGAGCAGCTGCCCGAGCGCGAGGGCCGGCTCGCCCCCGGCGCTGACGCCCAGGCAGGCAAGCCCCGCCGGGTCCAGCGCGGCGACATCCCGCGTCAGCCGCGCCGCCAGCCCGGCCGCGTCCTCGGCATAGCCCGGGATGCCGCGCAGGAAGCGGATGCCGGCCGCGTCGCGCAGCAGCAGCGCGTCGCAGCCCTCGGCCGGCAGGTGCCGCAGCAGGATGGGGGTCGGCGTGCCCGGCTGCTGCGCCCGGTCGCAGAAGACCAGCAGCAGCCGGCGCGTGCGCGGCCGCCGGCCCCGCGCGGCGTAGAGGGTGACATGTGCGGCCAGCGCGCGCCGCATGAACGGCGCCGGCGCGCCGGCCGGGCGCCGCAGCAGCTCCCTCCGCCGGTCGAGCCAGTCCAGCGCCGCCGCGGGCAGCTCCGCGCGGATCTCCGCCAGCCCCGCCAGATCGGCGGGGGTGGCGTGCTGGTCGGCCCAGAGGCAGAGCCGGTACACCCGCGCCGGCGTCGATGCGGCGCGCAGCGCGACGGCCAGCCTCATCCCCCGGCCGGGGCCGGGCGCGCGGCGAGATGGGCGGCCAACGCCGAAAGGCCGGGATGCTCGGCGAGCGTGGCCTCGGTCACCTCGACGCCCGCCTCGGTCTCGAGCCAGATGCAGAGCTCCAGCCGGGCGACCGAATCCAGCCCAAGGTCGTCGAAGCCGCAGGGATCGCCGGGGTCGCGCAGCCGGGCCAGCGTCTCCGGCCCCTCGGCGTGCCAGGCCGGGTTCGCCAGCAGGGCATCGGCCAGCCGGTCGCGCCAGGCGCGCGCATCCATGCTCATGCTCCCTCCCGCATCGCGCGCGCGGCCTCGGCCAGTTCGCGCCGCAGCACCTTGCCGGCCGCGCTGCGCGGCAGCGCCGGCACGACCACGACCTTCCGCGGCGCCCGCAGGCCGAGCCGCGCGCGGCATTGCGCCAGCAGCGCCGGCACATCCGGCCCCGGCCCGGGCGCGGCGACCACGGCCAGCGCCGGGATGTCGCCCAGCGCGGCGCTGCGCAGCGCGAAGGCGGCGCATTCGGCCACGCCGGGGAAGCCGGCGGCGACGCGCTCGATCTCGGCGGGGAAGATGTTGACGGTGCCGAGCATCATCATGTCGTCGGT
>JAIYDD010000047.1 GCA_027487675.1 Acetobacteraceae bacterium | reverse complement strand
GCGTCCATCGCCTGGAGAACCCGGGCAAGATCCCGCTGACGCTGATCGAGGTCCAGGTCGGCAGCTACACCGGCGAGGACGACATCGTCCGCATCGAGGACACCTACGGGCGCGCCTGAGCCGGCCGGGGCGCCGGGGGGGGGGCGCGGCCGTCGGCGGCGCTCGGCGCGAAGCGCTGGCCCGCGGCGCCCCGCCTTGCCGCGCGCCGCGCCGCGCCGCTTACTGGCGTCGGGCCGCCCGCCGCGCGCGGCGGCCCCGGGACACGGATGATGCAACGCGGCGCCGAAGCCACCCGCCTGATCGCCGAGGCCGACCTGCGTCGCAACGCCGGCGACTGGCGCGGCGCGGCACAGGCCTATGCCTCCTACCTCGAACTCGTGCCGACCGACTGGGCGATCTGGGTCCAGCACGGGCATTGCGTGAAGGAAGCCGGCGATGCCGCCGGCGCGCTCGCCTCCTACCGCCGGGCGGAGCGCGGGCTGCCGGCGGACGCGGACCTGCAGCTGCAGATCGGCCATGCGCTGAAGCGCGTCGGCGACTTCGCCGGCGCGCGGGTGGCCTATGGCCGGTCGCTGGAACTCGCCCCGGAAGGCGAGGCGGCGTGGCGCGAATTGTCGGGCCTGCTCGGCCGCGCCGAGGCCGCCGCGGCGGAAGCCGAGCCGGCCGGGCTGCTGCTGCTGACCGACCTGCAGCTGGTGCTGGACCTCTCCGACCTCTGGGCGTGGTGGCAGGGCTCGCGGGCGCCGTCGGGCATCCAGCGCATCCAACTCGGCCTCGCCGGCGCCGCGCTGCGCCGGGAAGGCCTCGGGGCCGTGGTGCGCCTTGCCGTCTTCCGCCCCGAGGAGGGACATTGGCGCGCCCTGCCGCGGGAGGCCTTCTGGCGCCTTTCCACCCTCTCCCGCGCCCGGGCCGACCCGGCCGATCCGGCCTGGGCGGAGGCCCTGTCCCGCACGCGGGAGGTGCTGGAGGCCGCACCCCCGCTCGACCTTCCCGAGGGCGCCTGGCTGGTGAACCCCGGCTCCTCCTGGTGGCTGCCGGACTATCACCGCGCGGTGCGCGAAGCCCGCGCGCGGCACGGCATCCGCTACGCGCCGCTGGTGCATGATTGCGGCCCGGCGACGCTGCCGGAGCATGTGGACCCGTCGATGGCCGCGCAATTCGTGCGCTGGTTCGCCGGCCTGTCGCTGCAGGCCGACCTGGTGCTGGCAGTGTCGGAGGCGACGCGCGCCGACATCGCCCGGCTGCGCGACGCCCACCTGCCCGGCCTGCCCGCCGCGCCCGTCGCCGTGCTGCGCCCGGATGCCGCCCCCCCCGCGCCACCCCAGGCGCCGCCGCACCCGGCGCTGGCCGAGCTGGCGGGCACGCCCTTCGTGCTGATGGTCGGCACCATCGAGAGCCGCAAGGACCACCTCTTCGCGCTGAACGCCTGGCTGGCGCTGCTGCGGCGGCTGGGCGAGGCGGTGCCGCCGCTGGTGCTGGCCGGCCGCGCCGGCTTCGGCGCCGACCCGGCGCTGTCGCTGCTGCGCCGCGCGCCGGCGCTGGCCGGAAGGGTGCGCTGGCTGGACGACCTGGCGGATGCGCATGTCGCGGCGCTCTATCACGGCGCGCTGTTCACCCTCTGCACCTCTCGCCACGAAGGCTGGGGCCTGCCGGTGACCGAGGCGCTGGCGCATGGCAAGGCGGTGGTGGCGCCCGGCCATTCCGGCCTGCTGGAAGCCGGCCAAGGCCTGGCGCTGCACTACCAGGCCGGCAGCGAGCCGGCCTTCCTCTCCCTCGTCGAGCGGCTGCTGACGGAGCCAGGGTTCCTCTCCGCCCAGGAACGCCGCATCGCGGAAGCCCGGCGCCTGCGCGGCTGGGAGGAGATCGCCGAGGAGCTTCTCGGCCTGCTCGGCGCCGTCCCCCCCGGCGCGCCGCCGGCGCCCGCCCCGCCGCCTCCCGGCACGGTGCACCGGTTGGCGGCGCTGGAGGGCGGGGCACCGCGGCCGGCGATGGCCTGGGTGGACCTGCTGCGCGCCGGCCCGAACTGGCATGCGCCGGAGGATTGGGGTTGCTGGACCCGCCCCGGACGGGCGCTGCTGCGCCTGCCGGTGGCGGCGCCCGCGGGCACGCGGCTGCGTGTTCACCTGGCGCTGCGCGCGCCGGCGGTGGCACAGGCGGTGACGCTGCGCGCCGGCCGCGACCCGGCCGTGGTGCTGGAGGCCGCCGCCGGCAGCCGCCCGATCACCGCGCTGGAGACGGTGGCGCCCGAGCCGGGACCGGCCGGCCAGGTGCTGGAGATCACGCTGGAAGCGCCGGCGGCCCCGCCGGAGGCGGGCGTGAGGGCCCCGCCGGAGGCGGGCGTGAGGGTCCTGCCGGAGGCGGGCGGGCGGGTCCTGCCGGAGGCGGGCGGGAAGGTCCTGCCGGAGGCTGGCGGGACTCTGGTCGGCATCGGCGTGGTCGCCGCCATGGCCTGCCCGCCGCAGGACGTCACGGCGCGGCTGGAATTCCTCGAAAGCCTGTCTTTCCGCTGGCCCGACCCGGACTGAGCGTCTGACCCGGAAGGCTCTGGGGACGGGGTGGGCCCCGGCCCGGCGGCGCGCCGCCGGGCCGGGGCCGCGGCTCAGTTGGTGAAGACGCGGGCCGAGAGCGCGGTCTGGAAGATCAGGTTGAACAGGTCGCGCGTCAGCTGGAACAGCTTGGGGTCCAGCCGCGGCAGCGCGATCAGCTCGTCGCCGGGCTCCGGCGGCTCGGTCGGTTCGAGCACCAGCTCGCCGCTGGCCTTGCGGATCATGATCGAGGCGTTGTCGCCGCGCTCCGCCAGGCCGCCGGCGGCGCGGAAATAGTCCTCCACCCGCATGTTCGGCCGCCACACCACCGCCTGCGGCACCAGCACCTCGCCCGAAACCAGCACGGTCGAGACGCGGTCCGGGATGACGATGGTGTCGTTGTCGTCCAGCCGCACCTCGGCGCAGGTACCGGTGCGGTCCATCACGACCAGCCGCCCCTCGGGCTGGGTGCGGCGGGCGCGGTTGATCCAGTTGGCGACCAGGTTGGCTTCGGAGGCGCGGATCTCGGCGACGCCGGTGGTGGTGGACACCGTCAGGAAGAGCTGGCGCTCCAGCCGGTCCATCGCCTCGTTGATCACGCGCTGCTGCTGGGCGGCGAGGCCGGGGCGCAGGATGAACACGCCGCGGGTGTTGGCCAGCGCCGGGTCGACCGCGATGTGGTCGAGCAGCGTGCAGAGCGAGGTGTTGCGGTCGGCGATCAGCACCGAGGGGCCGAGCCGGCTGCCTTCCACCTGCACGCGGATGGTCTGCGCCGGCGCGTCGGTGATGAAGGTGACCTGGTCCTGGTCCATCAGCTGGGCGGAGCCCAGTTCGCGCACCGTGAGGTAGCGGGCGAAGGGCTGGCCGTTGCGGCTGCCGCGGATGACGGCATTGGTGGCCGAGGGCAGCGGCGCGGCGAGGCGGATCAGCTCCGCCCCGGGCATGGTGCGGCCGGCGACCTCGAAGAGGAAGTTGTTGCGCACCGCGCCGTCGGCGCCGACCATCGCGCCCTGCGGCGCCACCACCAGCGTGTCGCCGGCCTGCAGCGGCGTGTCCGGCAGTTCGCCGGTCTGGAGGAAGCGGTAGAGATCGATCCGCGCGGCGGTGCGGTTGTTGCGGCGCAGCTCGATCGAGCGGTAGGAGCCGCGGCTCGGGTCGACGCCGCCGGCGCGCAGCAGGAAGTCCAGCACGCTGTCCGACCGCGCGCCGAGGTGCCGCCCCGGCAGGCGCACGAAGCCGGTGACGAAGACGCCGAGCGGCCCGGTCGACAGCGCGTTGGCGTAGACCTGGACCTGGGTCGAGTAGATCCGCCGCACCTCGCTCTCGACCACTGTCTGCACGTCGCCGGCGCGCACGCCGGCCAGGCGGACCGGGCCGACATTCGGGATGAAGACGTTGCCGTTGATGTCGATCTCGGCGGTGGTGGCGCCTTCGACGAAGCCCCAGACGGTGATGGAGACGCGGTCGCCGGGGGCGAGGATGACGTTCGGGTTGGGGGCGTCGCTCGTCGTGCCGGGCAAGCGGGTGAACAGGCCGGCGCCGTAGACGATGGTGGCGGGCCCGGGCAGGCGCGTCGGGTCGCCGATCGGCCCGGCGGCGGCGGCGCCGGCTTCCGCCGCCGTGGCCAGGCCCTGGCGGCTTTGGTTGATCGGGTCGGACGGCGCCAGCACCGCGGCGGCGCTGCCCGGCGCCGCGCCGACCAGGCCGCCCGGGAACTGCCCGGGAAGCTGGCCGGGCAGCGTGCCGATCACGCCGCCGCTGGCGGGTGGCTGGATCAGCCCGCCGCCCGGGCGGGGCTGCTGGGCCGCCGCCGGCACCGCCAGCAGCAGCAGGGCGAGCGCGGGAAGGAACCGGGCCGGGCGCATCATGTCAGTTCGCGTGCTCGCGGAAGCCGGCAACGAGCAGCCAGCCGATGCCGAACAGCACCGAGAGGCCGACGAAGACCGTGATGGTGTTGAAGGTGGCGCGCGGGTACCAGGCGCGCTCGGGGAAGTGGGCTTCGGCCACGCGCATCAGGAAGACCTGCTGGCGCGTCGCCTCGGCGCGGGTCACTTCCATCGTGTTGATCGCGGAACCGAGCGAGCCCTCGGCGAATTCCTTCTCGGCAAGGACGCGTTCGTAGCCGGCGACGACCGGTGTCAGCGCCTCGTCGCCCCGGGTGACGCGGGACCGCTCGGCGGAGATCTGCACCTGCAGCGCCGCGATGCGGTTCTGCAGCACCTGGATCTGTGGGTTGTCGCCGCGCATGAAGGCGCGGCGTTCCTGCAGCTCGGTGCGCGCCGCGGTCAGCTGGGTTTCCAGCTGGCCGATGGCGGCCTGCGCGCGCGTGGCGGAGGCGACCGGGTCGAAGGCCTGTTCGCGTTCGCGGAAGGAAACCAGCGCCTCCCGCGCCTCGATCACCCGGCGCTGGGCGAGTTCCACTTCCTCCCGCGCCGTGCGCAGCGTGTCTTCCATCGAGCGGTAGGAGATGTCGTTGACCAGCGTCTCGGCCAGGCGGATCAGGCTCTGCGCGATCTGCTGGGCGTCGTCGGGGCGGAAGGCGCGCACCTCGAGCCGCGCGACGCCGGTGTCCTGGTCGTATTCCAGGAAGATGCGGCGGCGGTAGTAGCGCAGCAGGCGCTCGATCGAGGGGTCCTCCCACCACAGCCGCGCCAGGAAGTCGGCTTCCGGCCGGCGCCAGACCCCCACCAGGTCCTGCTCGCGCCGCAGCGCGCCGACGGCCTCGTAGCTGTCGATGAAGGACATCACCGCCTTCATCTCCTTCTCGCCGGTGCCGGTCGCCGCCGGCGTGCCGATGATGGTGCCCTGCGCGCCCAGCGCCGCGCGCACCTGGAATTCGCGGGCGCGAATGATGAACCGCGCCTCGGACGCGTAGATGTTGGCGGCGATGAAGATGTAGTAGGCCGCGACGATCGCCGTCGGCAGTGCCACCAGCACCAGGAACCACTCCAGCGGGCCGAACGGCTTCCGGCGGCGTGGCGGCGTGGCCGTGGACAGGCGCCCGAGGGACGCCGCCGCGGCGGACGGAGGCTCAGAGAGCCTTGTAGGTGGCGATAGCTTCATCTAGGTCCTCGAAGAAGGTCAGGGCCCCGCCGTGAAGGATCGCCCCCGTCCGGCAGAACATCTTCAGATGTTCCGGGAAGTGGC
>JAIYDD010000063.1 GCA_027487675.1 Acetobacteraceae bacterium | reverse complement strand
CGGCGGCCGGCGGCGGCGGGGCCGCCTGCGGCACGGGCCGCGGCGGCACCTCCGGCCGAAGCGGCCCGCGCGCCGGCACGGCCACGGCCGCATCCGGCGCCACGACCAGGCTGCGCAGCGCCTCCGCCGCCGCCGGCCCGGCCGGCAGCCAGCACCCGGCCAGCACCGCCCCGGCCAGCAGGCCGGCCATGGCGCGTCCGCGATGGTCCCGCATGGCGCGTCCCACTCCTCGCGGCGCGGCGGGCATGCCGCGCCGCTCCACAGGGCACCAGGGCGCGCGGCGGGGCGCAAGGGCGCAGGCGCGGCCGGCCCCGCTTGCCCGGCGCCCCCAAACCCCCGACATCTGCCGCCAGACCACGGCGGGAGCCCGCGCGATGCCCTACGACTTCGACCTCTTCGTCATCGGCGGCGGCTCGGCCGGCGTGCGCTGCGGGCGCATCGCCGCCGGCCATGGCGCGCGCGTCGGCATCGCGGAGGAGCGGTTCTGGGGCGGCACCTGCGTCAATGTCGGCTGCGTGCCGAAGAAGATCATGGTCAACGCCGCCGAATACGGCCAATGGGCGCAGGACGCCGCCGCCTTCGGCTGGTCCATCGAGAGCCACGGCCATGACTGGGGCAAGCTCGCCGCCGCGCGCGATGCGGAGGTGTCGCGCCTGTCGGGCATCTACACCCGCCTGCTGCAGGGCGCCGGCGCCACGGTGTTCGAGGCGCGCGCCAGCTTCCTCGATGCCCACACGCTGCAGGTCGGCGACCGGCGCATCACGGCGGAACGCATCGTCATCGCCACCGGAGGCCGGCCGACGCGGCTCGACATTCCCGGCGCCGAGCTCGGCCTGATCTCCGACGACCTGTTCGCGCTGAAGGCGCTGCCGAAGCGCGTGGCGGTGCTGGGCTCGGGCTACATCGCGCTCGAATTCGCCTGCATCCTGCGCGGGCTGGGGGCGGAGGTGGATCTCGTCTACCGCGCCTCCCTCCCGCTGCGCGGCTTCGACGAGGACATCCGGCTCGCGCTGGCCGAGGCGCTGACCGCGCAGGGGATCCGGCTGAACGCCGACACCTCCCCCACCCGCATCGCGCGCGTCGGCGACCAGTTCATGCTCTCGCTCTCCACCAACTTCATGCGCGAGGTGGACGCGGTGTTCTTCTGCACGGGGCGGGAGCCGAATACCGCGGGCCTCGGGCTGGATGCCGCCGGCATCGAGACGGATGCCAACGGCGCGGTGGTGGTCGATGACGACCACGCCACGAGCCGCAAGCATGTGTTCGCCATCGGCGACGTGATCCACCGCGTGAACCTCACCCCGATGGCCACCGCCGTCGGCCATGCGCTGGCCGACACGCTGTTCGGCGGCAATCCCCGCAAGGTGTCCTACGAGAACGTGCCGACCGCCGTCTTCACCTCGCCGCCCATCGGCACGGTGGGGATGACGGAGGCCGAGGCCGCGGCGCGCGGGCCGGTCGATGTCTACGTCACCCGCTTCACGCCGATGCGCCACGCCATCAGCGGCCGGGCCGGGCGGCGCACGCTGATGAAGCTGATCGTCTGCCAGAAGACCCGGCGCGTGCTCGGCGCGCACATGCTGGGCGAGGATGCCGGCGAGATCATGCAGGGCATCGGCATCGCCGTGGTGATGCGCGCGACGAAGGAGGATTTCGACCGCACCATCGGCATCCACCCGACCGCGGCCGAGGAGTTCGTGACGCTCCGCACCCGCGCCCGCGAAGCCGGCGTGGCGTAGCCCCCCCAAAGCCCTCTCCCCCGCCGGGGGGAAAGGGTTGGGTGAGGGGGGGCGCCACACCATGCGCGCGAAGCTGCGGGAGAGACGGTGCCCGGTGGCCCGGGGGGAGGCTTCGCCCGCCCCCCGCAGCCCGTCGCGGCAGTGCCGCGACCCACCAGGGCTGCCGCCCTGGACCGGCGTCAGTAGACAGAACAAGCAAATCAGGGGGGTTCCAAGGGGCCGCTGCCCCTTGGCGGGGTCCAGGGGCAGGGCCCCTGGCGGAGCGCGAGGCAGAGCCTCGCATCTGTCGCCGCCGCGATTCCGCAAGGCCGCCAAGCCAAAGTTGGCGCCTATGGGCTGCTGCCCCTTGGCGGGGGTCGGACGCACTGCGTCCGACGGGCAGAGCCCCGGCCGGCAAGCGAGGCAGAGCCTCGCACTGCGTCACCAAGCAACGCCGTGCCCGAAAGCGGCATGGCTTCGCGCCCATGGGGCGCCACACCCCCCCTTCCGCGCATCGAACCCCACCCACGCCCTTCGTTGGTATTTTCCGCCGGCCTGCTAATGTCCCCCCTCCCCCGGCGCGTCCGGGGGTCGTGACGCAGGGCGTGGCGGCCCACCCTTGCCGCCCGCCCCGAGGGGGAGCCCAGGACAGATGGTTGCGCGCGCGTGGAGCCCGTCGAGCTGGCGGGCCATGCCGATCCGACAGGTGCCGGACTATCCGGACCAGGCCGCCCTCAAGGCCATGGAGGACAAGGTCCGCCGATTTCCCCCCCTGGTATTTGCAGGCGAGGCGGAGCGGCTGAAGGCCCAGCTGGCGCGTGCGGGCGACGGGGCGTCCTTCGTGCTGCAAGGCGGCGACTGCGCCGAAAGTTTTTCCGACTTCGACACCAACACCATCCGCGACACCTTCCGCGTGCTGCTGCAGATGGCCGTGGTGCTGACCTTCGGCGGTGCGCTGCCGGTGGTGAAGCTCGGCCGCATGGCCGGCCAGTTCGCCAAGCCGCGCAGTTCCGACACCGAGACGGTGGGCGACACCACCCTGCCTTCCTACCGCGGCGACATCATCAACGGGCCGGACTTCACCGCCGCCGCGCGGCTGCCCGACCCGACGCGGATGGAATTCGCCTATCTGCAATCGGCCTCCACGCTGAACCTGCTGCGGGCGTTTGCCACCGGCGGCTATGCCGACCTGCACCAGGTGCATCGCTGGAACCTGGATTTCGCCGCGCGCAGCCCGCTCGCCGGCCGCTACGAGGATTTGGCGCACCGCATCGACGAGACGCTGCGCTTCATGGGCGCCTGCGGCATGAACGACCTGCCCCAGGTGCGGGAGACGGAGTTCTACACCTCCCACGAGGCGCTGCTGCTGCCCTTCGAGGAAGCCCTCACCCGCGAAAGCTCGGTCCATCCCGGCCGGCACTGGGCGTGTTCGGCGCATTTCCTCTGGATCGGCGACCGCACCCGCCAGCCGGAGGGCGCGCATGTGGAATTCATGCGCGGCGTGCAGAACCCGATCGGCATGAAGGTCGGGCCGAGCATGGAGGCCGACGAACTGGTCCGCCTGACCGAGATCCTGAACCCGGCGAACGAGAAGGGCCGCCTGACGCTCATCGCCCGCATGGGCGCGGAGAAGGTGGAGCAGAAGCTGCCCGCCCTGCTGCGCGCCACCAGGCGCGCCGGGCGCAACGTGGTCTGGCTCTGCGATCCGATGCACGGCAACGGCGTGAAGGCCGGCGCCTTCAAGACCCGCAGCTTCGACGCGATCCTGTCCGAGGTCCGCCGCTTCTTCGACTGCCACGCGGCGGAAGGCACCATCCCCGCCGGCGTGCATGTGGAAATGACGGGCCGCAACGTCACCGAATGCCTGGGCGGCGCGCACAAGCTGACGGAAGCCGATCTCTCGGCCAACTACGCCACCTTCTGCGACCCGCGGCTGAACGCCGAGCAGTCGCTGGAACTCGCCTTCCTGATCGCGGAGGAGCTGAAGGCGCGCCGACCCGGCACGGCGGTGCCGGCGCAGGCCGCGCAATGACCGACGGCCCGGGCGGCGAGGCGGCGACACCGCTGGATGCGCTGATCGCCGCGCGCACCGACAGCTACTTCAACCGCACCAAGGCCATCGTCTCCCGCTTCGGCGATTGCCGCGTGACCTATGCGGTGTTCCTCCGCCGCCCTGTCATCAGCGCGCCGCGGCTGGCGCTGCGCTGGCTGGAGGAGGTGGCGGCCGCGCGCGACACCCGCTTCGACATCGAGCTGGTGCATGAGGAAGCCGCCTGGGTCGGCGCGGGCGATCCCATCCTCTACCTCTCCGGCTCCTTCGTGCAGCTGGCCGACCTCGAGACCATCCTGCTGCAAAAGCTCGGCCCCGCCTGCGTCGCCGCGCACAACGCCTACCAGATGTGCGTGGAACTGCCGGAGGTGGCGTTCCTGGCGATGGAGGCGCGCCACTGCGCGGGCCAGGAGATGCAGGAGATGATGGCCTATGGCGCCGCCATCGGCAGCACCGCCGCGAAGCGCGAAGGGGCGAAGGGCTTCATCGGCAACGCCAACGACGCGACCGCGCATTGGTTCGGCGCGACGCGCGGGCGCGGCACCATGCCGCATGCGCTGATCGGCTATGCCGGATCGACCGTGCGTGCGGCGGAGATGTTTTCCGAGACCTTCCCCGGCCAGGACCTGACCGTGCTGGTGGATTACTTCGGGCGGGAAGTGACGGATGGGCTCGAGGTCTGCCACCGCTTCCCCGACCTGGCCGCGGCGGGGCGGATGGCCGTGCGGCTCGACACCCATGGCGGCCGCTTCCTGGAAGGGCTCGATCCGGCGGAATCCTACGCCGTGCTGGAACGCCACGCGCCGGCCGCGATCCGCCGCTACCGGTCGGAGACGGAACTGCGCCACCTGGTCGGCACCGGCGTCTCCGCCGCCGCCGTCTGGCGCATGCGGGAGGCGCTGGACGAGGCCGGCTTCCCGAAGGTGCGCATCGTCGTCTCCTCCGGCTTCGGCGTCGGCAAGTGCCGGGTGATGGCGGAAGCGAAGGCGCCGATCGACGTGGTCGGCACCGGCAGCTTCATCCCCGACATCTGGTCGGAAACCTACGCCACCGCCGACATCGTGGACTACGAAGG
>JAIYDD010000253.1 GCA_027487675.1 Acetobacteraceae bacterium | reverse complement strand
TCGCCGCCGCGCTGGACCGCCGGGCGCCCCGGGCCGATCCTCGCCCGCCATGGAAGAGCTGCTGACACCGGCCGAGATGGCCCGCGCCGACCAGGCCGCGATCGCCGCCGGCGCCGCGGGGATCGGGCTGATGGAGGCCGCCGGCCGCGCGGTGGCGCGCGCCGCGATGCGCCGCTTCCGCCCCTGCCGCACCCTGGTGCTGGCCGGCCCCGGCAACAATGGCGGCGATGGCTGGGTCGCGGCGCGGCTGCTCGACCGGGCGGGCTGGCCGGTGGCGGTGGCCCCCCTCGGCCTGCCGCGGCCCGGCTCGGACGCCGCGCTGGCCATGGCGCGCTGGCGCGGGCCGGTGGTGGCGCCCGCGGTCGAGGAGGTGGCGCGGGCCGGCCTCGTGGTGGATGCGCTGTTCGGCGCCGGCCTGGCGCGCCCGGTGGCGGGGCGGGAGGCGGCGCTGCTCGGCGCGGCGCGGGCGCCGGTCCTGGCGGTGGATGTCCCCTCCGGCGTGGATGGCGCGACCGGGGCGGTGCGCGGCTTCGCGCCGCGGGCGGCGCTGACCGTCACCTTCTTCCGCCGCAAGCCCGGCCATCTGCTGCTGCCCGGACGGGCGCTGTGCGGGGAGGTGATGCTGGCCGATATCGGCCTGCCGGCATCGGTGCTGGAGGCGATCGCGCCGCGCGCCTGGCGCAACGGGCCCTCGCTGTGGCGGCTGCCGCGGCCGGACGCCGCGTCGCACAAATACGCGCGCGGCCATGTCGGCGTGGTGGCGGGCCCCGGCATGACGGGGGCGGCGCGGCTGGCCGCCGGCGCGGCGCGGCGGGCCGGCGCCGGGCTCGCCACCGTGCTGGCGCCCGATGCCGCGACGGCCGCGGTGCTGCGCGCCGGCGATCCCGGGCTGATCGTGGCGGAGGACGCGGCGGCGCTGCTGGCCGATGCCCGGATCGGCGCCTGGGTGGTCGGCCCCGGCCTGCCAGCCGAGCCGGCCACCCTCGGCCTGCTGCGCGGGCTGGTCGCGGCGGGGCGGCACGTGGTCGCCGATGCCGGGGCGCTGCGGGCGGCGTCCCGAAGCCCCGTTGCGCTGGCCGGCTGCGCCATCCTCACCCCCCATGCCGGCGAATTCGCCGCGGTCTTCGGCCCGCCGGGGCAGGACCGGCCCGCCGCGGTCCGCGCCGCCGCCGCGGCAACCGGCGCGGTGGTGGTGCTGAAGGGGGCGGACACGCTGGCCGCCGCCCCGGACGGCCGGCTGGCGATCAACGACAACGCCCCGCCCTGGCTCGCCACCGCCGGCACCGGCGACGTGCTGGCCGGCATCGCCGCGGCGCTGCTGGCGC
Organism: Acetobacteraceae bacterium; assembly: GCA_027487675.1. Lineage (GTDB taxonomy): Bacteria > Pseudomonadota > Alphaproteobacteria > Acetobacterales > Acetobacteraceae > Falsiroseomonas. The sequence continues at coordinate 26,619 of JAIYDD010000253.1, read as the reverse complement.
AGGGGCTTGCCCCCTTCGAGGCCGCCTGCGCCGCCATCCACCTGCACGGCGCGGCCGCCGCCGCCGCCGGGCCCGGCCTGCTCGCCGAGGACCTGGCGCCGCGCCTGCCCGGGCTGCTGTCGGAATTATGGCTCGATTGATCGCCGGGCTTCGGGCACCATCCCTGACATGTTCGGAAAGGATCCGTGATGTCGGACGTCGCCGCGAGCCCCGGCCTGCTCGATCGCGCGCTGCGGCGGGTGACCTCCCTCTGGCGGGACATGGCCGCCACGGTCTCGGGCGGGGAGGAGGAGGGCATCGCCGCCCAGATGCGCGCCTGCCTCGAGGTGCGGGGCGGCGAGGTCACGGCGCGGTCGCGCGCGGCCAAGCTGGCCGAGGCCTATCTGCGCCTGGACCATGCCGGCCGCGGCGAGTTCCTGCGCGCGCTGGCCGGCTTCGATGCGGACATGGAGGCGGTGAAGGCCGGCTGGGCGGAGCTGGCCGCGGCCACGGGCGCGGCGGAACGCGCGGGCGCCAAGGCGAAGCTGCGCCGGCTGCTGGAGCCGCCGCGCGTGAAGCTGATCACCCAGTTCACCGCCATCCCGGACGGGGTGAAGTTCCTGGTCGACCTGCGCGCCGAGCTGCTGGCGCGCACCCGCGACGAGCCGCTGCTGCAGGCCCTGGAAGGCGACCTGCGCGGGCTGCTCGCCGCCTGGTTCGACGTGGGGTTCCTGGAGCTGCGCCGGATCGACTGGAACAGCCCCGCCGCGCTGCTCGAGAAGCTGGTGGGCTACGAGGCGGTGCACCGCATCCGCACCTGGCGCGACCTGAAGAACCGGCTGGACAGCGACCGCCGCTGCTACGCCTTCTTCCACCCCCGCATGCCCGACGAGCCGCTGATCTTCGTCGAGGTCGCGCTGGTCAAAGGCATGGCCGACAGCGTGCAGCGCCTGCTGGACGAGAAGGCGCCGGTGCTCGACCCGCGCGAAGCCGACACGGCGATCTTCTATTCCATCAACAACTGCCAGCGCGGGCTGGACGGCATCAGCTTCGGCAACTTCCTGATCAAGCGCGTGGTCACCCTGCTGACCGAGGAATTCGGCAACCTCAAGGCCTTCGCCACCCTCTCCCCCATCCCCGGCTTCCGCCGCTGGCTGGACGAACGGCTGGAGGCGAACGACGCGGCGCTGCTGACCGAGGACGAGGCGGCCGCCCTCCGCGCCGCCTGCCCGCCGGACCTGGCGCTGCCGGCGCCGGCCGCCGATGGCGCGGTGGTGCCGCCCGCCGCCCCGGCGACGGAGGAAGCGCCGCTGCAGACGCTGCGCCGCGTGCTGGCGCGCCGCGGCCCGCGCGGTGAGGCACTGTCGAAGGCGCTGGAGCCCGTGCTGCTGCGTGCCGGCGCGCGCTACCTGCTGGCGGAGAAGGCGCGCGGCTCGACGCGGCGGGCGCGCGACCCGGTGGCGCATTTCCACCTGTCGAACGGCGCGCGGGTGGAGCGGCTGAACTGGCGCGGCGACGTCTCCGACAAGGGCTGGAAGGAAAGCCACAGCCTGATGGTGAACTACCTCTACGACCCCACGAAGATCGAGGACTACCACGAGGACTACGCGGCGGAAGGCAAGCGGGCGGCGTCGTCGCCGGTGCGGAAGCTGGCGAAGGGGTTCGTCTAGGGGGCGCCCGACGGCCCCGCCCCGCCCGCGCAGCCTTCCCTCTCCCTCTTGTAACATGCGCGCACATCATGCTCAGCTTGCCGGGCCGCGGGCGCAAGACCCGCGATCCGAGGGAACGTCCATGGCAATCCGCTTCACGCTGAACGGCGCCGCCGTCACGGCCGACCCGGCCGATGACGACATGCCCCTGCTCTACCTGCTCCGGGAGGAGCCGCTCTCCCTCACCGGCCCCAAATTCGGCTGCGGCCTGGCGCAATGCGGCGCCTGCACCGTGCTGGTGGACGGCGTCGCGACGCGCTCCTGCTCGGTGCCCGCCGCCTCGGTCGCCGGCAAGGCGGTGACCACGCTGGAAGGCCTCGGCGATCCCGCCCGCCCGCACCCCCTGCAGGCCGCCTTCGCCGCCGAGGGCGCGCTGCAATGCGGCTACTGCACAAACGGCATGATCCTGCAGGCGAGCGAGCTGCTGGCGCGCACCCGCCGCCCGACCGAGGCGCAGGTGATCGAGGCGCTGGACGCCAATCTCTGCCGCTGCGGCGCGCATCCGCGCATCGTCAAGGCGGTGCTCAGCGCCGCCGAGCGCATGGCCGGCTGAGGGAGGCGATCATGAACGTGCAACTCACCCGCCGCGGCGCGCTCGGCGTCGCCGGCGCCGGCCTGTTCGTGGCACTCGCCGGCCGGGATGCCGCCGCCCAGGCCCAGCCCCAGGGGCAGGCGCCAGGGATCAGCCCCACCAACCTCGCCAACCCGCCGGAAGTCGGCGTGGACGGCCTGCTCGCGCTGCGCCCGGACGGCCGCTGGGAGGTGCTGACCAGCAAGACCGAGTTCGGCCAGGGCCTGCGCATCTCCTTCGCGCAGATCGTGGCGGAGGAGCTCGACCTCGACGTCGCCAAGGTCGAGATGCCGGATGCCGACACCGCCCGCAGCCCGGACCATGGCGTGACCGCCGGCAGCCTCTCGCTGCAGATCATCGGCCCCCGCCTGCGCCTGGCCGCCGCCACCGCGCGCCAGGCGCTGCTGCGCATGGCGTCCGAACGGCTCGGCGTGCCGGTGGCGGAGCTGGAGACGGTGGCGGGCACGGTGCGCCCGCGCGGCGCCCCGCAGCGCGCCCTCGCCTATGAGGCGCTGGTCGCCAACCGCCGCTTCGAGCTGGCGATCGACCCGCGCGCCCCGGTCAAGCCGCGCGCCGAGTGGAAGGTCGCCGGCCAGTCGCTGCCGCGCCCCGATTTGCTGGCCAAGGCGACCGGCAAGGCGGGCTGGATCCACGACCTGAAGCTGCCCGGCATGCTGCATGCGCGGGTGCTCCACCCGCCGCGCATCGGCGCCAAGCCGGTGGCGGTGGACGCGGCGTCCATCGCCGCCATCCCGGGCGCGCGGGTGGTCCGCAAGGGCGACCTGGTCGCGGTGGTGGCGGAGCGCGAATGGCACGCCGTGAAGGCCGCCCGCGACCTGCGCGTCACCTGGGATGCCGGCACGCCGATCCCCGCCATGGCGCAGGTCTACGAAGCGGCGAAGGCCGCGCCCAAGGTGCGCGCCGACACGCTGGTGGACCGCGGCGACCCCGCCGCCGCCATCGCCGGCGCGCCGCGGCGCCTGGCCGCCGAATACCGCTACGGCGTGCAGACGCATGGCATGATCGGCCCCTCCTGCGCGGTGGCGAAGTTCGAGGCCGGGCGGCTCACGCTGCACAGCGGCAGCCAGGCGCCCTTCGATTTGCGCACGCAGGTCGCGCACACGCTGGGCCTTGAGCGTGACGCGGTGCGCGTGGTCTACCACCCCTCCTCCGGCTGCTATGGCCGCAACGGGCTGGAGGACGCGGCCGCCGAGTGCGCCGTGCTGGCGATGGAAGTCGCGCCGCGGCCGGTGCGGCTGCAATGGATGCGCCATGACGAGCACGGGATGGAGCCGAAGGGCCCGCCGGTGGTGATGGCGCTCTCGGCCGGCATCGCGGGCGATGGCCGGATCGCCGGCTGGTCGTCGGAGGCCTGGGTGCCGCATTCCACCTCCGTGCTGGTGCGCACCACGGCGGCCACCGCGCTCGGCCGCGACGACGGGCCGGTGGGGTCGGGCAACTGGCACGCCAACTTCAACCCGCCCTATGACGGGATCGCCACCGCGAAGTCGGTCGCGCACCGCGTCGCCGGCACGCCCTTCCGCGCCTCCTGGATCCGCACGCCGGGGCGGATGCAGAACAATTTCGCGGTGGAGAGCTTCTTCGACGAATGCGCCGCCGCCGCCGGGCAGGACCCGGTGGCCTATCGCCTGGCGAACCTCACCGACGCGCGCGGCCGCGCGGTGATCGAGGCGGCGGCGCGCGCGGCGAACTGGCAGGCGCGCCCCTCGCCGGCCGGCGCCGCGGCGCAGTCGGGCGCGGTCCGCCGCGGGCGCGGCATCGCCTATATCCGCTACGACAACACCCGCACCTATGTCGCGCTGGTGATCGGGGTGGAGGTCGATCTCGCCGCCGGGAAGATCCGCGCCACCGATGCCTGGATGGCGCAGGATTGCGGCCAGGTGATCAACCCCGACGGCATCCGCCAGCAGGCGGAGGGCTGCATCATCCACACCCTCTCCCGCACCCTGGTCGAGGAAATCCACTGGGAAGGCAACGCGATCACCACCCTCGACTGGGCGAGCTACGGCACCATCCGCTTCTCCGAGGTGCCGAGGATCGAGGTGGTCATCGTCGACCGCCCCGACCAGCCGATGTGGGGCGCCGGCGAGCCGGCGGTGGCGGTGGTGCCGGCGGCCCTCGCGAACGCCGTCTTCGACGCCACCGGCCTGCGCATGCGCGAGGCGCCGATGACGCCGGAGCGCGTGCGCGCCGCCGCGCGGGCGGCCCGGCTGATCTGATCCGAAGGCGGGCCGGGGCGGCGGATTTCGCCCCGGTTTCGCCGCCGCTTCGGGACCCGCCCGCCGCCCCCGCCGCACCCTGCCGCCGCCCGGCAGTCCCGCCGGGCCGGTGGAGGACGGGATCATGCGTGGCTGGCACGGAATGCGCGGCATGGCGCTGGGCGCGGCGCTCGCCTGGCTCGGGGCGGGCGGCCCCGCGCTGGCGGCGGAGGAGGAGCCGGCGCCGGCCTTCCTGCTCGCCTGGCAGGATGCGACGCGGCTGGCAGGCCCGATCGGCGTGCTGACCCTGCCGCCGAGCTGGACCCCGGGCGGGACCGTGGTGGTGGTGGTGCCCGATACCGGCTGGCCGGCGGCGGCGCGCGGCGCGGCGGTGGAGGCGATCGCCGCCACCGGCCGCGGGGTGCTGGAGTTGCCGGTGCCGGCCGCCTCGGCGGAGGCGCTGGCCACGCAGCTCGCCGCGGCGCGGCGCAGCCTGGTGGAGGGGTTCGGGGCCGGCGCGCTGATCGCGCTCGGCCATGGCCCGACCGGCGCGCTGCTGCCAGGATTGCCTGGCGACTGGCTGGCGCTGGCGCGGCTCGGCCCGGGCGCGCCGGTCTTCGAGCTGCGCGCCGACGCGGTCGCGGCGTCCGGCTGGCTGGGCGCCGGGCCCTCGCTCTGCGCGGCGATGGCAAGCGGCGCGGCGGATGACGGCCAGCCCTTCGAGGCAGCCTGCGTCACCGCCCTGCTGCGCGTCGCGCTGCGCTGAACGGAAGCCGGCCCTGTCCCGTCGCAGGCCGCGTCGGGCGCGCGGCGCCGGCCCGGGCCCGAAGGACCCGGCCCCCCGAAGCCGGCGGCCGCACCGGGCGGGCAGGCGGCGCGCGCCGGAGCGGCGCGGCTGCGCGGTGCCGCCACGCCGACGAAGCTGTCGGAAAACTTGACAGTTCCGTCCGGCCGCCGCGATGGGCACCCAGCAAGCACCTGAAAAGACAGGCTTTTCTCTGGCGGCGCGATTTTTGCTTACACAAGACCACGGCCGGTCCGGTCGCTGGCGCGGCGGAACGCGCCCGCGACCCCGCGTACCCGGACGCCGCGCGGAGGAACTGTCGCCGTGACCCTCGGAGCCTGCACCCGTTCGATCCTCGGCGCCGCGGCCGCGGCCTGGATCGGCCTCGCCGCCCCGGCCGAGGCCGGGCGCATCATCACCATCACCGCGACCGGGGTGATCGGGGAGTCGCTCACCTCGGAATGGGTCGGGGAGACGGCGACGATCCTGCACGTGGTGACCGAGAACGGCCCGCGCGACCCGGCCGCGCCGCCCGATATCGTGGACCGCACGGACCCCACCGTGCATACGGGCTTCTTCTTCTCGGTGAGCACCACCATCACCGTGGGGACGCTGTTCCAGCAGAGCTTCGCCGTGGCGAGCTACCCCGTGGTGGTGGCCCTCCTCCTGCGCGATGAATTCGGCCATGTCAGCAATGTCGGGATGTACGACGCCGACAGCAGCGGCGTGGAGACCGAGGTCTACACCGAACTCGACATGCCGGTCGCCTTCGACCTGTTCGCGAACTTCACCTACGACCCGGCCGGCCCGAACGCCTTCTTCTCGTCGATGACCGCGACACTGTTCGAGCTCGGGGTCGACACGCGCGAGTTCTACGCCGAGGACGTCTCGGTGACCGTGCAGGTGACGGCCGTGCCGGAGCCCGCCGGGCTGGCCCTGCTCGGCGTCGGGCTCGCCGGCCTCGCCGCGCTGCGCCGCGCCCGCCGCCCGGCCATCGCCTGACCCTTCCCCGCCGCCGGCGTCGCGCGGCGCCGGCGGCCGCCCGGGCACCGGGCGGGCCCGGCGCAGCCCGCCCGGCGGCCTACCGCCCCTTCCGCGCCGCCTCCCGCCACCAGATGAACAGCCCCGCCCCCACCAGCACGGCAAACCCCGGCAGGTCGAGCAGCGACGGCCACTCCCCCCAAACCGCCGCCGCCAGCAGCGTGGTCCAGACCAGCGCCGAGTATTCGAAGGGCGCCAGCAGCGTCGTCTCGCCGCGGCGATAGGCCGCCGTCATCATCAGCTGCGCGATGGCCGAGACGCCGCCGATCAACGCCAGCAGCGCCCATTGCCGCGGCGTCGGGTCCACCCAGACCGGCACCGCGGCGATCCCGGCCAGCACGCTCGCGCCCAGCGCGAACCAGATCACGATGGAGACGCCGCTCTCCCCCGCATCGCCCAGGCGGCGGATCGAGATCATCGCCATGGCCCAGGCGAAGGCCGCCACCAGCACGATCAGCACCGGCCAGAGCGGCAGCGCCGCCTCCCCCACCCCCGGCCGCGCCACCAGCAGCACGCCGCAGAAGCCGACGCCCACCGCCGTCCAGCGCCGCCAGCCCACCCGCTCGGCCAGCAGCAGGACGGACAGCGCGGTCAGGAACAGCGGCATGGTGAAGCCGAGCACCGTGACGGTCGCCAGCGGCAGATGGGCATAGCCGTAGAAGGACCCGGCCATGCCGATCATCCCCCAGAAGACGCGCTGCGCGTGCAGCCAGGGCCGGCCGGGCCGCAGCGCCGCGAAGCCGCCCACGCCGGGCACCAGCAGCAGCAGCACCGGCAGCGCCAGCAGGTTGCGGAACAGCACCACCTGCGCCACCGGCAGCTCGCCCCCCAGCCCCTTCACCGCCGCGGCGGCCAGCGCGAAGGCCGCCGCCGCCCCCAGCACCATCAGGATGGCGCGGCGGCGCGCGCCGCCCGGTGCCGCCCCCGGCCCCGGCGCGACGATCACGCCTGCGCGATCCGCCGCATCCGGCCCGCCGCGCGGCGGCGGCGCATCGGGGCGCGGCGGGGGTGGCGGCTCGTGCGGCATGCAGGGTCCGATGGAGGCGTCCGGTGGCGGCGCGGCCTCCCCGGGCCGCGCGATGCACAACCAGCTTGCCCCTGACGACAGGCGGGGCGGATGGGTCTAGTGTCCGCCGCCGATGAGCGCCAGCCCGCCCCGCCACCCCAAGGCGCCCCCCATCCCGCCGCATCCGGGCCTCGAGGTGCAGGCGGACGAGGTCGTCTTCGCGCAGCGCTTCGCCATGCAGCGGGTGCGCTTCCGCTACACCCGCTTCGACGGCACGCCCTCCGCGCCGCTGACCTGGGAGCTGTGGCGGCGCGGCCGGGGCGTCACCATCCTGCCCTACGACCCCATCGCCGACCGCATCGGCCTGATCGAGCAGTTCCGCCTGCCCGCGCTCGCCGCCGGCATCCCGCCCGTGCTCACCGAATGCCCCGCCGGGCTGCTGGAGGCGGAGGAGGACCCCGCCGCCTCCGCGCTCCGCGAACTGGCGGAGGAGACGGGGCTGGCCGCCGCCGCGCTGGAGCCGATCGGCGCCTTCATGCTGATGCCCGGCGGCTGCGACGAGGTGCTGCATTTCTACTGCGCCCGCGTCGCCCTGCCCGATGGCGCCGCCACCCATGGCCTGGCCGAGGAAGGCGAGGACACCCGCCTGGTGACCCTGCCCGCCGCGGACGCCTTCGCCATGCTCGCCGCCGGCCGGATCGAGGGCGCGCCGACCGCGCTCGCCCTGCTCTGGCTGCAACTCAACCGCCCCCGCCTGCGCGACAGCTGGACATGACCGACGCACCGCCGACCGAGCCTCTCTTCTCCGACGACGCCTACCTGGCCCGCTGCACCGCCCTTGTGCTGGCGGTGACGGAGAAGGGCCTGCTGCTGGACCGCACCATCTTCTACGCCCGCAGCGGCGGCCAGCCCGGCGATGCCGGCACGCTGCGCTGGGCGGGCGGGGAAGCCGCGGTGCCCGAAGCCATCAAGGGCGAGGCCGGCGCCATCCTGCACCCGATCGCCCCCGGCGCCGAAGTCCCGCCGCCGGGGACGGAGGTCGGGCTGGCGATCGACTGGACGCGCCGGCACCGCCACATGCGCATGCACACCACCATGCACCTGCTGTGCAGCGTCCTGCCCGGCATCTTCGCCACCGGCAACCAGATCGGCGCCGACAAGTCGCGCCTCGACTTCGACCTGGCGGAGCCGCCCACGAAGGAATGGCTGACCGAGCGCCTGAACGCGCTGGTCGCGGCCGACCATCCCACCGGCACGCGCTGGATCGCGGAGGAGGAGCTGGACGCCAATCCCGGCCTGGTGCGCACCCTCTCGGTCCAGCCGCCGCGCGGCGCCGGGCGCATCCGCCTGGTGCGCATCGGGCCGGAGGCCGCGCCGGTGGACCTGCAGCCCTGCGGCGGCACGCATGTGCGCTCGACCGGCGAGATCGGCCGCGTCGAGGTCACGAAGCTCGAGAACAAGGGCCGGCAGAACCGGCGCATCCATTTCGTGCTGGGGGATTGAACGCCATGGACCTGCTGGTCTCCACCGGATGGCTGGCGGCGCAGGCCGGCGCGCCGGACCTGGTCGTGCTGGACTGCACGAAATGCCTGCCGACCGAGAAGCTCGACGGCCGCGCCGAATACGCGAAGGCGCGCATCCCCGGCGCGCTGTTCCTGGACCTGGACGAGGCCGCCGACCCCGACGACCCGCTGCCCCACATGGTGCCCACGCCCGCGCGTTTTGCCCGCGTGATCGGCGCGCTCGGGATCGGCAACGCCACGCGCGTGGTCTGCTACGACCAGAAGGGGATCAACTCCGCCCCGCGCGGCTGGTGGCTGCTGCGGCTATTCGGGCATGAGCAGGTGGCGGTCCTCGATGGCGGCCTCCCCAAGTGGCGCGCCGAGGGCCGCCCGACCGAGGCCGGCCCCGCCGATGCCGCCACGCCCGCGAGCTTCGCGCCGGACCTGGTGACGCGGCGGCTCGCGGGCCTCGGCGACGTCAAGCGCATCGTCCGGGAGGACGTGGAGGGCATCGTGCGCCAGGGCGGGGGGGAAGCGCTGATCCTCGATGCCCGCGCCGCCGGCCGCTTCGCGGGCACCGCGCCGGAACCCCGGCCCGGCCTGCAATCCGGCCACATGCCGGGCGCCCGGAACCTGCCCTTCACGGACCTTCTGAACCCCGACCAGACGATGAAGGACCCGGCGGCGCTGCGCGCGATCTTCGCCGCCGCCGGCGCGGATGGCGAACGGCCCATCGTCACCTCCTGCGGCACCGGCGTGACCGCCTGCGTCCTCGCCCTCGGCGCGCTGCGCGCCGGCCTGCCGGAGCCCGCCGTCTATGACGGCTCCTGGACCGAATGGGCATCGCGCCCCGAGACCCCGAAGCAGACGAGCCAAGCCTGATGCCCGACGACATCCCCCCGCGCGACGACCATGCGGCGCGCGGCTTCTCCACCCGCCTGACCCATGCCGGGCGGCCTTCCGTGCGCAGCCATGGCTTCGTCAACCCGCCGGTCCATCGCGGCTCGACCGTGCTCGTCCCCTCCTGCCAGGACCGGCTGGACAATTGGGGCAAGCGCAACGAGCGCGTGATGACCTACGGCACCGCCGGCAGCCCGACGCAATGGGCGCTGGAGGACGTGGTCGCCGAGATCGAGGGCGGCGCCCATTGCACGGTGGTCGAGACCGGCCTCGCCGCCGTCACCGCCCCGCTGATGGCCTGCCTCAGGGCCGGCGAGCGCTGCCTGATGCCGGACAGCGTCTACGGCCCGGCGCGCGCGCTGGCCGACGGGCTGCTCGCCGGCTGGGGGATCGAGACGACCTACTACGACCCCACCATCTCCGCCGCGCAGCTCGAGGCGCTGTGGACCCCGAACACCAGGGTCCTCTACCTGGAAAGCCCCGGCTCCCACACCTTCGAGATGCAGGACGTCCCGGCGCTGTGCGCGGTGGCGCGCCGCCACGGCGCGGTCAGCATGATCGACAACACCTGGGGCATCCGCCACTTCCAGCCCTTCGCGCATGGCTGCGACGTCTCGATCCAGGCGCTGACCAAGTATGTCGGCGGGCATTCCGACATCCTGCTCGGCTCGATCACCACCGCCGACCGCGAGTTGCACCTGAAGATCCGCAACGCCAGCCTCGCCATGGGCCACTATGCCAGCCCCGACGATGCCTGGCTGGCGCTGCGCGGCGCGCGGACCATGGCGGTGCGCATGGCGCAGCAGGAAGGGGCGGCGATGGAAGTCGCCCGCTGGCTGCAGGCCCGCCCCGAGATCCTGCGGGTCATGCACCCCGCCCTGCCGCAGGACCCCGGGCATGCGATCTGGAAGCGCGACTTCACCGGCGCCTGCAGCCTGTTCGGCGTGGTGTTCCAGCCCGACTACACGCAGGAACAGGTCTTCCGCTTCGTGGACAACCTGAAGCTGTTCGGCATCGGCGCCAGCTGGGGCGGCTTCGAAAGCCTGGCGCTGCCCACCAACGCCACCCTGACGCGGCGCGTGACCGGGCCACTGCCGGGGCAGGCGGTGCGCATCCATATCGGGCTGGAGGACGTGCCGGACCTGCTCGCGGACCTCGAACAGGGGCTGGGGCGGCTGGCGGGGTGAGGGTCCCGGCCGCCCGCCCGGCGGCCGCCCCCATCCCGGCCGGCGGAACGGCCGACGCATCTCCGCTCGGTCGCCGGCGCCGCGCGTCGCGGCACGTGCGGCCGGCGCCGTCCCGCGGCCGCAGGCCAGGACCGGCGCCGGCCGCCCCTCAATCCTCGAACGCCACCCGCAGCTCCCACCCCGCCTCCGTCCGCCGCTGCGCCAGCGCCACCGCGCCGCGCGTCGCGAGCCACATCGCGACGCGCTCCGCCCCATCCGCCTCGTCCAGCAGCGCCTCGGCCGAGACCGGGCCCGCCCGCTCCGGCAGCCGCGCCCCCGCCCAGGCCAGCGTCAGCTCCACCCGGTCCTCGCTCCGCCGCGCCGCCAGCCGCACGGCGTCCACGCCGCGCGCCGCCAGCAGCGCGCAGATCTCGTCCAGCGCATGCTCGGCTTGGCGCGCCGTCTGCGGCCTCAGCCCCCAGCCGGCGGCCAGGCCCGCGATCCACTCCGCCGCCTCCCGCGCCGCGCCGGGGTCGAGCGCCAGGACGCGCTCAGCTCGCACCGCCACCAGCGGCTGCGTCGCCAGGTTCACCAGGAAGGCGACCAGCGCCCCAAAGGCGAGCGGCGAGGCGATGGCCGGCAGCTCCGCCAGGAAGATCAGCGGCGCGGAGGCCACCGCGATCCCCGCGCAGAGCCCGAAGGCCACCACCATGGACCGTCGCGTGTCCAGCAGCCGCGTCGCCGTCAGCTGGCAGCCCTGCGCCATGATGAAGCCGGCGATGTAGAACAGCATCGCCGCCTTCACGGGCGCCGGGATCACCACGAACAGCGCCACCAGCTTGGGGCACAGCGCGGTCAGCACCAGCAGCGGGATCCCGGCCCAGGCGATCCGCCGCGCCATGGTGCCGGAGACGATGGAAAGCCCGAGCGCCGCGGTGTTCGGCGCGGGCGCCGCCCCGCCGACCAGCCCCGCCGCCGCCACCGCCACCCCGTCGGCCAGCAGCCCGCGGCGGATCGGCGGCGCGTCGGGGCGCGTCCATTCCGCATCCACCGCGCGCTGCGCCACCACCAGCGCACCCGAGACATTGGCGCGCAGCGCGATCAGCGAGAGCAGGAAGGCCACCATCGGCGCCGCCTCGATGTCGTCGAAGCGCGGCGCCCAGGGCTCGGGCAGGGCGAACCAGGGGCGCTCCGCCAGGATCGCCGCCGCATTGGGCGCCCCCTGGCCGAGGGCGAGCGCCAGCACCACCCCGCCCGCCGCCCCGATCAGCACCGCGAGCGGCGCGGCGCGCGTGCGGCTCAGCGCCAGCAGCGCCATCAGCAGCAGCGAGACGCCGAGCGTCGCCACCGCCTGCCACCCCGGCGGCGTGCCGCCCGGCTGCAGGCCGAACAGCCGCGTCGCCAGCCCCGCAAGCGACACCCCGATCAGGATCACGACGACGCCCGCCACCTCGTTCGGCAGCACGACGCGCAGGCGCTGCATGACGAAGGTCAGCAGGATGGCCGCCAGCCCGGTCAGCAGCACCATCGCGCCGATGGCGCCGAAGCCCATCCCCGCCGCGCCCGCCACCACATAGGCGCCGATCATCGCCACCGCCTGCGCCGCCGGGATCGGGTAGCCCGAGCCGAGCGGCCCGCGCGTTAGCACCTGCAGCCCCTGCCAGAGCGCGAGCGCCAGGATGGACAGGCAGATGAAGCGCGTGCTCTCGGCCGGGTCCTGCGTCACCGCCGCGGCCGCCGCCGCCGCCAGCAGGAAGGAGGTGGACTGCACCGCCAGGTGCTGCACCGCAAGCCCGAAGGTCAGCGGCGCGGAGGGCCGCCCGTCGAGCCAGAACAGCAGGCCCTGCGGGCGCCGCAGCGGCCGGTCCGCCGCGCGGCCCATGAAGGCCTGCATCCCCCAGCCCCGCATCCGCCGCCCCCGCCAGCCCGGCGGAGCATGGCGCAGCGGCGGCGGCGCGGGAAGCCGGTTCGTCGCCGCATCGACCCGGCTTCAGGTCGGCGCGAAGGCCGCCCGGCGCGCCGGTTGCGTCCCATTGCGGCGGTGAATGGCGGGCATCGGCCGCGCGGCATGGCGGGCGCGCGCCGCCGCCCACACCTTGGCACCGAAGCGGCGACGCGGCGCCCCGCATCGCCCCCGCACAAGGATCACCCCGTGACCGACCAGAGCCCCCTGTTCACGCCCGTCCGCCTCGGCGACATCGCGCTCGCCAACCGCATCGTCATGGCGCCGATGACGCGCAGCCGCGCCCCCGGCGGCGTGCCCACCGCCCTGATGGCCGAATACTACGCCCAGCGCGCCGGCGCCGGGCTGATCGTGACCGAAGGCACCTCCCCCAGCGCCAACGGCCTCGGCTACACCGACATCCCCGGCCTGTTCACGCCCGCGATGGTGGAAGGCTGGCGCGCCGTGGCGCAGGCGGTGCACGCCAAGGGCGGGCGCATCGTCGCCCAGGTCATGCACACCGGCCGCATCGGCCACCCGGACAACATGGGCGGCCTGCCGGTCGTCGGCCCCTCCGCCTTCGCCGCCGCGGGGCAGATGTTCACCGCCACCGGGCCGAAGGACCACCCCGTCCCGCACGCCCTGACCGAGGCGGAGATCGAGGCCCTGGTCGCCGACTACGCCGCCGCCGCCCGCAACGCGGTCGCGGCCGGGCTGGACGGCGTGGAGCTGCACGCCGCGAATGGCTACCTGCCGAACCAGTTCCTGGCCCCCAACGCCAACACCCGCACGGACCGCTGGGGCGGCAACATCGAGGGCCGCGCCCGCTTCGTGCTGGCCGCGCTGGACGCGATGGTCGCCGCCATCGGCCCCGGCCACGTCGGCATCCGCCTCAGCCCCGGCAACCCCTTCAACGACATCCGCGACGAGGCGCTGGAGGCGACCTACGCCCACCTCTTCGCCGAGCTCGGCCGGCGCGACTTCGCCTTCCTGCACCTGTTCGGCACGCAGCCCGGCTTCGACGTGCCCGCCCTGGCCGCGCGCCTCGCCGGCAAGGCGCTGATCCTGAACGGCGGCTATGACCGCGACCGGGCGGAGGCGGATCTCGCCGCCGGCCGCGGCGCCGCCATCGCCTTCGGCACCAGCTTCCTGGCCAACCCGGACCTGCCGGAGCGCCTGGCGCGCCGCGCGCCGCTCAACCCGCCCGACAGCGCGAGCTTCTACGGCGGCGGCGCCAAGGGCTACACCGACTACCCGACGCTGGCGGCCTGACGGCGCCGGTGGCGGGTCCGGGCAGGCGGCGCCCGGACCCGCCACGGCCGCGCTACATCGCCGCCCGCCGGTGCGGCGCCGCGAAATCCAGCAGCGGCCCGGCGGGCACGATCCCGGTCGGGTTCAGCGAGCGGTGGCTCTCGTAGTAGTGCCGCTTGATGTGCTCGAAATCGACCGTCGCCGCGACGCCGGGCCATTGGAACACGTCGCGCGCATAGGCCGACAGGTGCAGGTGGTCGGCCAGCCGCCTGATGTTGCACTTGAAGTGCCCGACATAGACGGCGTCGAAGCGCACCAGCGTGGTGAACAGCCGGATGTCGGCTTCCGTCAGCGCCGCGCCGGCCAGGAAGCGCCGGCCGGCCAGCCGCGCCTCCAGCCAGTCCAGCGCCCCGAACAGTGCCGCCACCGCCTCGTCATGGGCGGCCTGCGTCGTCGCGAAGCCGGCCTTGTAGACGCCGTTGTTCACCTCGTCGTAGACGCGCGCATTCACCGCATCGATCTCGTCGCGCAGCGCCGCCGGCCGGTAGTCGCCTGGCCTGGCGCCCACGCCGTCGAAGGCGTCGTTCAGCATGCGGATGATCTCGGCGGATTCGTTGCTGACGATGGTCCCCCGCTTGCGGTCCCACAGCACCGGCACGGTCACGCGGCCCGTGTAGGTCGGCTCCGCCGCGGTATAGACCTGGTGCAGCACCCGCGCGCCCAGCACCGGGTCCGGCACCACGCCCGGGCCGTCCTCGAAGGTCCAGCCCTCGTCGAGCATGCGCCAATGCACGACGGAGACGCCGATCGCATCCTCCAGCCCCTTCAGCGCGCGCATGATCAGCACGCGATGCGCCCAGGGGCAGGCGAGGCTGACATAGAGGTGATAGCGCCCGGCCTCCGCCGCGAAGCCGCCCTGGCCGGAGGGCCCCGGCGCGCCGTCCCGCGTCACCCAGTTGCGGAAGGCGCTGTCCTTGCGGATGAAGCGGCCGCCGGTGGCGGCGGTGTCGTACCAGCGGTCCTGCCACCTGCCCTCGACCAGCAGACCCATGCGATGCCCTCCACGGCGGCCGGCCGACGCGCCCGCCGCGCCGGGGTCGGCGCGGGCGCAAACCCTGCATCGGCCAGGCTGCGTCGCGACGGAAGCCTCCGCCGTTGCGCGGCGCTGCGCAACCGGGCGGCCCGCCCGCGCGCGCCCGGCCCGCGCGCGCCCACATCCGCCATCCCGCGCGCCCGCATTCCTCAGCCCGCGCGCGCCCGCATTCCCCAGCCCGCGCGCGCGCAGGACGGTTGATGCGGCGCCGCGCCGATCACGTTGCGGTGGGGCGCATTGTCGCCGCGGCGCGCCGCCGTCTACGTCTTTTCCCACATGATCGCCGCCCGCTCCCCGTGAAGGCCGCACGCGCCACCGCGCCGATCGCCCCGCACCCCGCGAAGCCGCGCCCCGCCCCGCGCCGCACCCCAGCCCGGCGCCCCGCGCCCGGCGGCGCGGCGTGAGCGCCGGCGCGGCACCCGGCGCCCGCCGGGCCGGCACCGGCATCGGCGGGCTGGACGACGTGCTGAACGGCGGGCTGGTGCGCGACCGCGTCTACCTGCTGGAAGGCCGCCCCGGCACGGGCAAGACCACGCTCGGCCTGCAGTTCCTGCGCGAAGGCGCGGCGGCCGGCGAGACCTGCCTCTACGTCACCCTCTCCGAGACGGCGGCGGAACTGCGCGAGGTCGCGGCCTCGCATGGCTGGAGCCTCGACGGCATCGAGCTGTCCGAGCTCGTCCCGCCCGACAGCCTGCTCGACGCAAGCCGGGAACAGAGCCTGCTCTACGCCTCCGACCTCGAGCTGGGCGAGGCGACGCGCGCGCTGCTCGATGCCATGGCGCGCGTGCGCCCGACGCGCATGGTGGTCGACAGCCTGTCGGAATTCCGCCTGCTGGCGCAGGGCTCTCTGCGTTACCGGCGGCAGATCCTCGCCCTCAAGCACGCGCTGGCGCGCCAGGGCGCGACGGTGCTGCTGCTCGACGACCTGACCGGCGAGCCGGGCGACAGGACCGTGCACAGCATCGTCCATGGCGTGCTTCGGCTGGAGGAGCTGGCGCCCGACTACGGCGCGGAGCGCCGGCGCCTGCGCGTGCTGAAGTACCGCGGCACGCGCTTCCGCGGCGGCAACCACGACTACACGATCGAGACCGGCGGCGTGCGGCTGTTCCCCCGCCTGGTCGCGGCGGAACACCACACCGGCTTCGCGCACGACCCGCTGGGCAGCGGCATCCCGGAACTGGACGCGCTGCTCGGCGGCGGGCTGGAACGCGGCACCAGCACGCTGCTGCTCGGCCCCGCCGGCACCGGCAAGTCCGTGCTGACGCTGGCCTTCGCCGTCGCCGCCGTGCACCGCGGCGAACGCGCGCTGGTCTGCCTGTTCGACGAGGAGATCGGCCTGGTCCTGAACCGCGCCCGCAGCCTCGGCATGGCGCTGGAGGAGAAGCTCGCCGCCGGCGCCCTGGTGATCGAGGCGGTGGACGCGGCCGAGGTCTCGCCCGGCGCCTTCGCGCAGCGCATCCGCGCCCATGTCGAGGCCGGCATGCGCAGCGTGGTGATCGACAGCCTGAACGGCTACCACGCCGCCATGCCGGGCGAGAACCACCTAGAGCTGCACATGCATGAGCTGCTGCAGTTCCTGAACCGGCGCGGCGTCTCGACCTTCCTCACCATCGCCCAGCACGGGCTGCTCGGCGACATGCGGACGCCGGTCGACCTGACCTACCTGGCCGACACCGTCGTGCTGCTGCGCTTCTTCGAGGCGACGGGCCGCGTCCGCCGCGCCATCTCCGTCATGAAGAAGCGCGCCGGCGCGCATGAGGACACGGTGCGCGAATACCGCATCGATGCGGGCGGCATCCGCATCGGCGCGCCGCTGACCGAGTTCCAGGGCGTGCTGCGCGGCGTGCCGCTCTTCGCCGGCGGGGACGGGACGCTGATCCCCGACCGCGAGGAATGACCGCGCAGGCAGCCCCGGCGGTGCTGGTGCTCGCCCCGGGCGGCCGCGACGCGGCCGTGGCCGCCGCCATCCTGGAGGCGGCGGGCCTCGGCGCGCTGCCCTGCGCGGGGCTCGCGGAACTCACCGCGCGGCTGGATGCCGGCTTCGCCGCGGTGGTGGCGGAAGAAGCGCTGGAGGGCGCGGGCCTGGCGGGTCTGCTCGGCTGGGTCGCGGCGCAGCCGCCCTGGTCGGACTACCCCTTCGTGCTGCTCGCCCGCCGCGGCCATGAAGGCGCCGAGGGCCGCGCGGCGGAACGGCTCGCCGCGCGGCTGCGCAACGTCACCCTGCTGGAACGCCCCTTCCGCCCCGGCACGCTGGCCAGCGCCGCGCGCAGCGCGGTGGCCGCGCGCCACCGCCAGCACGAGGCGCGCGATGCCATCGCCGCCGCCGCCGGCGCCGCCGACCGGCTGCGCTTCGCGCTGGAGGCCGGCGGCCTCGGCGCCTGGGAACATGACGGGCTGCGCGACGTCTTCCACGCCTCGGCCGCCTGCAAGGCGGTGTTCGGCCGCGCGCCGGACGCGCCCTTCGGCCTCGCGGAGCTGTTCGCCGCGATCCGGCGCCAGGACGCCGCCGCGCTGCGCGCCGCGCTGGACGAGGCGCTGGCCGGCGGCCGCGACCTGGCGGTGGAATGCCGCGCCACCTGGCCGGACGGCACGCGCCGCTGGGTGGAGCTGCGCGGCCGCGCCGGCGCGCGCGGCCTGGTCACCGGCGTCTCGCTCGACACCACGGAGCGCCGCGACGCCGAGGACCGGCTGCGCCGCCACCGGGAGGAGCTGGAGACGCTGGTCGCCGCCCGCACGCGCGAACTCGCCGAGACCAACGAGCGCCTGCGCCAGGCCGCCGAGAAGCGCGACCAGGCCGAGGCAGCCCTGCTGCACGCGCAGAAGCTCGACGCGATCGGCCAGCTGACCGGCGGGCTGGCGCACGACTTCAACAACCTGCTGCAGGCCGTGCTGGCCAGCTTCGACATGATCCGCCGCCGCGGCGACGACCGCGCGCAACTGGAACGCCTGGTCGCGGCCGGCAGCGAGGCGGCGCGCCGCGGCGCGACGCTGACCGCGCAGCTGCTGGCATTCTCCCGCAAGCAGAAGCTCGACCTGGTGCCGGTGCCGGCCGCGCCGCTGGTGGGCGGCATGCGCGACCTGCTGGCCCGCGCGCTGGGCCCGAAGGTGGAGCTGCGGCTCGACCTGCACGAGGCGGCCGGCGCGGCGCTGGCGGATGCGACGCAGCTGGAACTCGCGGTGCTGAACCTCGCGATCAACGCCCGCGACGCGATGCCGCAGGGCGGCGCGCTGACCGTCCGCGTGCGCGACCACCACGCCGCCCTCGGCCCCGACATGGCGGCCGGGCGCTACGTGGAGATCGCGGTCGGCGACACCGGCACCGGCATGCCGCCCGAGGTCGCGGCGCGGGCCTTCGAGCCCTTCTTCACCACCAAGGCCACCGGCAAGGGCACCGGGCTCGGGCTCAGCCAGGTCTATGGCATGGCGCGCCAGTCGGGCGGCACCGCGCGCATCGAGAGCCTGCCGGGCGTGGGCACCACGGTGACGATCTACCTGCCGGTCGCCGCCGGCCCGGTGGCCCGCGCCGACCGCCCCGGCGAGCAGGGGCAGGACCTGGCGGCCGGCGGCGGCGCGCTGGTGCTGGTGGTGGATGACGACCCGGCGGTGCGCCAGGCGCTGGCCGGCTGGCTCGCGACCCTCGGCTACCGGGTGGCGGAGGCGGCGGACGGGCGGACGGGCCTGGCGGAGCTGGACCGGCTGCGCCCGGACATCCTGCTGGTGGACTACGCCATGCCCGGCCTGACCGGGGCGGAGGTGGCGCGCGCCGCCCGCCAGCGCCGCGCCGACCTGCCGGTGGTGCTGGCCACCGGCTATTCCTCGGACGCCGCGCTCGGCGGGCTGCCGACGCTGCGCAAGCCCTTCGGGATCGAGGAGCTGGCCAAGGTGCTGGACCGCGCCCTGGCGCCCGCCCCGGCGGCGGCCGCGTCCTGACCGCGGGGTCGCCGGCGCGCCTTGCGGTTCCTGGGCATTTCGTCCTATGATCCGTCGTCGGCCGCGATGCGTCGTGCTGGCGGCGCCCGAGGCCCGAAAATGCTGCCAAAGTGCCAAAAACGGCTAAACGCCACAGCGCCAAAGCGTTAAAGTGGCGTCCCCGCCGCGCAGCGGCCGCAGCGCCCCTCGATCTCCACCGTCGCCCGGCCCACCACGAAGCCCGCCGCCCGCGCCGCCGCCGCCACCGCGGCCGAGACGCCGCCGTCGCAGATCTCCGCCGTGCTGCCGCAGGCCGTGCAGATCAGGAACTGGTGCGGGTGGTCATGCCCCGGCCCATGCCCGCCGCAGCCATGCCCGTGGCCATGCGCCTCGGCCGGGCCGGCGCAGCCCATGAAGGCGTTCAGCCGCTCCAGCCGGTGGATCAGCCCCTGCTCGAGCAGGAAGTCCAGCGCCCGGTAGACGGTGGGCGGCGCCGCCCCGGGGCGTTCGGCCTTCAGCCGGTCGAGCAGCGCATAGGCGCCGATCGGCTGGGGGCTCGACAGCACCAGGCGCAGCACCTGGCGGCGCAGCTCCGTCAGCTGCGCGCCGCGGCCGAGGCAGGCCGCCGCGGCGCGGTCCAGCGCCGCCTCGACCCCCGGCGCCTCCGCCTCGCCACCGGCCATGCCCGCCGCACCCGCCTGCCCGGACATGCCGCCCCCTTCCCGCCCGGGCCGCGCGGCCCGATATCGCACTTGGCGCAGCATATAGGCGCCCCGCCCCCAGCACGCACCCCGATCCGGAACCCCGCCATGCCGGACACCCCGCCCGCGACCGACACCCCGGTCGCCGACCCCGCCGCCCGCGCCCGCCTGCTGGACGCGGTGCGCTTCGACGCGCACGGCCTGGTCGCCTGCATCGCCCAGCAGCACGACAGCGGCGAGGTGCTGATGATGGCCTGGATGAACCGCGCCGCGCTGGCCGAGACGCTGGCCACCGGCCGCGTCACCTACTGGTCGCGCTCCCGCGGCGCGCTCTGGCGCAAGGGCGAGACCTCGGGCCAGGTGCAGCACCTGGTGGACCTGCGCCTCGACTGCGACGGCGACACGCTGCTGGCGCTGGTCGACCAGACCGGGGTGGCCTGCCACACCGGCCGCCGCAACTGCTTCTTCCAGGCGCTGCGCGACGGCCAGCTGACGGCCATCACCCAGCCCCTGGCCGACCCGGCGAAGCTCTACGGCGGATAGCGCGCGCCGGCCGGGCGGACCGCCCAAACCGCGCGAGCCGCGCGGCGCGACGATGGTGCAGACCCTGAGCGCCGGCGCACCCATCGCCGATCCTGGTCGCGGCGACGCGGGGCCGTGCCGGCCGATGGCGCGCCGCCGGGCTTCGCGCCGCCCATCCCGGCCCCGCTTCGCCGAACCAGCGGAGGCGCCGCACCCGACCCGGGCAAGCGGCCCCGCCTGCCCGATCGCCGAACCCGTCGCCCGACTGCCGCACCCCACCCAGGCGGCGTCCGCCCGGCGCGGGCCCGCGCCGCCGGCCCGGATCAGGCGCCCAGCGTCCAGATCACCTCGCCGCCCTTGCGCGCCTCGATCGCCAGCGGCGGGCGCTCGGCCATGGTGCGGTGCAGGTAGCAGGTGTTGGCGGCGACGCGCTGCAGCATCTCGAAGGTCTCGGCATCCGCCTCGCCGTTCAGGAACAGGTGGGTGTCGCAGGGCTTCCAGCCCGCGCGCCCCGCCGCGTCCCGCGTGTAGGGGGAAGCCTGCACCATCCGCGCATTGCGGATCGGCAGCTTCATGTTCTCCAGGTAGCGGGCGATCTGCGTCATGTAGCAGAAGGCGATGCCGGCGGTGGCCAGCGCCAGCCCCGTCGGGGCGCGCGCGGCCGGGCTCTCATCCGTGGTGAAGGCGAAGATGGAATTGCCCGCCACCTTCAGCGCCGTCTCGGCCCGCCAGGTGCCGGCCGGATCGAGCAGCTCGCCCTGCCCGGCCACCTCGAACACCACCCGGCCGGCGGCGGGCGTCGGGCGGGTCTCGCCGGGGGTCCTGGCGCCGGTCTTCACGATCAGCCCGGGCAGCGCCGCCGCGCCGGCCAGCGGCACCGGCGCCGCGGCGTATTTCAGGAAGGGATCCGTCGCGTCCTGCGAAGGGGAGGCCGGCAGCGTCGCCGGGTTCATCCGCCGCCCGTTGCAGTAGAGCGCGAAGGTGTTCTCGCCCGGCGCCGTCACCAGCGACAGCGCGGCCGAGGCCTGCGTCGCATCCGCCAGCAGCGCGGTCAGCTCCGCGGGCTGCGCGGGCGAGGCGATGTCGATCTCCACCACCACGCGCTCCGCCACGCCCTTGCCGGTGCCCTGCATGAAGGACCCGCTGAAGGCATAGGTCGTGGTCAGCGCCATGCGCAGCCCGTCCAGCCGGATGCCGCGCGCCCGCGCCAGCCGCGCGATCGCGCCGGCCAGGTCGGATTGCAGCCCGGCATTGAAGAAGCCCAGCGGAAAGGGTGCGAGGTCCGTGCCCTTCAGGTGCGTTCCCTCGTCGCTGGCCAGCCGCCAGACGGCGCCGGAAGCGCCCTCGGTCAGCACCGTCTCCTTCGCGTGGTGGCCGAGCATGCGCAGCTCCGCGACCAGCGTGGCCTCGCCGGCATCGCCCGCCAGCAGGCCCGCGCGCGGTTCCCCGGCGGCGACCGGAAAGGCGATGTGCTCGCCGACGGCGTCCTGCGCCATGATGATCCTCCCTGCACGGCCTGCGTGGATCGGCCCTCGTGCGGCGGCAACCATGCCGCGCGGCAGGGTGCCGGCGTCAACCCGCCCCTGCCGTCGGCGGCCCCGGGCGACGCGGCCTCGCGCGCCGGCAGGGCCCGGCATCCGCCGCCGCCCCGGGCCGGTCGGCACCAGGCCGCGGGCCGGGGCGCGGGCGCGCGACCATCCCGCCGACCAGCCGCGACGCCCCGCGGCCTGGCGCGGGCCGCTCCGCCGCCCGCGCGCGGCGCGGCGGCCGGTGGAGACCGCCCGCGCCCGAGGCGGCATCCACGCCTTCGCGCGACCCCGCCCGCGCGGCGATCGCGGCTACCGGCCCGCCGGCAGCGTCCAGGCCCGCAGCGCGTCCTTCTGCGGCTCGGTCAGCTTCTTGCCCAGCAGGTGCAGTGCCGCCAGCAGCGCGCCCTGCAGCACCCGGGCGAGTTGCGCCGCGCCGTCCTCCGCGGCCGGCTCGGCCAGCCGCGCCGCGCCGCGCGACAGCCAGCGCAGCAGCGCCGAGACCTCCCGCGCCGAGACCGGCACGCCCGCCGCCGCCGCCTCCGCCGCCACCGCGGCGGAGATCGCGGCCGCCTCGGCCGAGAGATCGAAGGGCTGTCGCCGCGCGATCGCCGCCAGCAGCGGCGCCACCTCGCCCGGCGCGAAGCCCGGCAGTTCCTGCGCGAAGCGCCGCGCGTCGCGCGAGCCCCACAGCAATTCCCGCACCAGGTGGATGGCCCGCGCCTGCTGGTCGGGGCCGGGTGGTGGCGGCGGCTCCACCGCGCGCGGCACCGCAGGCCGGTCGAGCAGGACCGGCGCCTCCCCGCCCGGGGCCGAAGCGGGCGCGCCCGCCATGCTCTCCGCCCACGGTGCGGGGGGCGCCTCCGCCGGCGCGGCGTGCGTCGTGGCAGGCGCCGGTTCGGGGTCGGCGATCGTCGCCCCGCCCTCGCCCGCCGAGGCACCGGGCTGGTCCTCCTGCCGCGCCGCCTCGGCGTCCTCCGCCGGAGCAGGGCCGGCGAGGGCGGGCGGGTCGGCCACGTCCTCCGTCGCCTCGCCCGGGGTCGCCTCGCCCGGAGTTGCGTCTCCGGGCGCGGCGGGGCCACGCCAAGCGGCGTCCGCCGGAACGGCCGCCACACCGGCGCCCGCCGGAACGGCCGCGACACCGGCACCCGGGGGAACGGCCGCCGCATCGGCATCGGCCGGGACGGCCGCCGCATCGGCATCGACCGCGCCGGCCGCCGCACCGGCATCCGCCGGGACGGCCGGAACCCCGGCGACCGGCGGTGCCGGCGCATCCTCCGGCGCGGCCGGCCTCGCCGCGGGGTTGACCTCCGCCGCCAGATCATCCGCCGCGGCGCCGTTGCCGTTCAGCGCCGGCTGGTCCTCCACCCCCGCCGGCAGGTCGCGCGGCGCCGGGCCGCGATCCGGGTCGAACAGCCAGCGCCGCGCCGGCGGGCCGGACAGCGCCAGCCGCGCATCCCCCGCCTCCTCGATCAGCGCGCCGAGCGAGCCCGCGCCGAGATACTTGCTCTCCTTCAGCTGCGGGAAGGCGCGCGTCAGCCCCTGGCCCAGCTCGGTCAGGCGCAGCGCGCCCGTGGCGCTGCGCGCCAGCTGGTCGCGCAGCCAGGCGAAGACCGCCTCCCGCGGGGTGGGGGGCGCGGCGCGCGGCGGCTCCACCCGCGGCGGCGGCGCGGCCACCGCCGGCACCGGCGGCGCCGGCACCATCGCCAGCTGCGCCACCGGCAGCTGGCCCAGCGCGTCATGCGCGAATTCGTCCAGCCCGACCACCGTGTCGGCCGCCGCCAGGTAGGCGGGCTTGGCGGTTTCCTGCGCCAGGATGGTGATGCGCCGGTCATGCGCGCGCAGCCGGGCCAGCGCCGGCAGGAAGTCGCTGTCGCCCGACAGCAGCACGAACTCCTCGAACACCGTGCGGTGGTCCAGCGCTTCCCGCACGTCGAGCGCCATCTTCATGTCGGCGGCGTTCTTCAGGGACGTCACCGGCGGGCAGTCCACGACGTCGAAGCCGGCCTGCACGAAGGCGGAGCGGAACTCGCCGAAATAGACGCGCTCCCGGAAGCCGCGCGTGGCGCGGTAGCGCGCCACGGCGCGCCCCGGGGCGAAGTCCGCGAAGCCGCCCGGGTTCAGGTAGCAGCGGCGGATCAGCGTGCGCCGGTCGGTCGGCGCGCCGCCTTCCGCCCGGCCTTCCAGCCAGGCGAGCCAGGCATCCGGCCGTTCCCCGAAGCCATAGGCCGCCCGTTCGTCCCAGCGCAGCAGCGCGAAGAAGACGTTGTCGAAATCCACGAACAGCGCGGCGCGTCGCGGTGCGGCGTCGCTCGGCATGGGTCCTCCCCGATTCGCCCCGGGCCGTCCACCCTAGCACAGGCTGGCCGGCCTTGACGCCGCACCCCCCCGGTGGGCATCACCCGATCCCCATCCGCCCGGAGCCCGGCCCCCCAGATGCCCGCGATCACCCTGCCCGACGGTTCGGTCCGCCAGTTCGACGGCCCCGTCACCGGCACGACGATCGCGGCCAGCATCGGCCCGGGGCTCGCCAAGGCCGCGCTGGCGATGAAGGTGGATGGCGAGCTGCGCGACCTGTCGCACCAGGTCGCGCGCGACGCCGCCATCCGCTTCGTCACCCGCAGGGACGAGGACGCGCTGGAGATGATCCGGCACGACTGCGCCCATGTGCTGGCGGAAGCCGTGCAGGCCCTCCACCCCGGCACCCAGGTCACCATCGGCCCGCCGATCGAGGGCGGCTTCTACTACGACTTCCACCGCAACGAGCCCTTCACCCCGGACGACTTCGCGGCGATCGAGGCGAAGATGCGCGAGATCGTCGCGCGGAACGCCCCCTTCGCCCGCCAGGTGGTCAGCCGCGAGGACGCCATCGCCCTGTTCACCGCCAAGGGCGAGCGCTTCAAGGTGGAACTGATCCAGGACCTGCCCGAGGACGCCGAGATCAGCCTCTACAGCCAGGGCGAGTGGGTCGATCTCTGCCGCGGCCCGCACATGCGCGGCACCGGCGATGTCGGCGACGCCTTCAAGCTGATGAAGGTGGCCGGCGCCTATTGGCGGGGCGACCACCGCAACCCGGTGCTCTCCCGCATCTACGGCACCGCCTGGCGCGACCGGAAGGAACTGGACGCCCATCTCCACCAGATCGAGGAGGCGGAAAAGCGCGACCACCGCAAGATCGGCCGCGAGATGGACCTGTTCCACCTGCAGGAGGAAGCAACCGGCTCCGTCTTCTGGCACCCCAAGGGCTGGCGCCTGTATCGCACGGTCGAGGGCTACATGCGCCGCCGCCTCGACCTCGCCGACTACCAGGAGGTGAAGACCCCCCAGGTGCTCGACCGCCGGCTGTGGGAGGCATCCGGCCACTGGGACAACTACCGCAAGAACATGTTCATGGCGACGGTGGAGGACAAGGACGAGGCCCACAAGGCGCTCGCCCTGAAGCCGATGAACTGCCCCTGCCATGTGCTGATCTTCAACCAGGGCATCCGCAGCTACCGCGAATTGCCGCTCCGCATGGCCGAATTCGGCGCCTGCCACCGCTACGAGCCCTCCGGCGCGCTGCACGGCATCATGCGCGTGCGCGCCTTCACCCAGGACGACGCGCACATCTTCTGCGAGGAGCACCAGATCGCGGAGGAGACGGTGCGCTTCGTGGCGCTGCTCTCCTCGGTCTATCGCGACCTGGGCTTCGAGGGCTTCCGGGTCAAATTCTCCGACCGCCCCGCCCAGCGCGCCGGCGACGACGCAATCTGGGACCGCGCCGAGGGCGCGCTGCGCCAGGCCTGCGACACCGCCGGCGTCGCCTATGAACTCAACCCCGGCGAGGGCGCCTTCTACGGCCCGAAGCTGGAATTCGTCCTGCGCGACGCGATCGGCCGCGACTGGCAGTGCGGCACGCTGCAGGTGGATTTCGTCCTCCCCGAGCGGCTGGATGCCGAATACGTGGCCGAGGACGGCGCCCGCCGCCGGCCCGTCATGCTGCACCGCGCGATCCTGGGCAGCTTCGAGCGGTTCCTCGGCATCCTGATCGAGCAGCATGCCGGCCGCTTCCCGCTGTGGATGGCGCCCGTGCAGGTGGTGGTCGCCACCATCGTGGACGACGCCGCCCCCTTCGCCGAGGAAGCCGCCGCGGCGCTGCGCAAGGCCGGCCTGCATGTCGCGACCGACCTCAGGAACGAGAAGATCAACCGCAAGGTCGTGGACCATATCGACCAGCGCGTCCCGGTCCTTGCCGTGGTCGGGCGGCGCGAGGCGGAGGAGCGGTCGCTCGTCCTGCGCCGCCTGCCCGGCCGGGAGCAGGAGACGGTGACGCTGGCCGAGGCCATCGCGCGGCTGGCCGCCGAGGCGACGCCGCCCGACCTGCGCGGCTGACGGGCCAGGGGCACGCCGAAGCGCCATCGCGCCGGCCAGAGCGCAGTTGCGCCGCCCTGGCCGGATCGCCATAACACTCGACCGACTGCCAGCCACAACGACAGGAGACCGCCATACCCCGAGGCCCCATGCCCGCCCAGATGCCGACGCGAGACGGCCCGCGGGTGAACGAGGAGATCCGCTCGCCGCAGGTGCGGCTGATCGATCAGGACGGCGAGATGCTGGGCGTGATGACCGCGCGCGAGGCGCTGCTGCGCGCCTACGACGTGGGCCTCGACCTGCTCGAGATCAGCCCCAACGCCGTGCCCCCGGTGGTGAAGATCCTGGACTACGGCAAGTACAAGTACGAGCAGCAGAAGAAGGCCAACGAGGCCCGCAAGCGCCAGAAGGTGGTCGAGATCAAGGAGATCAAGGTCCGCCCGAACAT
>JAIYDD010000107.1 GCA_027487675.1 Acetobacteraceae bacterium | reverse complement strand
TCCTCCAGGCTGCGGGCCTCGATGGCGGGCAGGGCGCCGCCGCGGGCGGCGTAGCGTTCCGCGAAGCGGTAGGCGACATGGGCGAAGAGCAGGGTGGGGCGCGCGGGCAGCGACATTTTTGGCAGCACTCCTGGACGGGTGTTTGCTTATGCCGCCATGGCAGGCGGGCGCCCAGCCCGAGGGTGGGGCACGCCTTGCCGCGCGTCACGCGCCGGGTGCCGGCGCCCCGGCGGTGGCGGCAGGGATCGGAAGCTGCGCGATCTCCGCCTCGATCCGCGCGAGTTCGCGCCGGTGATACGCCGCGCGGCCGCGCAGCCAGCGCGCCGCGGCATGGGGGTTGCTGCCGCTGCCCGCCTTGTTGAGCACATGCGCCCCGCTCGATGCCGCAGCCTGGATGGCCTTGCGCTCCGCCGCGTGCCGGGCCGCGGCCGAGGCGTAGGCGGGACCGGAGGCGACCTGCACCCGCGCGGTCCGGGCTTCGACGAGCAGGCCGTGGAGGACGGCTTCCGTCTCGACGCCGGCTTTCGGGTTCCGATAGTCGTCGAAGCGCTTCGCCAGGTTCTTCGACTGGCCGCCATGGGTGAAGCCGTCCGGCAGGTCGATCCGGTAGACGCCGGGTTGGCCATCGGTTTCCGGGAGATCCAGCCTGCCCTTCGGAAACTTCGGCTTGCCCTGCGGGCAGAGGCCGAACGTCACCATCGGCCCCCAGGCGATCCCGTCGTCCATCCCGCGCCCCCGGCTGCGCCGCGCGCGGGGCCCTCGCGGCGAGGGCCGTGGCGCGCCGCGGCAGCCTGGCACGCGACCCGTCGCGCGCGAAGGGCTGGCCGCCGCGCCCCCCCTTGCCGCCGCCCGGCCCGCCGGGCTTGATGCCCCGCCCCTGTGGGAGAGGCCGCATGCGCATCGCCGTCGTGCAGATGAACCAGGGCTCCGACAAGGCGGCCAACATCGCCCAGGCGCGCCGGCTGATCGAGGGCGCGGTCGCCGCCGACCGGCCCGACATGGTCACCCTGCCCGAGACATGGACCAATCTCGGCGGCGGGCGGGAGGCGCGGATGCGCGCCGCCGAGACGCTGCCCGAGCCCGGCGGCGCCGGCGGCGAGGCCTATGAATTCCTGCGCGAGGTCGCGCGCGCCCACCGCATCCACGTCCATGGCGGATCGATCATCGAGGCGGGGGGCGAGGGGGAGAAGCTGTTCAACACCTCGCTGCTGTTCGACCCGGACGGGCGGGAGCTGGCGCGCTACCGCAAGATCCACCTGTTCGACATCACCGCCCCCGACGGCACCGGCTATCGCGAAAGCGCGCTCTACGGGGCGGGGACGGCGCTGGCCTGCGTCGATGCGGGCGGCGTGCGCTGGGGCCTCACGGTCTGCTACGACATGCGCTTCGCCGAGCAGTTCGCGGCGCTGCGCGCGATGGGGGCGGAGGCGATCCTGGTGCCGTCGAACTTCACCCTGCAGACCGGCAAGGACCATTGGGAGGTGCTGCTGCGCGCGCGGGCGATCGAGACGCAGTGCTGGATCGCGGCCGCGGCGTCCTGGGGGGCGTATGAGGAGCGGGGCGCGACGCGGCAGGTCTATGGCCATTCGCTGGTCGTCGACCCCTGGGGGCACGTGGTCGCGAAGTGCAGCGACGGCATGGGCTGGGCGACGGCGCGCATCGACCCGGCGGTGACGGCGCGGGTGCGGCGGGACATGCCGGTGCTGGAGCATCGCGCCGCCAGGCGCGTGGAGGCGCTGGATGCCGCCAGGCGCGTGGAGGCGCTGGATGCGGCCCGGCGCGTGGAGGCGCTGGATGCCGCGAGGCGCGGGGACGCGCCGGATGGCGGGCGATGAGGGGGGTGGCTGGGGGCCCCCCTCACCCAACCCTCTCCCCCCTGCGGGGGGAGAGGGCTGAAGTCGTCGGCGACACGGCGACGGTTTACCGCCTCTCCCCCCTCCGGGCGGAGAGGGCTTCCGGCGGCGGGGCGGGCGGGCGGGCATGAGCGCGCCGCGGATCGCCTTCCTCGCCGCGCCGACCGAGGTGGCGCGCGACGCGCAGGACCGGCTGGCGGCGCGCCACGGCGCCGCGCCGCTCGACCGGGCGGAGGTGGTGGTGGCGCTCGGCGGCGACGGCATGATGCTCGAGACCCAGCACCGGCTGCTCGGCCGCAACCTGCCGGTCTATGGGATGAATTGCGGCTCCGTCGGCTTCCTGATGAACGACTACCGCGAGGAGGAACTGCCGGACCGCCTGGCGCAGGCGCAGGCCGCCACGCTGCACCCGCTGCGCATGCGCGCCCTCGGCGCCACAGGCGCGGTGGAGGAGGCGCTGGCGATCAACGAGGTGTCGCTGCTGCGGGAGACGCGGCAGGCCGCCAAGATCCGCATCCTGGTGGACGGCAAGGAACGCCTCTCGGAGCTGATCTGCGACGGCATCCTGGTGGCCACGCCGGCCGGCAGCACCGCCTACAACCTCTCGGCGCACGGGCCGATCGTGCCGCTTTCGGCCAACCTGCTGCCGCTGACGCCGATCAGCGCCTTCCGCCCCCGCCGGTGGCGCGGCGCGCTGCTGCCCGGCGACGCGCAGGTGGTGTTCGAGGTGCTGGAGCCGGAGAAGCGCCCGGTCTCCGCCACCGCCGACTACACCGAGGTGCGCGACGTGCGCCGGGTGGAGGTCCGGGAGGATCGCGGCGTGACGCTGACCATGCTGTTCGACCCCGACCATTCGCTGTCGGAGCGCATCATCGCGGAGCAGTTCACGGCGTGACGGCGCCCCCCTGGCCGCGGGGCCGGCAGGCGCGGAGATGCGGGCCGGGTCGCCCGGGTCGCCAGGCGACCGGCCGCGGCTCTTGCCGAGGCCGCACCGCGCGTGGATGTTCGGCCGGCGCGACCGCGCCCGGAGACGACGAGGCGATGCCTGCCCCTGCCCTGCGCCCTGCCCTCGGCGCCGCGCTGCTGTTCCCCCTGCTGCTCGCCGCCCTGCCGGCCGCGGCGGAGCAAGCACCGGTGATCGCGCCCGATTGCGTGACGCCCACCATCACCCAGGGCGAGCGCGGCTGGCGCACCGTGACCTTCACCAATGGCTGCGGCGTGCCGGTGCGCGTGCGCTTCGCGGTCAGCCGGTCGGGGCCGATGCAGGATGTCTCGGCGGTGCTGCGGCCGGGCGAGACGTCGCGCGTCGCGCCGCTCAACGCCTGGCTGGACAGCGTGCGCTTCCAGGTGTGCAGCTATGCGACCGTGCCGGAGTGGTATCGCTGCGGGCTGTAGGCGCGCCGGCGCAGCCTGCGTAAACTCTGTGTCACATTGGCTTTTTGGCACTTTATCCAGCGTTTTCGGCTGGTCGCTTGGGGCGGGCCGGGCGGTGCGGGGCGGGCCGTGATTATGCCTTTTTTCCTAGGTTGGCGCAAGCCCGGCCCGCCGGCCCCAGCCCCGCGCCCCAGCCCCGCGCGCGGCGCGGTTGACGGCCTGTCACCCGTCTGCCACGCGGCGGATATCGCGGCGTGGTCGTGCCACCGCCTGCGCCGGTGCTAGGCTCCGCCATGGAATCGCAGATCCAGACCAGCTTCCCCGCCGATCCCTCCACCCCGGCCGAGGCCGGCGGCACCCTGATCCTCGCCGTGCCCAAGGGCCGCATCCTGGCCGAGCTCGGCCCGCTGCTTGGCCGCGCCGGCATCGCGCCCGCCGCCGACTACGTGGACGAGGACAGCCGCCGCCTGCGCTTCGAGACCAACCATCCGGGCCTCGACGTGGTGCGGGTGCGGCCCTTCGACGTCGCGACTTTCGTGGCGCATGGCGCCGCCCATATCGGCGTCTGCGGCGCCGACGTGCTGATGGAATTCGACTACGACCAGATCTACGCGCCGCTCGACCTCGGCATCGGGCGCTGCCGGGTCAGCGTCGCGGCGCCGGCGGGCGAGGC